>JAFWCM010000225.1 GCA_017536885.1 Solobacterium sp.
AGCGGGGTGATGAAGTACCTGTAGAATGTAAACTGTTTGTCATGAAGACATGCATGAATCTTTGAAGAGATTTGTATGTCTTTCTTTGTTTTTCGGGAAAGACAAAGCCAGAGGAGGAAATGATATGGCATGCTTTATTGTACCTGCCGCCGAAGCGGCGGTCGTCACCCTGATTGAAAGGGCAGCCGCGAAGAAGGAAAAGGAAGAGGCAAATCACACCGTACAGATTCCGATGTCCCGGAAGCTGAAGTGGCTCAGCGCACTGCTGTGGGGCGGCGTTATTCTGCTTGCGTTCGAACATGTATGGCACGGAGAAGTGGTTCCCTGGTTTCCGTTCCTTACCGCGATGGGAGATCCCGCAGATGCGGCGGAGATGTTCCATGAGATGTCCACGGTCGGTGTATGCATGGCTCTTTTGATCACCGGCGTATGGGCACTGATGTGCGTCGCTGCGGATGCGATCGTCAAACGGCCGGCAGAAAACAAGACGGCGGATCAGCTGGGGTAAGCCATGACATTGCTGATATGCGTGTTTGCGGCTGTCATCGCAACCGTGAAGTGGTATGTGGACGGCAACCGCCTGAATCTTTCGCTTCTGTGTTTCATGTACTGGGGAGCGTCAATCATGTGGCTGGTGGATGCACTGTTTGAATATGCCGAACTGAAGGCGGCGTATTTCACACCTTCCATGCAGGACATGCTCAACGACTCATTCCTCGGACTCTCCGTGGTCGCCCTGGGTCTTGTGATCTGGACCGCAGCGCTTCTGATTAAGGATCCGCTCGGACACATCCGCCGGGTTCTCACCGAGAAGCAGGCATAACCCTGAACCGGACAGAACATGTCCGGTTTTAAAATGACTTTTAGAGAGTATGTAAATATCCCGTTAATTCTTTATAATATGGACGGAGAAACAGAACAAACAGGAGAGACAATATGCGCAAAACCAAGATTGTATGTACGATCGGCCCGGCCAGCGAATCGGAAGAGACACTGCGGGATCTCTGCCTTGCCGGAATGAATGTCGCAAGACTCAATTTTTCCCATGGCACCCATGAAGAACATCTGGAGCGGATCCGCAGGATCAAGAAGGTCAGAGAAGAGCTGAACCTTCCCATCGCGATCCTTCTCGACACCAAGGGTCCGGAGTTTCGGATCGGCACCTTTGAAAACGGAAAGGTCATGTTAAAAGAGGGAGATACCTTCCGCTTTACTACCGAATCCGTCAGCGGCAATGAAGAGATCGTCTCCGTCAGCTATAAGAACCTGGCAAAAGAACTCAATAAGGGAGACCGGATTCTTCTGAACAACGCGCTTCTCGAATTTGAGGTGATCAGCACCACCGATACCGAAATCGAAACCGTGATCCTTGCCGGCGGCGAGCTCAGCGACCGCAAATCCATGAGCTTCCCGGGCAAGCATTTACAGCAGGTCTACCTTTCGGAACAGGACAAGGCCGATATCGCCTTCGGTGTGGAAAACGACGTCGATTTCATCGCCTGCTCGTTTGTCTCCGTCAAACAGGATCTCGTCGATGTGCACAATCTGCTGAGGTCCCTGGGCAAAGACAACACCGTCGAACTGATCGCCAAGATCGAGAACCAGTCCGGCTATGACAACATCGATGAAATCTGTGAGGAATGCGACGGCATCATGGTCGCCCGCGGCGACATGGGTGTCGAAGTTCCGTTTGAGCGTCTGCCCGCGATTCAGAAAGATCTGATCTCGCGGTGCCGCATGATCGGCAAGCGGGTCATCACCGCCACCGAAATGCTCGAATCGATGATTCACAATCCCCGGCCGACAAGAGCCGAAACCAGTGACGTCGCCAACGCGGTCTATGACGGTACCAGTGCGGTCATGTTGTCGGGCGAGACGGCAGCCGGTCAGTATCCGGTGCAGGCTGTCAAGGCCATGGCGAAGATCGCCGAGACCGCGGAACAGAACATCGACTACAAGAAGCAGTTCTATCAGTATGATTTCAAGATCGAGACCGAGATGGATGCGGTGTCTCACGCAACCTGCGGTATGGCAATGGATGTCAAGGCCAAGGCGATCGTAGCCTGCACGATGTCGGGCCGGGTTGCCAAGATGGTTTCCCGCTTCCGTTCGCCGGTGGATATCGTGGGTCTTGCGACCAATGAGAAGACATGGCGCAGCCTTGCCCTCTCCTGGGCGGTAACCCCTTTAATGGAAGAAGTCGTTCCTTCCACGGAAGTCCTGTTCTATGTCGCCAAGAAAGCGGCGATGGAAGCGATGGATCTCAAGCCGGGAGACAAGATTGTCATCACCGGCGGCGGTACGATCGGTCAGTCCGGCAACACCAACCTGATCAAGATCGAAACCATCTGAAATGAGTCCTGAAAACTGAGGTTGTTTATCAATGGATACCCTGAATATGGGGTGTCCGTTTTTTCTCCATAGAATCCGGCTTGCTTCAAAGAGCAGACAAAACGGTGATCAGAGGCAGCGGAAGTGCCTGACGCTTCTTTGCGTGATTTGTGAACGGAAGAGAAAAGCTGATGCCGCTGCCTGGCCTCAGGTGCTCTGCATAACAAGAGTTCTGAGACTTTACATTCAAAGTGCGGGATTTAAAGATTTGTTTACTATTATTTAGGAAGCCGACAGGCTTTGTTAAAACAGATTTTACGAAAGTATGAAAGGTACAATTATCATGACAAAAAACTGTTAATGCTTTTTGCGGGGATGTTCCTGTTTCTTTCGGGATGGTCAGGATGTCTCAGAAGGCACACCTGCACCTGCTCTTCCGGCAGAGTCTCAGAATACGGAGACAACTGAACCACCGGCACATGAAAAGACAAAGGAGAATGGAAGATCGAACTTGAAAACCTTGCCCGCATATATTCTGTCGACGAACAAAGGACTGTGACCTTCCTTGAACTGATGAGACGGGGCATACAGGAGAAGTATCAGCTCGGAGAACATTCGGATGACGAAACCGGAAGATAAACAATATCACAGTTCTTCGCATTGTTTATACCTGACGCAATATCACCTCATCTTCTGTCCAAAATTCCGGTTTCCGGTTTTGAAAGA
>JAFWCM010000226.1 GCA_017536885.1 Solobacterium sp.
CTCGCCAAGATCGACCAGCTTGACAAAACCTACAAGGCAAAATACGGCGCCTGAAGAAACCTCTGACAGAACGAAAGCACTCAGCGAGTGCTTTTTCAATGAAACCCGTGCGGGACTTCAGTCATGGAAGGAAAGCGCCGCTGTGTCTTGTGTGATGGGCACTGCATGCGGGGGTTTGGAGAAGGATAAAACACGGCATCTTTGAAAAGGATCTGTACTCTTTCAGCTGATGGAAAACAATCAGATTTTAAAAGAATTCATCCCGTTAATATGGAAATGCTCTGATACAATGAATGCAGCGAAAGGAGATATTTAAATCAATATGAAAGGTTGGGAATTTACCGGAACACATATTCCTCTGAAAATGGTTGAAAAACCGGATCCGAAGGCAAAGCCGGGCTATGTCGTCCTCAAAACACTGGCGGGCGGCTTATGCCATTCCGATGTCAGCGCGCTCGAACATGAAAGCTGGATGCCGAGTTTCCGCGTCCCTGTCATCATGGGGCACGAAGTATGCGGCAGAATTGTTGAAATCGGAGAAGGCGTTGAAGGCTGGAAGGTCGGCGATGTCGTGGCAGTATGCCCGCTCTATGCAAAAGACGGAACAACGCCGGGTTATACACGTGACGGCGGCTATGGCACAATGACCACAGCCCCGGTGGAACAGCTCGTCAGGGTTCCCGAAGGTCTTTCCTATGCCAAGGCAGCGGCGGCTACGGATGCCGGCGCAACCTCCTATCATGCGGTATGCACGGTCGGCGGCGTCAAGGCCGGAATGAAGGTCGGTATCATCGGTGTCGGCGGACTCGGCCAGTTCGCAGTGCGCATTGCGGTTGTCAAGGGAGCGGAGGTTTATGTCGCTACCCGCAAGAAGGAAGCTCAGGAGCTCGCATTAAGTCTCGGTGCGAAGGAAGTGAAATCCAGCATCAAGGAATTCGCCGACAAGAATCTCGATGTCATTATCGATTTCGCCGGCGGCGGACAGACAACCACCGATGCGATCAATGTCGTGGCACAGTACGGAAGAGTTGTCATCGTCGGTATGGCGAAAGATGAAGCGGAAATCAACACCATGGCGATGATCATGAAGGAACTCACCTTTGCCGGTTCGCAGGGAAGCACGACGGCAGACCTGAAGGACTGCCTGGATCTTCTTGCCTCCGGAGAACTGGATCCGGTCATCAACACCATTTCCTTTGAAGAAATCGGAGAGGGAATCGAACGGCTGACAAGAGGCGAAGTCAAAGGACGTCTGGTCTGCGTTTACGAAGACTGAATCACCTGCACGTATGAAAAAGATTGATGCCTATCTGTATTCCGGATTTCTGGATTCGGGAAAAACCACATACATTCAGGACAATCTTTTTCATGATTATTTTTACAAATACGGAACGACGCTGATTCTCTCTTTCGAAGAGGGGGAAGTGTCCTATGACGAAGAAGCTCTTCGGAAGAGACAGTGTTTTGTTTCCTGTTACAAAGACAGCGGGAATATCGCTGCCTTTTGTATGTCGGAACTGGAGCGCATCAAGCCGGACCGCGTCATCATCGAAGATAACGTGATGATTGACGGCCTTGTGGAATCTCTTCCGGAAGAGCTGTGCATTAAGGCGAAAACCGCTTTGATCAATGGGGAAACGCTGGCGCTGTATTTCTATAATCTGCGGCGCCAGTTTACCCGGATTCTGCAGAACGCTGTCCTGGTCCTGTTCAACCGGGCGGAAAACAAGGAAGATCTGCTTTCCTACAGCACCCCGTTTCGTCTGATCTCTCCGAAGGCATCCTATCTCTGGGAAAGTCCGATGGGATATCATGAAAAGGCATTCGGCATTCCTCTGACTTATGACAGGAATAAGGATGTTCTGAACATCAGGGAAGAAGACTATGCCTGCTTCTATCTGGATTCTCTGGAACAGCCAGAGGAGTATGACGGGAAAACCATTGAGCTCACGGTTCAGGTTCAGCCTTCTCCGCTTCCGGAGGTGCCGTATGTGTTTGCCGGCCGGAAGGTGTTTACCTGCTGTTTTGCGGATATCCAGACACTGGGATTCTTTCTTGCGGAAGAGAGCACCTCTGACTTCTGTCTTTACGGATGGTATCATCTCAGAGCCGAAGCCTTTTCAAAAACCCTTGCGTACCAGAAACGGCTGTGTCTGAGGGTAAAGCAGGCGGACAGCTGTCCTCCGCCGGAACAGGAACTGATCGGCTATACGGCTCCCTGAACATGCAGGAATGCATGCACAAATGTGAAAATGCCGGACCCCGATTCCTTCTTCATAAAACGCGGTCTTTGCGGCAAAGCGCAGAGAGGCTTCGTGACTAGGGAAGATGAAAAGAGGATCTTCGCGCAGTCCGGCAGTTCAGCATAACGCTCTGAATCTCTGATGATCAGCACGGTCAAAAGACTGACCAGCGTCTTCTGACCGTGTTTTCTCTCTCTTTTCCGCGATTCTTACCCGGATTTGGAGCTAAATTTCAATAAAAAATAAGGAAATGCTATAATCTATGATCATGCACCGCATGTTTTTTGGGGAGGAGCAGTGTGAATAACGATGTACGAAGACTGACAGACGGCGCGATGATGTGTGCGATCGTCGGAGCCGTATTACTGATCAACCGGCAGCTCGGCGGACTGTTTCAGGATATGTTTCTTTTCCTGTTTCCGATTCCGATGGTTTTTTATTCCGCAAAATACGGCATGAAGGACAGCTGGGTGGTCTTTGCGGCAATGTGTCTTCTGGGATTCTTTTTAGGCGGAATACCGACCCTGTTCTACGTCGCTTCGGAAAGCCTCATCGGCATGGTGTACGGCGGCGGGATCTATGCCCACCGGGACAGCCATAAGATCGTCCTGTTTACGATGATCATGGGCGCGCTTGTCAATGTGATCTCAACCGTCATCTTCGCTTCCGTATTCGGTTATGATCTTGCGGCCGAAACGAAAGAGATGAGCGAAATGATGAATACGGTGTTTGCCCAGACCGGTGCGACAATTCCCCCGACGGTGGATCTCAACCAGTTCATCCGCACGATTATTGTGGTCTCCGCGATTCTGACCGGTGTGCTGCAGGGACTGGTGACGCATCTGTTAAGCCGGCTTCTGCTCAAGCGGCTGCGCTTTCCGATTGATCCCCCGACCCCGCTTGCGGATTACTATCCGCCCAAGTGGACCGGGTATCTCGGATTTGTGGGATTCATGGCCTATTATTATTCCCTGTTAAGACCGCTTGAGAATCAGCTTCATCAGAGTATCCTGCAGGGGCTCGGCATGTGCGGCTTCATCTATCTGCTTGCCTTCGGCTATATCGGCGTCGTGGTCTATTTTGCGATCCGTCGTAACGGGAAAACGGGCATGGGAGTTCTGATCGGCATTCTTCTGATCTTTATCATGCCGGTCGCGCTT
This sequence comes from Solobacterium sp., assembly GCA_017536885.1. GTDB lineage: Bacteria > Bacillota_I > Bacilli_A > Erysipelotrichales > Erysipelotrichaceae > Bulleidia. The sequence goes on from JAFWCM010000226.1 coordinate 3,404, forward strand.
GTGATCTTCGGCTTTCTTTATATCACCACCGACATGCACCGGAAACTGAGGGAGGGCGCGGCCAATGCATAAGCGAATCAACAGCCTCCGCCGGATCCTGATCGCGGTGCTTGTCGCGGAAGCGGCACTGCTGTTCTTATTCCGGGCCGGACTAGAAAAGGGAATCATGACCGCCACGATCATGTTAATCATTCAGGCGGTGCTGTTTTTCTACATTCTCGACCGGGTCGAAACCTTCATGAAGGAACAGAGCGAAGGGGTGCAGGAAATTCTCGGCAGCACCGCCAGAGATGCCTTTCTCTTCGGTGAGACGGGAATGATCACCTATGACGATGACTATGTGATTAACTGGATGAGCGATCTCTTCCAGGAGCGGGGCATCGACCGGGTCGGATACAAGCTGCTCTCCTGGCTTCCGGAAGCCGATCCGCTGATTTCCGGATCGGATGAGACCACCCAGGTACAGCTGGATGACCGCACTTATCTCATCACCCGCAAACCGGATGAACCGGTCATTCTCTTCCGGGACATCACCGAGGAAAGAAACGCGAGACTCAGCTATGAGGAAGGACAGCCGGTGGTCGGTATTGCGGCCCTGGACAATTATGATGAGTCCACCCAGTATGAGGATGATGCGACCGTTGCCAACATCAATACCGCGGTGCGCACGCCGTTTACGGATTACTGCCGGGAGAAGGGAATTCTCTTCAAGCGCATTTCCAATTCGCGCTATTATATGTTTCTCAATGAGAAGATGTTCTCCGATCTTGCGGCGGATCATTTCTCGATCGTCAACACCGTCCGCAAACAGGCACAGAAACAGGATGTCTCGATCACCCTGTCAATGTCGTTTGCCCGCGGCTCCAACCGCTATGGCGAGCTCGACGAGATTGCGACCAAGCTGATGGAAATCGCGCAGAACCGCGGCGGCGACCAGGTGGTCGTACAGAAGGTGGGCGAAGACGTGAAGTACTTCGGCGGCTCAAGTGAGGCGGCCGAAAAGAGAAGCCGCGTCAGAGTCCGCGTTATGGGCCATACGCTGCGGGAGCTGATCAGCCGCTCCAGCAACGTGATCATCTGCGGCCACAGAAACATGGACTTTGACTGCGTGGGTGCCGCGATCGGTATGGCCCGCGCTGCCCAAAGCCTGCACAAGCAGACATGCATTATCGAAAAGACCGGCGGTGTGGAGGAAAAGCTCAGTGCCGTTCTGAAGGAAAACAGCGAAGAGCTGAAGGAAGAAGTTCATTTCGTAACGGAAAACGAAGCTCTCAACCAGCTTCAGTCCAATACCCTGGTGATCATGGTGGACCACCATAACGCAAAGCAATCCAACGGATCCAAGGTGCTGGAAAGCGCGAAGAAAGTTGCGATCATCGACCATCACCGCCGTACCGCGGAGATGGGTGTTCAGCCGGTGCTGGTCTACATCGAGGCGGGCGCCAGCTCGGCCTGTGAGCTCATCACCGAGATGTATCCCTATATCAGTCCGCGGGTGGAGATCTCCGAACTGGATGCCAACATCATGCTTGCCGGCATGATGATCGATACCAACCGCTTCCATGTGCGCACCGGTTCGAGAACCTTTGAAGCGGCCGGGGCACTCCGCAAGATGGGCGCGGATCCGATGAAGGTGGACGAATTCCTCAAGGATACCTATGATGAATTCACCCTGAAGGCGACCTGCATGTCGCTGGCAAAACGCCATGATCACGGCGTGATCACGGTGCCGTATACGAAAATGGCGCTGAGCCGCTCGCTGATGAGCCAGGTGGCCGACCGGCTGCTGGACATCCAGGATGTCGACGCGGTCTTCGTGCTCGCCAATGACACCGACGGAGAGACGGCGATTTCCGCCCGCTCCAACGGCAAAGTCAATGTGCAGCTGATCATGGAGAAGATGAACGGCGGCGGCCATATGACCGCGGCTGCGATGCAGAGAAAAAGATGTTCAATCGACGACCTTGAGAAAGAGCTTCTGAGCCGGGTCGACGAATATTTCGAGGAGGTAAATCATGAAGGTGATTCTGAAAAGTGATGTCAAAAAGCTCGGAAAGAAGGGCGACATCGTTGAGGTGGCCGACGGATACGGCCGCAATTATCTGATCGCAAGAGGACTTGCGGTAGCGGCTACCGAAAAGAGCCGCGAAATCCTCGCGGAACAGAAAAAGGAAGAAGCCCTGCAGGCAGCGAAAGACAAGGCAGCGGCAGAAGAACTTGCGAAGAAGCTCGCAGGCGAGATGCTGGAATTCCGGGTGAATACCGGCAAGGACGGAAAGGTGTTCGGCTCGGTTTCCACCAAGCAGATCGCCGAAGAACTCGCAAAGCGCGGCTATAAGATCGACAAGCGCAAGATTCTCGATACCGAACCGATCGCTTCCCTTGGCGTGACCAAGGTGAGGGCGGAGCTTTACAAGGGCGTCATCGCCACCTTGAACGTACAGCTGAAAGGGAAGGAATAATGCCTTTTGTAAACCTTCCTTCAGCCCCTGAGGCGGAAGCCTCGCTGCTCGGCAATATCATGGTTTATTCGGGCTCGGCCCGGATCGCCGTGGAAGAAGGACTGGCGGAGTCTGATTTTTACAATGACAGCAACCGCCGGATTTTTCACGCGGTGTTAAGCCTGTAC
>JAFWCM010000227.1 GCA_017536885.1 Solobacterium sp.
CAGAGGATGCGTAAGAGTGATGCCAGGGGATCTGGCGAACGAAAACAGTAGGAATCATGTGAACTATGCTCTCATTCCCGTAAACGCAGCTTTGTCAGACATGCAGAATTGCAGGCCGTGTTTCATACTCCTCATTTTCAAGATAAATAAGAAATCGGAAAAAAGGTCCCCGGAAATATCCCGATCTGATGAGTGCATACCCCGGTTCATGGAAGAACCGAAATAAGAAAAACCGCACATTCATGCGGTTTTCTGAAGGTCGGGATGACAGGATTTGAACCTGCGACCACTTCGTCCCTAATTATGAGGAATGGTTTCCGTGATTTTTCATGAAGTGCCATAAACCCGCATGGTTATGCGGTTTTCGTGACATTTCGTTTCATGGTGTGATATGGGGTTTCATAGTGTACTATCCCAAAACTATCCCAAAAACCGTGGCGTTTCCTGTACTTCTTCTTTGGTTTGGAAGATGCGCTCAATCTGGTTGCGTGTTTCTTCCGGTTCACTCACATCATGCATATACACCTCCATCGTCACTGCAACGGTGCTATGCCCCATGAGTTTTGAAACCGTGGCAATAGGGACCCCATTTGCAAGAAGAATACTGCCGTAAAGATGCCGTAATCCATGAAGGGTGAGATCGTCCGGTATCCGTTCTTCTTCCCTTGCGGTCGTCAAATTATACAGGGCAAGAACCTTCTTGAATGTCTTTGTCGGTGTGTAAACGTCCATCCCTTTTCCGTTGTCCTGAATAAAGAGAAACTGGTTTTCAATGGTCTTTGAACCTTGCCATGCAGTGCCAAGAATACGCATTCTTTCCTGCTGTCTCCGTTTCCATTCTTTCAGCAACGGCACAAGTGACGAAATGAGGGGTATATCACGCTTTCCTGCCGTGGTTTTCGTGTCTTTGATAAAACGCCCGCCCTCATCCTTTGCGTGGCTTGCAGAGTGCTTAACGTGGACTATACAAGCGGTTAAATCAACGTCTTTCCAAGTGAACGCAAGCAATTCACCCCGTCTCATCCCTGTATAACATGCAAGCATGAAGAACAGATAAATCTGATACGGGATTTGATAGGTTTCAACGTGAGCGGGAATACGTCTGCCGTTTTTCCGTATCGTTTCCGCAACGATAACGTCTATCGTTCCACTAGAACAGAACGAGAGAAAATGCCGTGCCTGGCTTTCAGAAAAAGTCTTTATTCCCTGTGACTTCTTTGTTTTCGGGAGTTCAATCAATCCGGTAGCGCATGGATTTTCAGAAATGACCCGCCACTGATACGCCCTTTTGAAGACTGGGGAAATCTGACTGTAATACTTCCGGACCGTCTTTGCGGTCAGTCCTTCGTTTGTGAGCCTGTTTACGATGGTCTGAATGTTATAAGAGCTAATTTTACTCATGGCAATCGTTCCAAGATCGGGAACAAAAACCCGTTCAATGTTTGCCTTGTTTGATTCCCTCTCAGCGGGTGACAGTTTCCCGGCGCATTCCTCAAACCACTTTTCATAAAACTCCGAGAATGTGAGCGTGTCCCCGTCAAAAACCTTCCCCTGTTTGCACGCTTTTTCAAATTCATACGCAGCCATGTTCAATTCCTTTTCAATCTTTGAGGGTGCGGTTTCCTTTGGTCTGACCGTCTTTGACTTGAAAACGGATTTCCCGTTTGCGTCAACATGCATGAATACTTTGATCCGGTACACACCTTTTGACCGCTTTTCAATCGTTGCCATATCAATTACCTCCTGTTTCTTCATCCGGTTCATAGTTTGGATGAATCTCTATACCTTTATCGCCCGCCCATTCATAAACTGCATCGAATATTCGTAAAACAAGATCGTTGATTTCCTCCGGTGTGATGACGCGTGAAGTTGCAGGAATGCTTTCATAGTAAAGCGGGGTAAGCCGTAATTCGTCTGAGACATACGGGACTATTTTGATGGGTGAAACGTCGAGCGCGCGGGCAATCTTGATTGCGTTTTCGGGAGTACATTTCCCGGTCTTCATTGTGTTGTAGAAAGTGCCGTGAGACATTCCGCTGCGTTTAATAAATTCGTCTTTGGTCAGTCCTCTTTTTCTTATCAATTCTTTGATGACAGAAACGCGAACAATAGTTTTACTCATTCGGACTTCCCCAAAGTACATAGCCGATTTCATCGTCCCGCAGTCCCAATACCTTAATGATCCTGCAAATGCTACTCATGCGGAAACGTCCGTCTTTCAATCTCTGCCGGAACCATGATTTTTTGAAATGCCCGGCTTTGCAGAAATTGTCGATACTTCCGAAGCGGTAAATGATTTCAATGCGCAGATTTCTAGTTGATTTCATGTTTTCCTCCTAACGTTCAACTTTTTGTATGAGACGTCCAACTTTGTGGACTTAACCCACAAAAGGATTGTACTACAATTACAGCGATTGAACGAGGTGGGATATGGGACCGTGAGGACAAATGCAGACGAAAGGACAAAATGACATGACGCAAGAAAGGGAGAAAGATAATGAAACAGAATACTCAAAAAGCGAATACGCTGATCCGTGAAAAGGCAAAGGAATACGGACTTTGTCTGTGGCAGGTTGCCGACATGCTGAACATTTCGTATGACGGTTTCATCCGCAAATTGCGTCATGAACTCTCAGAAGAGGAACGGGATTTTATTATCTCCGTCATTGAAAACGGAGGTAAGCAATAATGACGGATGAGAAAGTGCCGACAATGCTGACGATCCGGGAAACCGCTGAACGTACCGGCCTAAGCTACGGCATCGTTCGCAGACTGTGTTTGAGGCGTGAGATCGTGACGGTGAAATCGGGACGTAAAACATACGTGAACTTTGACCGCTTCGTTGATTACCTCAACGGGGAAAGAAAGAAGACAGAATGAGTTCTAAACTGTCATACGCACGTAAGAAACCAAATACCAATTTGGATTACTTGCAATCGCCTGCTGTAAGGTCGAAGATTCCGAAAGGGAAGAAAGAGCCGTTTGTCAGCTTTTTCCCAAGCACGTTGAAAAGTGCCCGATTTGTGAGTATGACCAAAAATGCGCAACTTTTATGGATCAGAATGTGTTTGCGCTGTGCTGAAGAGGATAAAGTGAACCGTAGAGAATGTACGTTCAGAAAGTCCGAATACGTCAAGCAGGGATATACTCCCGACACATTCAAAAAGGCTGTGACTGAACTTATCGAAAACGGCTATATTCGAAAAGAACGGTTCACAGCCCGAGGTAGCCCATGTCATTATCGCATGTCGCAGAATTGGCATAAATTCACTGGTATAGTTCCGGAGGATGACAGATATTATTAACCTCACTGCCTGTGGTATATATCTATAATTGGTATCACGGAAATGTGTAAGGCTCTGTGGTAAAAACCTGCAAAATATCCGCAAAGCATACACGAAAACGTGTAAGGGGTAATGGGAAGTATACCTGTAAACACGTAAGGTTTATGCAAGAGGATACACAAAAACGTGTATTCGAAATTGATTGGACGGGAAACCGTCTTTTCATTATGCGTTGAGAATATGTGCGTGGCTTGCCTGTACTCACGACATGCATTGCACGATTCCCGCGACATTGAATTGACATGCATGCATTTATACATAATTACATGATAATTATATATTAACGTACTGTTTTTTAACTTTGCGGGTAGACATAAGGGTAACCCGGCCCGCAGGATCGTGCGCTATTATCCCCATCCCCGTATCATTCGATTTTAGAACCGTTGTGAAGCCGTGACGGGACGAAAGACGGAGAGAGGATATTGTTATCGTCCATGCCTGTAATGGCTGTCAGAGAGCGCAGGAGGACATTGTTTCGTGAGGATATGGGTATCGGTTTACCGTGGACTATGTACCCGAAGCAGAGACAAGAAAGCCGTAAGGAATGAAATAGCAGAGACAAGGAAAAAACGTCTCTGAAAGCAGTGAATTGTTGTTATCAGTAACAAAAAACCGGAAAATCGTTAAAAAATCATCAAAAATTAACGGATAAAGTATGCAAGCATGTTCAGAAAAAAAGATAAAATCAGGGAAGAATATCAGAAAACCGCATAAATAAGCCATTATTTGACATTCCAATAAATCACTGACCAGCGGTCAAATAATCGCATAATAAGCATTATGCGAAGTACGCAGAAAAAAGCACAAAAATTACAAAGGGTAGTTAAAAAGTCCTTGCGGGTAACTTTGTACCTGTATCGGAAACAGATTCCGGAAAGGGTGTATTTCAGAAAATACGGTTACTATCCCAAAACTATCCCAAAGCCGGGGAAATAAGCTGTTTTATATTAACGAAATAATAACCGAGAATAAAGAAAAACCGCTTTGTTATGCGGTTTTCTTAATGGTCGGGATGACAGGATTTGAACCTGCGACCACTTCGTCCCTAACGAAGTGCGCTACCAAACTGCGCTACATCCCGGTTTTCTGTATGGCACCCCCAGCAGGAATCGAACCTGCAACTAACCCTTAGGAGGGGTTTGTAATATCCGTTTTACTATGGGGGCAGAGCTTTTTTATTATACACACTCTTTGAAAATTGTGAACACATTTTTTTGCGAAGGATTCCAGCCCGGGCTTTTTTCTTCCTGACAGGGTTCGGGATTTCACCTTCCGAAGGGTCTCTGTCCGCTGTTCTTTCTCTGTTTTCTCAAGAGAATCCCGACGACTCACAGACTGAAACATGCCGCATGAAAGTGCGCGAAGCGCGCATAAACAGACTTTGGACACCACGCATCCGGACGTCTTGCACTGCTTTCATCATAGATTGCAAAAGGAATCGGAAACGTTTCACATTTCATCAATCTTTCACAATAGAACCATTTATTTTTTTCGGCGAAACGTTATGATAAAGGTGTCAATTGAAATTGATATTTCTTTCCCCCTATTGGAAAATGGGATCTGCGGACGGCAGACCCTTTTTCTGTTTTATGAACAATCTGGCCAATCTGTATAATCAATCGTTTTTTTAAAGTGATTACAATGAAATCTGTCTCAGGAGGGAAATGACATATGGAATTCATCCATGCTCTGCTGATCTTTCTGGGTCTGTCACTCGACAGCTTTGTCATCATGATGAACAAAGGGGCTACCGTACGTGATCTGACAATAAAGAAATCAGTGATATATGCGTTGATTCATGTTTTTACAAATCTTCTGGCGGTATTGCTGGGATATGGGATCTCCTCTCTGCTGAAAGGAATCATGCCTGCCAGAATTCAGATCTTCACCGCCTGCCTGATTATTTTTGGCATGGGTGTATTTCTTGCGACCAGAGCCTGGAAATACCGGGATGCGGAAGAAAAGCTGGATCGGGATTTTGACTGGCAGCGATGCCTGTATCTTGCGGCAGGCACCAGTATTGATACCCTGTTTCTCGGAGCGGGTTTCAGTTTTTACGGACTGCCGCTGAGCCAGAGTCTTCTTCTGGCCGGAGCTGTGACCTTCATCACCATTCTTGCGGCCCTGCGGATCGGTTATCGCTTCGGCTCGGGATATTCGCGGCCGGTTGCCATGGCGGGCGGCGTGCTTCTGGCCGGTTTCAGCATCTATCTGCTTTCGATGTTTTTCTCCATGGGTCTTTGATTGCGGTACAATGGTGTGGTTATGGAAAACCGCAGGGGAATGATGAAATCCTTTCTGTATGAAAATCTTCGTGATCTCATGCAGAAACAGATGTTCGAAAAAATCACGATCAAGCAGATCTGTGATGCGACGGGCGTAATCCGTGCGACGTTCTATAACTATTTTGAAGACAAGTATGACTGCCTCAACTGCATCGTATATCACGACATCGCCGAGGGAATGATTGCGTGCATCGGCTCCGGCACCGTGGAAGAAGCGCTTGAGGGCATGCTGAAAAATGTGGAAGACAACCGCGCGTTTTACAAGCTCGCCTATAATGTGACGGGACAGAACAGCTTTGAGGATATGATCCGGGACAACCTCGCTCTTGTGTTCCGGGAATACCTTGCCAGAAACCGCAGGCCGGGAAGTCTCGAGAAGTATTCCAATGATCTTCTGGCAAGATATTATGCGGAATGCGTTGCCTTTGATATCCGGGAGTTTGTTTTCCGAAAGGACAGTTCGCTCGGAATCCGGGAAATGCGGCAGATGATCATCGACCTGATGTCGGTGAGTCTTTCCGACCTTCTGCATTGAAAACCGCAGGAAAGTATTGTATATATGGAGACGGATTTCCGCCTGAAATCCGATAGATGCGCCGATAGCTCAACTGGACAGAGCACTTGACTACGAATCAAGAGGTTGCGGGTTCGACTCCTGCTCGGCGCGCTGATCCAGAAACAAAAAGTCCAGACGGGCTTTTTTCTGAAAGATGAGGACAAGATATGAGTGACTTTGAACATCAGATCTACGAGGCAGTAAAGGAAGCGGTAAAGACCGTTTACGAAATCGACGCCTCCGATGTGCTTGCGGTGGAGACGCCGCGTGATCCGAAGATGGGAGATTACAGCACGAGCGTTGCGATGCGGCTTGCCAAACAGCTGCACAAACGTCCGATGGATATCGCTGCGCCGATTGTGGAAGAACTTCAGAAGACCTTTCCTGCGGCCAAGAGCGTGGAAGCGGTGAATCCCGGATTCATCAACTTCCGGATTTCCGAATCCTCACTTTCCGAAGTGATCCGCACCGTGCTCTCCATGGGAGATGATTACGGCAGAAACGAAACCGGCAAGGCCAGAAGGGTGCTCGTGGAGTGGGTCAGTGCCAACCCCACCGGCGATCTGCATTGCGGGCATGCAAGGAATGCGGCCTGGGGAGATGCCGTATGCCGGCTGATGGAAAAGAGCGGCTATGATGTTCTGCGGGAATACTACATCAACGATGCCGGCAATCAGGTCAACATGCTTGCCGAGTCACTGATCTCCCGCTACTTTGAGTTTTTCGGAAAAGAGTATCCGCTGCCCGAGGACGGCTACCATGCCGAGGATGTTAAGAAGATCGCTGCCGATATCGCGCGCCAGGACGGTGAGAAATGGCTGGATGCCGATCCTTCAGAGCGCCGTGCCTATTTCCGGACGGAAGGCGTGAAGCGGGAGCTTGCGAAGATCGAAAAGGATCTTGAACTCTATGGCGTCCGGTTTGATTCCTGGATGCATGAAACGTTCTTCTATGAAAATGATTCGAAGATGATCAGGGACTGCCTGGCAGTCATGAACGAAAAGAATCTGACCTATGAGAAGGACGGAGCCCTCTGGTTTAAGAGCACGGATTACGGCGATGACAAGGACCGTGTGCTCCGCAAGAGCGACGGAAGCCTCTCTTATCTGACGCCGGATATCGCCAACCATGTATACAAGGTCGAGCGCGGTTATCCCGAACTGGTGGATTTCTGGGGCGCCGATCACCACAGCTATGTGGTGCGCATGAACGCAGCCCTGAGAGCGCTCGGTTATCCGGAAGGAACCCTGAAGGTGGATCTCATCCAGATGGTAAGAATGGTGGAAGACGGCCAGGAGGTCAAGATGTCCAAGCGGACCGGCAACGCCATCACGATCCGCGAACTCTGCGAGGATGTCGGGGTGGATGCGGCCAGATGGTTCTTTGTTTCCAAGGATGTCGCAACCCACATGGACTTCGACATGAACCTCGCCCGTCAGAAGGACAACAACAACCCGGTGTATTACTGCCAATACGCGTATTCCCGCATGCACTCCATTCTCGAAAAGGCAAAGGGTGTGCCGGAAGCGGAACGGCTGGACCGCCTCAATGATGAAAAGGAACTTCTGATCCTCAAGATGATCAGCGACTTCCCGAACCATGTGGCAGATGCCGCAAATACCCGCAAGCCGAACAAGATCACCGAATACGTTCTGAATCTTGTGAAGACCTATCACAGTTATTACAACAGCTGCCGGGTCATCAACGCGGAGGATCCCGATCTCACCGCCCAGCGCCTCGCCCTGGTCAAAGCCGCATCGGTCACGCTGAAAAACGCTCTGGAACTGCTTGGCGTCAGCGCTCCGGAAAGCATGTAAAAAAATCCGGATTACTCCGGATGGGACAACAGCCACCGCTCGGCCGCGGTGCCCGTATCATAAAGAACTTTCATCACCGCTGCGGGATGCTCTCCCGCGGCGGTTTCATTTGTGACCATCACAGCCGATGCGCCGTCGGTCACGGCATTGAAGATGTCGGAAACCTCTGCCCGGGTCGGGACCGGGGAGTGAATCATGGAGGTAAGCATCTGCGTCACGACAAGAAACGGAACATTCTTTGCCCGGCATTTCCCCGCGATATCCTTTTGCACGCCCGGCAGCTCACAGAGCGGCACATCATTGCCGAGGTCGCCGCGGGCGATCACGATCATATCGGAGGCGGAGATGATCTCATCGAGATGCGAAAGGCCGGTGCGGCTTTCGATCTTCGAGAAGATCCTGATGTCTTCGCATCCGTTTTTCGCAAGTTCCCTGCGCACTTCTCTGATATCGTCGTCGCCCCGCACAAATGGCTGCATCACCGCCGCGACCTTCATCTCTTTCGCAAGCGAGAGATTCACGCGGTCGGTTTCGGTGAGCGCGGGAAGGTTGATGTCGCGGCCGACGATCTTCACGCTTTTGCGCGAGGTGAGCGTTCCGCCCCGCATGACGAGCAGGTTTTTTCCCTGCACCGCAAGCTCGAGCTTTCCGTCATCGAGCAGAACCGTGTCGCCGTCTTCGAGATGATCTGTGACCTCCCTGGAAAACGGAATCGATGAAAGGGGAATCGCCGTTCCTTCTTCCAGCTTCAGCGGTTCGGCAAGATCTTTGATCCGCAGCTCCGGCCCCTGCATGTCAATCAGCAGGCTGCCTTTTTTTTCGCATCGTTCTGCCGCAGTATGAAACAGTTCGATCCATTGCCGGCTTTTTTCCAGGGTGGTATGAGAGAGATTCAGACGGATCCCGCTCATGCCGGCGCGGAACATGTTTTCGAGGATTTCCGCCTTTGCGCATGCGGGACCAAGGGTACCGTAGTATTCGATCATATGAAAATGATAGCAGAAGAAAAGGAATCTGAAACAGATTCCTCAACTGAAATAGACATAGGGGTCTTTGAGCTCATGGTAGAACTGAACGCGGCTGGCATAGAGGACCAGGGTTTTTCCGCCGTTGGCCATATCCACCGGCTTCAGCTCGCCTTCCACCTCAACCCAGTCGCCGAGCTTCATCTGCGTGATATCCACTCCGGTCACCGTGATTCCGCAAAGACTCGTATCGGCGGCGCAGCACACCATGGCCCGCCGTCCCAGAACGAAGGACTTGGAATAACCGGGAATGTTTTCGGAATAGATGCCGCGCAGGATGATCTTCTTGCCGGCATACTTGTCGGGATTCTCCATGCAGTCCATATACCAGAGACCGTAGTCATCATCCTTGATGTCCAGGACCTCGGCATTGATGTCGAAGGGAAGGGTTCCGCTTTTGAGAACGACCTGGGCACCGTGATCTCCTTCATAGAAGATCTGCGCCCGCTTGTTGATCGCCTTGATATTCCCTCTCAGCATCCGCCCGTTGGTGTCCTCCGTGCAGCGGTTGACAATCACGACATCGCTCCAGCGCAGCTGTTCGAACATGATGCCGCGCATATTGTTGATAAAGGACTCAAAGGTGTTCGCATCCACGGTGGAAAGAATTTCCACGAGCGGCCAGTAATCCGGAAGTCCCCCGAGGAGTGTCGGGCTGATCGGCTCACTGCCGTTGTATTCGATGAAGACCTGGGACGGATGGTAGATCGTATCGAGTTCCCTGATTCTCTCTTCGGTGAGATCATCGATGGAATCGAAGTATTCCACAAAGGCTTTGTGGTCCTTGCACCAGGGCTCATCGTATTCCGTCTCTCCCTGCTCAAAGCACAGGATCAGAGTGCGGTCGGTTCCCTGCATGAACTCCGCATCATCCAGGGTTTCCTTAATCAGCGTTGTTTTTCCGCTGTCGAGGAACCCGGTAAAAAGATAAACCGGGGTAGGCATCACTTCACTCCGAAGATATGCTTCATCTCTTCGATATCCACCTTTTCACCGATGACTGTGATCAGTCCGGTATAGGCCGCAGAACCCCTGCGGATATCGATGTCACCGGGCACATAGTCGAAGAACAGCCAGGTTCCGTCGGGAGAAGGGACAATTCCCTTGGCGCGGATGATGTTGTCTTTGAGGGCGGAGAGAGCCGTGCGGATCTCTTCTTCCGAATACTTATTGATGGTCTCGATGCCGATGGAGTCGAATACCTCATCCGCATCATGACCGTGGTGATGGTGATGATGGTGGTGA
>JAFWCM010000228.1 GCA_017536885.1 Solobacterium sp.
AAAGAGATGATCGAAGCCGGAGCGACAAGGCTCGGCACTTCTTCGGGAATCAAGATCATCGAGGAGATGAAGGCGCTCGGATTATGAAACCGGAAAAGATACGGGTGTGTCTGATCGGCTGCGGGCGGGCAGGCATGATCCATGCCCGGAATTTCATGGGCGGAATTCACGGAGCGGTTCTTTCCGCTCCCTGTGATCCCGCAAAAGAAATGCTGGAAAATGCATCGGAAGAAACCGGTGTGAACAAGTGTTATACGGATTGGCATGAGGTCATGAAGGATCCCGATATCGATGCGGTGATCGTCGTAACCCCGACGCAGTTTCATCACGATATCGTGATCGCCGCGGCCGAAAGCGGAAAGCATGTGTTCTGTGAAAAGCCGATGGCCTCCGATGAAAAGGAATGCGATGAGATGATCGAAGCCTGTAAGAAGAACGGCGTTCTTCTGCAGATCGGATTCATGCGCCGCTTCGACAGAAGTTTTCAGCGGGGCAAGATGATGCTCGATCAGGGAATGATCGGAGAGGTCACGATGATCCGCTCCAATACCTACGGCCCGAGTGAACCGAAGGAATGGATGTATGACGTTCATAAAAACTACGGGCCTCTGGGGGAAGTCAACAGCCACGATTTTGATAGCCGCGCTCAGATGACGCATGTCATGCAGGCATGAACTCCGGCGGGGATTATCAAAACAGAAGAACTCGGGTATGATGGATGGGAATTCAGAGAAGGTATTATTATGGCAGTTTATAAAACAGAACCGATCTACCGCCGCACGATCTGGGCAGGAAACAAACTCGCGCGTCTTCGCGGCCGCCAGGATCAGAAAGAAGGCACCTGCTGGGAGCTCAGCGTTCATCCTTCCGCTCAGTCCGTGGTTTCCCAGGGGAAGGCAAAGGGAAGAACGCTTGCATCCCTGATCGAAGAGAATCCGGAAGGAATGCTCGGAAAGGGATTTACCGAAAAGGAACTGCTTCGCCTGGCCTGGCTTGATGCCGGAGATCCGCTCTCCGTTCAGGTTCACCCGGGTGAAACCTATGCCATGGTTCATGAGAAGGATCACGGCAAAACGGAAAGCTGGTATATCCTCGAAGCAGACGAAGGCGCAAGGCTTGTGCTTGGAAGCAGATATCACTCCAAAGAGGAGATCCGCGAAGCAATCAAGAATGACACGATTGAGCAGGGCTTAACGACAATCCCGGTTAAAGCCGGAGACTTCGTCCTGGTGCCAAGCGGCACCCTGCATGCCCTGGGAAAGGGAATTCTCGCAATCGAAATCGGTACGAATTCCAATACGACCTACCGCTTTTACGACTACCACCGCAGGGATGAGGAAGGAAAGGAACGTGAGCTTCATCTTGAAAAGAGCCTCGATGTCGTAAACTTCGAAAACCGCGGCGGCTGCGTGCATAATCCCCTGGATCACATAGCGAAGGTGAAACGCATCGCCGACTTCCCCGAATACTTCGTCGATCTCATTGACATCGAAGGGGAATATGTGCTTCCGGCATGGAAGAAGAGCTTCCGCACGATCTCGTGTCTCGACGGGGACTTCGTACTGGAAGAAGGAAACGAAACGACAGCGCTGGAACATCTTCGATCTGCTTTCATCAGTGCCGACGGGGATGACATCATCCTTCACGGCACAGGCAGAATCATGGTGGGAACACCGAAGAAGAGAAAAGAGATGGAAGTCATTGAACCGATTGTGAGGGAGGATTTCTCCTTGGCAAGAGAGGATGCAATGATCGAAGGCGGCGTCAAAAAGCTGAAGGATCTCAAAGACAAATTCTTCAGCTGCGACGGAGTGGATGAAAACCTTGTGCTCTATGAAGTCAGAACCGAAGGCGGTGATCCGAAGATTCCGGGTTCCCTCCGCTATGGGCTAACCACATTGATGCCGGTGACGGTAAACGGCGAATGCGCGTTTACGAGAGGACACTGGCATGCGGATGAAACCGTGGAGGAGATCTACATAGGTCTTTCGGGAACCGGACTTCTGATGTATATGGATCATACCGGCAGCTGCTGGTGTGAGAAGGTGAGTCCGGGCAGTGTGCATCATATCGCCGGAAGTCTCGCCCACCGGCTGATCAATACCGGTGATGTGCCGATGAAAGTCAAAGCGGTATGGAATCCGTGTGCGGGACATAATTACGACGCCGTGGAAGCGATGCCGTTTCCCTGTCGTGTATTCAAGGATGAAGAAGGAGTAAAGGTAATTCCCCATGAGTAACTATGATCGTTTTCCTCACATCAGTATCAACACAGACCAGAAGGTGATCCGCGGCTACGGAGACATCCTTTCGGTGCTCTCGAAGGAAATCGGACAGGGAAAACAGAAGATCGCGGTGGAGACCTATCCCGGCGTAAGAGACGATGAACTCATACGCCAGTTTGAAAAACTGGATACCGCTCTGTTTCTCGATATGAAGGACATCTTCCTCACCGAAGCGGAGATGACGGCGAAGATGGAGCCCTGGCTTACGGATGACCGGGTGTTCGGAAAGATGTTCTTCGGCAACGTTCAGGACTTCTTTGACAAGACGCAGTTTGACTATGCCAAACATCTGATCGATACCGCGGAAAATGCGGTGCTTGTCTATGGCTTCGGTGCCTCGCTGCTTCTCGATGCGGATCTTCTGGTGTATTGCGATATGGCAAGATGGGAGATCCAGCTGCGCTACCGCGCCGGCATGGGAAACTACAACTGCTCCAATACGGAGGAGGACATTCTGCGCAAATACAAGCGCGGCTTCTTTGTCGAGTGGCGCATGGCCGACCGGCTCAAAGCAAACCTTCTGGAGAAGATCGATTATCTTGTCGATACCAACCGGGAAAATGATCCCAAGATGATTACCGGAGACATGTTCCGAGCGGCCCTTGTCACTGCATCGCATACGCCGTTCCGGCTGGTGCCGTATTTTGACCCCGGGGTCTGGGGCGGGCAGTGGATGAAGGAACACTGCAATCTCGATCCCGATGCGGTCAACTACGCCTGGTCGTTTGACGGGGTGCCGGAGGAGAACTCCATGCTGCTGCGGTTTGGGACAACGGATGTCGAAATCCCGGCCATGGACCTCACGCTCTATCAGCCGAAAGAACTGCTTGGCGAAAAGAACTTCGCCCGCTTCGGAGCGGAGTTTCCGATCCGCTTCGACTTCCTCGATACGATGGACGGTCAGAACCTGAGCCTTCAGGTTCACCCGCTGACGGAATATATTCACAGTCAGTTCGGCATGGCCTATACCCAGGATGAAAGCTACTATCTTCTCGATGCGAAAGAGGACGCCTGCGTGTATCTCGGCGTAAAGAACGGAACAAAAAAGGAAGAGATGCTCGATGCTCTGCGGACTGCCCAGGAAACCGGCGTGTTTGATGCGGAGAAGTATGTGAATAAATTCCCGGCGAAGAAGCATGATCATTTTCTGATTCCGGCCGGAACCATTCACTGCTCCGGAAGTAATTCCATGGTTCTCGAAATCAGCGCAACTCCGTATATCTTCACCTTCAAGCTCTGGGACTGGGGAAGACTTGGCCTCGATGGCAAACCGCGCCCGATCAACATCGAACACGGAAGCCGCGTGATCCAGTGGAACCGCAATACCGACTGGGCAAAGGAAAACATCGTAAACCGGATCGAAGTGAAGGAAGACACGCCTGCATACAAAGAGGAGAAAACCGGCCTGCATGCCCTCGAGTTCATCGAGACGAGAAGATATACCATCAGAAAAGATCTGACCCTCGATCTCTGCGGCTCCTTCAGCATGTGCAATCTTGTGGACGGAGAAGCGATCCGCATCGAAAGCACCGACGGAAGCTTTGAACCGTATGAGGTTCACTATGCCGAAACCTTCATCCTGCCGGCAAGCCTCGGCAAGGTGCGCATGGTTCCGCTTTCCGAAAATGTCATGGTATTGCGTGCATATGTCAGGGGCTCATTTGCGGAGTGATCCGAAGAAGTTGCCTGCCGCCCTGCGGTGCGATAAAATACGGATTCATAGGGGAGTAACAGGGAATGACTGAATTTTTCAATTCGCCGGCATTCTTTTATGTATTACTGATCGGATTTGCCGGCTATACCGTTTATTATCTTTACAATGTCTTTGTCTTTCTGCGCGGGCATTTTCGTGCCAGAAAACAGTATCAGGAACGATACGGCATGGAAGGAGCCCGTGTTGTCCGGCAGTACTATGCCTGGGGTGCTCTGTATGTCGTGATGATCGGATACTGTATTTACAGCATCGTCACACTGGATCCGACAATGGAACAGTTCCAGTGGTTCCGGATGGCGTTCTTTTTCGTCGGGATGATTCTGGTCGGCCAGCTTGGCATCATTCTCGTCAAGCGCAGCGCGATCATCGGCCCCGAAGCGTTTGTGATCGAAGATGCGGTGATTCCCTTCCGTTCGGTGGTATCCATGGATCCCAAGAAAAGGGGAATTCAGCGGATTGTCGAACTGATCACCACCCAGGGAAAATACACGCTCTCAAGAGAGATGGGTCTCGAACTTCACGACGCCCATGAAGCGTGGAAGAAAGAACGCAAGGAAAAGAAGGAAAAGAAGAACAAGGGAAAGAAGTAAGTTATGTCAGAAAGCACAAAACGCGTGAGCGGCCGCCAGACCGCCGGCCAGGCCGTGATTCAGTTTCTCAAGCGGAAAGGGGCAACCGACCCCGAACATGCCGTGGGTTACGACAGCCTGAAAAACATCAAGCTCAGCACCCAGATTCTCGCTTATACGATTGCCAATCTGATGGAGGAAAACGTCGTCGTCCGCACCGAGGATGAGCGGTATTACTTCAATGAAGCCGGCTGGGCAAAACTGGAACGGAAAGTTCTCGGTTCCTATTCCTTTCTTTTCATCATCCCGATTGTGGCAGCACTTCTCTTCTGGCTCGTGATGAGAGCGATGGGTGCCCAGTGAAAATCATTCGAAATATAAAACATTTTGAAAGTCAATGATTGTTTTCGGAAACGTTTATGCATATGATATAGACATAAATGGGCAGTTTGGGAATAATTTCAAAATACTGCCGGAGGAGACAATATGAAATATGTAGTAATGATCAGCCATGGTGAGTTCGCGCCGGGTCTCAGGTCTGCTGTATTCATGATGACCGGACCGAAAGACGAAGTGCTCTGCACAAATCTTCGTGCGGACATGAGTGCCGACCAGTTCCAGGAGAATTTTCGTGAACTCGTAGCTCCGATCAGCCCGGAAAACGATGAAGTAATTCTGCTCTGCGATATTCTCGGCGGTTCCCCGATGACCAAGGCACTGGAAGTGCTCAGCGAAAAGAACCTGCTCGAAAAGGCAATCGTTCTGACCGGTATGAACATGCCGATGGCGATGACCGCTGTTATCATGAAGGATGCAATGGATGACAGGGATGCGCTCACCGCAGCGATCATCAGCGAGTCCCAGGGGGCTGTTGCCGAATTCAAAGCCATCGCCGAAGAGTCCGGCGATGACGACATCTGATTCAGGAATTAACACCGAAAAGTGTAATCATAATTTAAGGAGGGAAAACTGATATGATCACATTTATGCGTGTTGACGACCGTATTATCCACGGTCAGATCATCACCCGCTGGTCCAAGGAATATCCTTGCGACGGCATTATCGCAGTCAATGACAAGGCTGCCACAACTCCCGTTCTGAAGCAGAGTTTCGTCGCTTCCACGGAAAAGAAGGTCTTCATCTGGACCATGGACCACTTTGTAGAAAGCATGAAGAAGGTCTATGAGAGCCCGAAAAAGTACTTCCTTATCACAAAGAACCCGATTGACATGGCAACCATTCTCGTTGACAACAACTTTGTACCGAATGATGTCAAAGAACTCATCATCGGACCGTGCAACGATCGTCCGGGAGCTGTCAAGCTCGGAAACAACCAGTCCATCACACAGGAAGAAGCGGATGCCCTCGAGAAGATCTACAAGAAGGGTTACAAGATCACATTCGCGCTCGTCCGTGAAACAGCAATCGGCGAATGGCCGAAGTTCCGCGGCCAGTTCGGTTATAACTGATTAACCGATTCCTAACTATGGTCAAGACCCGCACTGATGAGGGGAGATGTCATTGCGGGAATTGATAAAACTGAATGTCATTAACTGAAAGGGGTTTGGATTATGACAATTTCTTGGTTCCAGGCAGCCATGCTCGGTATTATGTCCATTATGGCGGCATCTACCATCGCTGCTCTGGGTACAACAGTTGGTAACTACACTCTGAACCGTCCTCTGATTGCTTCACTGTTCGTCGGCCTGATCATGGGCGATGTCAAGGGATGCATTCAGATCGCGATTCCGATGCAGGTTATCTACATCGCATTAGTCACACCTGGCGGAACTGTCGCAGCTGACCTGCGTGCAGTCTCCTACATCGGTATTCCTCTTGCTTATGTCACTGCCAAGAGCCAGGGTCTGGCGCTCGACAGTGTTGAGGCAGAAGGTATTGCCGGCGCCATGGGCGCACTCGTAGGAACCGTCGGTACCGTCCAGTTCTACGGAACTGCAGTTATGAACCTGATCTGGCAGCACATCGGATGGGCTGAACTTGACAAAGGCAACTTCAAGATTCTGACAGCCGTTGAAACATGGATGCCGATCATCTCGCACATCTGCATTTCCTTCATCCCGGTTATGCTCATCAACCACTTCGGATCTCAGGCAGTTTACACCTTCCGTGAAGCTCTGCCTATGGATTCCTGGTACATGAAGGCTCTCTTCACCGTTGGTTCGATGCTGCCGGCAGTCGGAATGGGCATCCTGCTCAACTCCGTCGTTACGAAGCCGACTGACCTGATCTACTTCGTGTTCGGTTTCACGCTTGCTAGATCCATGGGTCTGACACTCATCGCCGCTACCTGCGTAGCAGCTGTATTCGCTCTCATCAACTTCCAGATGAAGATGAACGCTCTGGAAGCGAAGAAGGGCGGCGCTGTTATGGCTGCCGGTGACGAAGAAGAGGAGGATATTTAACAATGGCTGAAGAGAAGAAAATCAGGAAGGCAACGTTAAATAAGTCCTTCTGGCGTTGGTTCTATGGAAACCTCACCTGCTTCACACAGGAACACATGCAGACATTCGGATACATGTGGTCCATGCTTCCGATCATTCAGGAACTCTACAAGGACAAGGAAGAGCAGAAGGAAAAGCTCCACACCTACTCTCCGTTCTTCAATACTGAGCCGCAGATCGGTTCCATCGTCGTCGGCATCACTGCCGGTCTTGAAGAAGCACGTGCAAACGGCGCTGAAGACATCGATGATGAAATGATCAACGGTATCCGTGCTGGTCTCATGGGCCCGCTCGCCGGTATCGGTGACTCCCTGATCGTCGGAACCTATATTCCTATTCTGCTCGGTATCGCTCTCGGCTTCTCCGCCGGCGGAAACCCTGCAGGTATCCTGTTCTACATTCTCGTCTGGAATGCAACCTCCATCTGGTTCCAGCACACCGTATACATGAAGGGCTATCAGCTCGGCGGAAACGCTGTCGAAGTTATCGTCGGTGACCGTGCTACCGCTCTTCGTGAGTCCGCAGTTCTCATGGGTCAGGTCATCGTCGGTGCGATGTCCGCTTCCTGGGTCAACATCACAACTTCTCTGAAGTTTGGTGAAGTCTCCCTCCAGAACAACCTGGACGGCGCTTACCCGGGCGTTGTGACACTCCTCTTCGTCCTGCTCTGCTGGTATCTCATGTCCAAGAAGAAGATGTCCGCCGTCAAGGTCATGGGCCTTATGCTCCTGATCGCGATCGTCGGTGTTCTCATTGGCGTGTTCGATCCGGGACTGTCTTACGAATAAGATTGTCTTACAGGCAAACAAGAAACTCTGCTTATTCTCCCAGGCAGAGTTTTTTTATCGTCTTGGCATATTCTCTTTTACACCATAAAACCAGCCTTTCTGACGTCGATGTGCCCGCAGAAACAGGCAGAATCATTGTCAGATTGGCTGGTTTCTTTCTTTAACTAAACAGAATTGCAGAACCATCAGAAAATGGCCTGGTTCTGCGAAAACGGGCAAGGCTGAGCTTGTTCCGCTTTCCGTCTTTTCCGGTTTAAATCAAGCCTCTGAGATGGAAATCATTATGGTAGTACATGTATTCATCCCGGCTGATTTCACGATCTCTTGCGTTCGGTTCACCGTCGGCTAATGTGCTGCGTAAAAATTTCTTGCGTCCGCAGTTTTTGCACCGGAGAATTTTAAAGTACTGACAGCTCTTTATTATCTCTCTGAGGATGTCCGGGGAGAACAGCTTTGCTCAGAGAATACGGGCGGCGTGATAGCCTTCTTCCGTAGCGTTCATGATCTTGCGCGATCCGTTGACATCACCGATCGGGATAATGCGCAGATTCGGAGCGGCCTGGCGAAGCTTTTCCGCAAATCCTTTGGAAGGACTGAGTCCCAGGGCAAGAACCACCGCATCGCCGGTATAGACGATCTCCTTGCCGTCGGCGTCGGTGCAGACGACTTTTCCCTTTTCCAGGGACCGGATGGTCTTGGAGGTCTGAATGTCGACATGGGCTTCGCAGAGCCGGGAGTTGAGAACCCATTTGGCATAGATCGGCATCGCCGGGGCATGTTCGCTCAGCTGATCGATCATGGTGACCTTCTTGCCCATCTCCGCAAGGAACAGGGCAACTTCACAGCCGACAAGACCCGCACCGCAGACCAGGATCTCCTTGCCTTCGGGAATACTGCCGTCGATGACAGCGATTGGATCGAGAACGCCGGCTTCCGCAAGACCCGGGATTGCCGGTTTTGCGACATGGCTGCCGGTGGCGACGATGACCGCGTCATAGCCGATCGCTGCGATCTCTTCCGGAGTGAATTCACGGCCGGTGATGATCTTGGCGCCGGATGTGCGCACCGCATGCTTGATGTACTGGGCGTAGTTTCTGAAATCCTCCTTGAAGGAAGGATTGCCGATGTGGTTGAGCTCACCGCCGATGTCAGCTTCCTTTTCATACAGGGTGACATCAAGACCGCGTTTTCTTGCCGTCAGTACTGCCTGCATGCCGGCCGGACCGGAACCGATAACTGCGACCTTACAGCCGGAGAGGGCCGGATAGACCTGGCCGAAGAGCTCGGCTTCACGGCCTGCTTCGGGGTTGACCTGGCAGCTGATCTGGCAGTTGGCTTCGACCTTGCCGAGGCACTCATTGCAGCGCAGGCATCTGCGGATAGCTTCCGGATGTCCGGCCATGATCTTGCTCGGCCAGTCGGGATCGGCGATCGTCTGACGGCCGACACAGATGAAGTCGGCATTGCCTTCTGCCAGGATATCCTCTGCCATCTCGGGCGAGATGGAACCGACCGCATCGACCGGGATACTGACATGTTTCTTGATCTCTGCCGCAAGATGAGCGAGGCTTCCGCGCGGCGTGAAGTAGGGCTGCACCCAGACCGAGGTTCCTACCCCAAGGCGAAGATCAAGACCTTCGGGATCTTTCTTTCCTGCCAGGGCATCCGCATAGTCTGCGGCTCTGGAGTCCCAGGTACCGGCCGATACGTTGATGCAGTCGGCACCGGCTTTCTCTGCCATTTCCGCAAAGGCGCACGCTTCTTCCACGGTGATGCCGTTGGGAACGTATTCGGAAGCGGAAAGACGGATGATGACCGGATAGTCCTTGCCGCAGAGCTCCTTGGTCTTGGTGATGATCTCGAGCGCGAATTTCGCACGGTTTTCAAGACTGCCGCCGAATTCGTCCGTTCTGCGGTTGGTATAGCCGGAGAGGAACTGCAGCGGCATGTAGCCATGAGCGCAATGAATTTCGACAGCGTCGAATCCGCACTTCTTTCCGCGCAGGGCGGCTTCCGCATATTTCGTGGTCAGCTCGTGGATTTCATCGATCTCCATCGGCCGCGGGGTGTCTTCGGGACGCTGGAAGTTGCCGACGGAAGAGGGGGTCTTCGGACGGACACCGGTGATTCTTGCCGAGGCATAGCAGCCCCCGTGTGCCAGCTG
>JAFWCM010000229.1 GCA_017536885.1 Solobacterium sp.
GTTTCCATCAGGTCGGTCGCGACTTCCACCGTCATCCGGGAAGAGGAGCCTGCCGCTCCGTAGGTCACGCTCATAAAATCGGGTTTCAGCGCGGCAATTGCCTCGGCGGCTTCCAGCACATTCTGCATTCCCTCCTGTTTCTTGGGAGGAAATACCTCAAAGCTGATCGTGATTTTGTCCTGTTTCAGAATTTCGCTGACTTTCATACTCTTCTCTCCGTCTCTTTTTCTATTGCACGGTCAATTCATACATCATGATTCCCCCGGCCGCCGCAACATTCAATGACTCAAAGCCATCCATTTCGATTCTCACCCGCTCGTCCGCAAGGCTCTGCAGTACCTCCGACACCCCGCTTCCCTCGTTGCCGAGGATCAGTGCATGCTTTGCCGGACGCTTCAGCTGTTTCAAAGGACAGGCAGAGCGCAGGGTCGTGGCGATCACCGTGATCCCTTCGCCCTGAAGGCTGCGGCAGAGTTCTTCGAGATCGATGCGGAACACGGGGATATGAAACAAGGCGCCCTGGGTGCTTCGGATCACCTTGTCATTGTAAAAATCACAGGTCTCTCTGGAACAGTACACCGCATCATAGCCAAAGCTCTGGGCGGTGCGGATCAATGTGCCGAGATTTCCGGGATCCTGAACCCCGTCGAGAAGAAGCAGCCGCTCTTTCTTCAAAACCGGCTTTTCTTCCATGCGGCAGATCGCGATGACATCGGTGCCCGATACGCTCGATGAAAGTTTTGAGAGCACCTGGGGGCTTACTTCGATCACATTCGCAAAATCAAAAGGGATCCTGCCAAGGGTCAGGATCACCTCGACAATCCCGGCTGCCAGGGCCTCTTTGACAAGGTGTTCCCCTTCGGCACAGAAAAGACCCGAAGCGTCGCGTTCCTTCTTGCGGGAGAGCTTCGCCCAGGCTTTGATCTTCGGATTGTTTACGGAATCAATTCGGTTCATACCCTTCCTCACGGTTCGCCATGAAAGAGATAGGAGCCGATGCGGACCAGGGTCGCGCCGCAGTCCACGGCGATCGGATAATCATCGCTCATGCCCATCGAAAGAACGGTGAGACCAGGATCTTCCTTCTGAAGGCGCTCAAACAATGCCCTTCCCCTCTGGAATACCTCGCGGATCTCCGCTTCGTCTTCGGTATGGGGTCCCATGGCCATGATGCCTTTGATGTTGATATGAGGCAATCTGCAGGCGCGGAGCACTTCCAGGGCCTCCTCCTCCGGTAATCCCGTCTTGTTTTCATCCTTCAGGGCAAGATGAAACTCCAGCAGGCAGGAAACGGTTTTATCCAGCTTTGCGGCTTCCTTTTCGATCTCCTCGGCGAGACGTACCGAATCCAGCGATTCGATGCAGGAGACATACGGCAGGATCTGCCTTACCTTGTTTCTCTGAAGATGGCCGATGAAATGCCATTCGATGTCTTTGGGCAGGGCGTTTGCCTTACTGACGAGTTCTCCTGCCTTGTTTTCCCCGAAACGCCTCTGACCCATGTCATAGGCACACTGAATCTCTTCGATCGAATGCATCTTGGAAACGGCGCAGAGTTCGGCCCTGCCTTCCAGCCGTTTTTTTACTTCCTCATAGTGGTCTTTGTCAAACATGTGATCATTATACTTCAAGTGCTATAATAGCGTCATGGATAAACCATCAAATTTCAAGGAAAATCTGCGCTGGTTCCTGATTGTTCTGGCGCTCGTACTGGGAGCGATCTCCCTGATCATGACACTGCTTTCGCGCCGGCTCGAATCAAAGCCGGAGCCTTCCGCAGCCACAGACAGTCCGTTCTGGGTGGACAAGGAGATGATCAGCGTCATCAACGTGCTCTCGTCCGGCGCGGTACAGCCTTTTGGTTTGGATTATGACGGCAGCGGCATCCTTTCGGATCTCGAACCGGTGGTGCGCAATCACGATCTGGCTTCCCTTTCCGTGCATGCCCTGGTGAATACCGATCTCTCTTCTGCCTTTGCGGATCAGCTCTATACCACCGGGTTTACGATGTGCGGCCTGGCGTATCCGGATGTGCTCGCTTCCGGAAAGGAGGCGGTCGATCTCTCCAACAACTACTGGAACAACTCCAGAATGCGGATCAGCGGCACCAACTCCTCGACCGATGCGAAGAATCAGCTTCGCTATACCGAGGTCAACGGCATCAGCGCCGTCTACCTCTCGTTCACGGATTATCTCAATGATCCATTGCCCGAGAATGAGACATATCTTGTCAATGTGTATGATGACGAAAAGACACCGCAGTTTGTAAGCAAGGCCGCCGGCATGGCAGACCTTGTCATTGTCTCGATGTGCTGGAAGGGAGAAAACGGCGCCCTGCCCAATGAGCGGCAGAAGAAGATCGCCGAAACCCTGGCGGATGCGGGAGCCTCAATCATCATCGGCTCCGCAGAGAATGCCGTTCAGCCGATCGCCTGGATCGATGACACCCTGGTCTTCTACTCCCTCGGCAATCTCTGCAGTTCGGCAGAAAACGCCGAAGAGCGGATCGGTGCGCTCGGGGCGGTGACGGTATCGAAGACGGTCACGGGAAATCAGAAGCGGATCGAACTCACTAATCCCAAAGCGGATCTTGTGGTGACGACGGAAAATAAAAACGGCCGCAGGATTACGTATCTCAGCGGCGCGTCGGAAGAGGATGTGAAGGATCACAAGGCGGTCTATGACAGATACGCCGGGATCCTGCACCGA
>JAFWCM010000230.1 GCA_017536885.1 Solobacterium sp.
AGTTCTCCGGCAATCTCTTCCTGGGTCATTTTCTTCATTTTGCGAAGCTGAACAAGATTGTCATGAAACATGTTTCTTCCCCCTGTCATTTTTACCGGTAATACCAAGCACTGCCCATCGGAAAAACGGAATCCGGGAAATTACTTCAAAAAGAAGAAAGCCGGAAAGAAAGCCTGCCGCAAGGCTCAGAACATATACCAGACTTGCCGGAACCTTTCCCGGTTTTCCAAGAAACAGTGCCACGGAAGAAATGCCGAGATAATGAAACATATAAAGACCGAAACTGTGACGGTTCATCCATTCAGTAAACGCATTTGAACCGTCCGCATACTTTGCCGCAAGACCAAGAATCGCAAGACTGGAAAACCAGGCGCATCCGGCAAACAGGAAGGTTCGGTTCACCGGCGCATCGGCATAATTCTTTCCAAAATACAGCACCGAAAATACCGCTTCTAAAACGATCGCCGTCACCGCGAGAAGAAGGGCGTTCTTTTTCAGCACTTCCATCACCGCATCATGCGAGAAGATAAAATATCCGAAGAGAAAACACGCCCCGTAAAGCCCGAAACGATAGACAACGATCACCGGTGTATTGCCGATCTGTTCCATGACAAAGATCACCAGCACAAGAAGAATCAGAATCAGAAGATTCGTATTCTCACCTTTTTTCCACAGCCGGTCTTTCTCGATTTTCCGGATCAGAATAAGTCCCATCGAAAATACCCAGAGCAGCTGGATATACCAGAGCACGCCGATCCCGCTAGCGACCATAATCAGATAGAGTACAAAGCCCGGCACTCCCGCCATTGTTTCAAACGCACCGCCAAGAGACATACTGACATAGCCCTGTATGAACTGAAAGACAAACAGGCCAATGGTAGAAGGAACCAGCAGCTTCGTCGTGCGGCTTTTGATAAATTCTTCTGATGTATGGGTATCGAGATAATATCTCGAACAGATACCGGAAACGATAAACAATACCGGCATGATCCAGGGATAGACCAGATAAAGAATGACATCGTAATACTGCACGGAACAATTCGTGATTTTTCCAAGTCCGCCGCCAACGCCTTCCGCATTGTACATGTAGAACACATGGTAGATCACAACCATGACTACCGTTGCCCAGCGAACATGATCAAGATAATGTTTTCTCATACATAACCCACTTTCGCAACTATCTTTAACAAAAGTGTATTCTCACTGTGATCCTCTGTCTATCAGCCAAAGTTAACATGAGAGAACCTTTGATGTAATGATTCGTTGCGTTCCATTCCATTCCATGCACAAAAAACCACCGGACTGTTCCGATGGTTTGCACAGATTATTTTGTCGTGTAGAGAATCAAGGCGATCATTTCGATCGGCTCATCGATCGCTTTGATCGAATGGCACTGACCTTCTCCGCAATAGTACACATCGCCCGGCTGTACGTCGGTGATCCTACCGTTGTCATTGTACGTTCCGTGACCCGACAGGATATAGTACGTCTCCGCATCCCCTTTGTGGGTGTGAAGGCCTATCTCACTTCCGGGATGAACGGTTGTGTGGCAGAAGACACGGCCCTTTTGTTCCATTTCTTCCGGTCCGTTCAGAAGATTCCTGACGGTGATTTCTCCGTCGCCGTCAAAGGGTGCCGGCTTTGTAATAGTGGTTTTCTCACTGCTTCTTCTGATCATTATGATTTCCTCCTGAGATGAACAGATCTGTTGATTTATGACTTCATTATATAATATTAATCTATTGACATGAAACGCATTTGCGTTCCCTTCCCTGTGAAACGCTGCGGCAGATGCCGGGAATAAATGAAAGGCGTCAAACCTTTGTCTGCTGTCTGACGCCTTTTTCTGAGTTCTTCGCTGGTTCCCTGATCTCTGCCGGATCCCGGCCTGTTTCATTCCCCGGCTGTCTCCTTATAGTTCGAGTCTGCCTCTGTTTCGGTACCAGGTGTGCACCTTACTCCCCGTTCAGATAAGCAAGGGCATCGATCGCAAACTGCACTTCCAGCGCCATTCCGGTTTTCATGGATTCTTCCTGAAAAATCACATGGCTGCTGTGAAGCGGGTAGTCTGCCCCGCCTCCGAGATGCACAAAGCAGACCGGCGCATAGTTCTCAAATAAGGCAAAGTCTTCTCCGATCATCTCCTGTTTTGCCATCTGGATCTGATCTTCGCCGATGACTTTCCTGGCGGAAGAACAGACGATCTCATAGACTTTCGGATCATTGATCACCGGCGGAGCTTTCCGGATCATCTCCAGTTCACCGGTACATCCGTACGCCTTCGGGATTTCGACCGCGACCCGCTCCAGAAGAGACGGGATCTCTTCATAGACCTCTGAGTCAAAGGACCGGCAGGTTCCCTCCAGCACCGCAAGATCGGAAATGATATTCCAGGTTGTGCCGGAATGAAAGCTTCCCACCGTGATCAACGGCGGAACGATCGGATCGCACTCCCGCGAAACAATGGTCTGAATTGCCTGCACCACAGCCGAAGCAGCGACGATGGCATCTGCCCCTTTATGCGGCATTGCCCCATGGGAGCTTTTGCCGTGAACCTTGATCGTAAAGCGGTCAACCGCTGCCCAGTCGGGGCCGGGTTTTACCCGGAGCGTACCAGTCGGGGCATTGGGATCCATATGGAGTCCGTACACCATGGAGATATTCTCCATCACTCCGTCTTCGATCATCGCCCGCGCGCCTTCTGAGGTTTCTTCCCCCGGCTGAAAGAGAAGATGCACTTTGCCGGCGAATTCATCGCAATGGCGTTTCAGAAGACTTGCGGCTCCCAGCATGATTGCCGTATGGAGATCATGCCCGCAGGCATGCATGCGGCCTGGCTCGGCCGGAGAAAACGGCAGGCCCGTCTCTTCCACTAAAGGCAGTGCGTCCATATCGCTTCGCATCAGGATCACCTTGTCACTGCTTCCCTTTGTGCCTTCAATCTCTGCCACCACACCGCCGTGGTTTGTGATGGTATACGGGATTTCCTCCCGATTCAGATAGTCCGTAATTCTTTGAACGGTATTCTCACATGCCATGCCGAGGTCCGGATGGGCATGAAGTTCTCTTCGGATCGATACGATCTCCTCATACAGATCTTCACATTCCCGAATCAGATCGATCATAGTTTCTCTCCTTTCGATTTACTCTATTGTAATGAAAAGCGTCCGAAAAAACAGAATATCTTACCGCAAATCACC
>JAFWCM010000231.1 GCA_017536885.1 Solobacterium sp.
CCTGAACGAGGGTATCCTCACTCGGGTTGACGCGGAGGATGTCGTAGGTAATTCCGTCCAATATCCCTTCTTCATGGGTGATATCTTCGTTATTCCCTTTGGTATAAACAGAGATCGCCGTGCTTACCGGCCGGCGCAGATGGTGAACCCGCTTGGTCTCATCCCATGAGTTCTCCACTTCTTCCGCCAGTGCGGGTTTCAGAAATCCGCTGAACAGCATCACTGCCGCAAGCATCAGGATTCTCGTTTTTTCTGTTTTCCGTCTTCTGTTTTTCATAATTGCGCAAGAAGTATTATACCCGATTTTTCCGTTGTGGGTACCCAATTATATCAATCCGTTTCTGAGAGTTTGCACACATCGCCCATAATAGAAAACACAGCCCCGTCGAGCTGTGTTCCATCCCTTATCTGGTTCTTCTGCGGCTGAGCATCGTTCCGCTCTGAATCCGCTTCAGCTGATTGGATGCCCTCTTCAGTATGGTGTGGATGTGCTTTTCATAGAAGGCATGGCGCTGTATGCTTTCGGCCTTTGCCCGGGTGTACATGGAATCCGGACGCCGGAATGCCTTTTTGTAATCCTGTTCGATGATATAGACCAGAAAGTTCTCGAAGGCATCGGGATTGAGGTATTCCTTCACCGGCGGCTCATTGATCATCTTCAGATAGAGTTCCTCATCCGCGTCGATCTTCTTTACCGCTTCGAGCACGGCATCGAAATTCTCATATTCCCCGCAGTTGATGAACGCATCCGGGTTGAAGTCCATTGCCGCAAGAGGATCGCCGTAATAGATCGGGACCGCCCTGCTCGCGAAGGCATCGACGATCTTTTCCGTGATATATCCCGGATAGGAGGCGTTCTCGCAGGCGATCGCGAATTTATACTTTGAAGAGAAAGCGATCTTGTCCTTCACCGCCCCGCCGATATTGTTGCGGTAGCGGCCGCCGCTGGCTACCGGCTGATAGCTCTCCATTGTTTCCAGAAGCTCGGTCCGCTTGTCCTGGGCAAAGCAGTTGGATACGACAAAGGAACAGAATCCCTCTTTTGCCGCAAGGTCCTCTTTCGTGAATACCGGCCGCTCTCTGAGGGAGAGATATTCCTTCTCGTAACCGTGAAAGAGATAATACGGAAACCGGAGATAGCGGTCAGCGAACTCGAGGTGATCAAATCCCGCCGCGTAGTCACATTCGTTGAAATCCGGAGTGATGCATTCGCCGGTATAGAAGATGCGCACGCAGTCATAGTTCAGATGATCGCTTCCGAAGACCGAGTAGATCAGATACTCCGGGTCTTTGTCGGTGACTATGACATCGTAGTGTTTTTTCAGAAGAGGAAGATAATCGTTTTTTTCTTTGTCAAAGCCCCGGTGCTGATCGGCAAAGGCAACCCGTATCGTCCGCTTCATGATCTCTCCAGCAGCCCTTCGGCAAGTTCGATCGCCGCATCGGTGATCGCATCCATGTTGTAATACCGGTACTCGGCAAGACGGCCGAGCAGATGTACGTTCTTCATCGGTTCAAGAACCTTCACATAAGCTTCATAGCTCTGTTTTGAGGCTTCGGTGAACACGGGATAATAGGGCACATTGCCCTTCTCTCTCCGTCTGTCGTAGGCATAAGGGTATTCCACCGCAATCGTCGTCTTCTCTTCCGGCGGGTTTTTCTGCATGTTCTTGTATTCGGTGATCCGCGTGAAGGGATGTTCTTCTTCGGGGGTCGGGTAATTCACCGTGGTCACCGGCTGAAACCTTCCCTCTTCCGTGCGCACTTCGAATTCGAGGCTGCGGTAGGAAAGATCGCCATAGCGGTAATTCAGAAGATGATCGGCCAGTCCCGTATAGATCACTTCGCCTTCAAACTCCTCCCCGTCCAGCAGAACTCTGTTCTCTTCGGGAAGCACCGCAAGATGATCCATGGCTTCGGTGTTTAAGCGCACATCGATCAGAGGATGATCGAGCATCTTTTCAAACATCGCGGTAAATCCGTTTTCGGGCATCTTCTGAAAGCTGTCCTGAAAATAGCGGTCATCATAGCCGCAGAGCACCGGCACCCGCGCCGTCACGGCGGGATCGATCTCTTCGGCGGTATAGCCCCACTGCTTCATCGTGTAGTACTTGAAGACGTGCTCGAAGATATATTCCGCAAGCTCCCGGATTTCCGGGTCACTGTGTTTTCTCAGCTCCAGAATCGGAACCTTCCTGTCCTTTCCGTACGCTTCAAGAAGCAGGGACTCAAGACGCTGTGCCCTCTCCTTTTCAAACACGGTTTCGATCGAAGTGAAGTTGAATGGAATCGGAACGAGCTTTCCTTCCACATATCCGAGCACCCTGTGCTGGTAGTCATACCAGTCCGTAAAACGGGAAAGGAATTCCGCTGCTTTTGCGGAACTGGTATGAAAGATATGCGGTCCGTATTCATGCCGCATCACCCGGTTTTCATCGAGATAGTCATAGGCGTTGCCGGCGATGTGAGGTCTCTTTTCGAAAATCACGACGCGCTTTCCGCCCTCGGCGAGAATCCGGGCGCTGACGGCTCCGGCAAACCCCGCGCCGACAATCACAGCATCCGGTTTCATTACTGACGGTCCTTATACATCTCAGCGTAGTAATTCCGGTAATCTCCGTTTACGATATGTTCCCACCAGGGACGGTTGGCAAGATACCACTCAATGGTCTTCTGAATGCCGGTCTCGAAGGTATACTCCGGTTTCCATCCGAGTTCGGTTTCGATCTTGGTCGGATCCATCGCATAGCGAAGGTCATGACCGGGCCGGTCCTTGACAAAATGGATCAGGGATTCGGGCTTGCCGAGCAGACGCAGAATCGTCTTTACGACTTCGAGGTTGGATACCTCATTGTGACCGCCGATGTTGTAGACCTCACCCACGCGGCCCCTGCGCATGATGAGATCGATCGCCGAGCAGTGATCCGTGACATAGAGCCAGTCGCGGACATTCGCCCCTTCGCCGTACACCGGGATTGACTCATCCGCCAGCGCTCTTGAGATCACCAGCGGAATCAGCTTCTCGGGGAAGTGATACGGGCCATAGTTGTTGGAACAGCGGCTGATCGTCACCGGCAGGCCATAGGTTCTGTGATAGGCATTCACAAGCAGATCGGCAGAGGCCTTGGAGGCGCTGTAGGGGCTGCTGGTGTGAATCGGGGTTTCTTCCGTAAAGAGCAGATCCGGCCTGTCCAGCGGCAGATCGCCGTAGACTTCGTCCGTGCTCACCTGGTGAAAGCGGCCGACATTGTATTTCCGGCAGGCATCCATCAGCGTCTGCACGCCGAGGATGTTCGTATTGAGGAAGATGCCCGGATCTTCGATCGAGCGGTCGACATGCGACTCGGCCGCGAAGTTGACCACGACATCGAACTTCTCCTTCGCAAACAGATCATCGATGAACTCCCGGTCGGTGATGTCGCCTTTGACAAAGCGGAAGTTCGGCCGGTTCATGATCGGCTCCAGGGTCTCCAGGTTTCCCGCATAGGTCAGCGCATCTAGGACGACCGTCTCATCTTCGGGATGGCGGTTTACCATCATGTGGGCAAAATTGCCGCCGATAAATCCGGCACCGCCGGTAACTAATACTTTCATATCTCCTCCAAAATTCGCTCGGTTTCGAGCCTGATTCCTTGGTTCAGCGTCACTTCCGGCTGCCAGCCGGTCAGACGCTTCAGTTTTGATACATCGAGCACGATGGATTCCACCACCGGCACTTCACTCTTTCTGAGTTCGATCTTCACGCTCTTTCCGGTTTGCGCTTCGATCATCGAGATGATGTCCTGAAGGCTGGTCCCGGCGCCGCTGCCGACATTGATGATCTCATTGCATATCTCCCGCTCCAGAAGGCCTTCGATCGCGGCGGCAAGATCGGTGATGTAGAAGTAATCGCGCACCGAGTGCGCAGACGCCCACATCTCGAACACTTCGCCCGTCAGCGCCTTGCGGATCAGGATCGGAATGACGCCCTGTTTCTTGCCGGGGATCTGATAGCCGCCGTAGGGATTGGACAGCCGCAGGATCAGATAGTCCATGCCGCAGCTGCGGATGATTTCCTCCGAAAGATATTTGGACCTGGCATACAGACTTGCGGGTTTCACCGGGTCCGCTTCGGATATCGGGCGTTCCGTATTTCCGTAGATCGTTCCGCCGCTTGAGAAAAAAACAATCTTCCCGGCGCCGCCCGCTCTGAGTGAGGCCATCAGGCTGCGGTACATCGCGCCGATGCGGGCCAGCTCCCCTTCTTCATCTTCCGTTCTGGCGGTATTGGCAACAAGGCCGATCGCATCGATCACGACCGCATCTCTGAGATTCTTTTCTGCCATGGCAGCCGGATCAAACGCATCGACTTCCGTAAACCGATCCAGAAGCGGCACATAGGGACTGTCAATCCCCCAGAGTTCCGTTTCATACCGGTCTTTCAGAAGGGAGTACAGATTGGTTCCGAGATATCCTGCCCCGAGTATGATCACACGCATGCGGTTCATGCCTTTCTCTTCTTTTTCAGATTGGTCTTGATATGACCTTTGGCGATATTGCGCAGATGTTCGCCATACCCGCTTTTTCCGTAGCTCTCTGCCGCTTCGAGAAGCTGTCTGTCATCGATCCAGCCGTTGTACCAGGCGATCTCTTCCGGAACGGAGATGCGGATACCCTGAACATCCTCCACCATGCGTACATACTCGGATGCCTGCGAGAGCGATTCGATCGTACCGGTGTCGAGCCAGGCAAATCCCCTCCCGAACACCGTGATGTCAAGTTCCCCGTTGGCGAGATAGACCTTATTGAGATCGGTGATCTCATATTCGCCTCTTGCGCTCGGTTTAAGTTCCTTTGCGTATTTCACAACCCGGTTGTCATAGAAATAGAGTCCGACCACGGCGTAGTTGGATTTGGGATGTTCGGGTTTTTCCTCAAGCGAAATCACCTTTCCGTTCTCATCAAATTCGGCAACGCCGAAGCGCTCGGGGTCTTTGACATACTGGCCGAACACCGTCGCATGCCCGGTTGTCTCGGTATTCCCTACGGTCTCCCTCAGCATCGTGGAGAACTTGTTTCCGTAAAAGATATTGTCGCCGAGAATCAGGCAGACGTCATCGCTTCCGATGAACGACTCTCCCAGCACAAACGCCTGGGCAAGGCCGTTGGGCACTTCCTGGACCTGATAGGAAAAGGATACGCCGAACTGGCTTCCGTCGCCGAGCAGACGTTCAAAATTGGGAAGGTCCTGAGGCGTAGAAATAATCAGTATTTCCCGGATCCCCGCCAGCATCAGTGTGCTCAGCGGATAATAAATCATCGGTTTGTCATAGACCGGCAGAAGCTGTTTTGAGGTTACCTTGGTCAGAGGGTACAGCCTCGTTCCGCTTCCTCCGGCAAGTATAATGCCTTTCATACCTGTCCGTTCTCCTTATCGAAACGCTTATATTTTAACATATGGAAAGAACCCGTCTTTTTCCGTATCAGTTTACGGTAAAGACAAGCACCGATCCGTCCTTTCCCGAAAGGGTCAGCGTCCCTTCTTCCCGGTTCCAGGCATAGTCACCTTCGGGAAGATGAAGACTCTTCTGATCCCAGGTCACATCGTCTTTCTGTTTCTCTTCGCCATCGGCGCTGACTGTCAATGTGCCGCTGCCGTCGTCCTCCAGAACAAGCGCAACTTCCTCGCCCAGCGCCCGCAGATACGAAAGGGTTTCTTTTCCTTCTTCACTGCTCAGTCCCTGGCGTTCCATGCCGGTAAGACGATAGGTTCCGCTCGGTTTGCTTTCTTCCGCTTTCTTTCCGCAGCCAATAAACAGCAGTGCGGATAAGAGGAAGAGAATCATCCGGCTTCGGATCTTCTGTTTCATCATATGTTCTCCCATACCGTTTCAACTTTACCACAACAAAGAGAAAAGCTCCGCACAGCTTATGACAAAGCGCATGCGAAGCTCTCATTTTTCCGATGGTTACCCTTCGCTTCCTTCCGGGCCTGCCTCACCTTCCGCATCGCCGCCGACTCCTTCGGGATTGGACTCCTCCGGCTGCGGCTGCGATTCAGGATCGGGTTCGGGCTCGGGTTCCGGTTCGGGTTCCGGTTCGGGAGTCGGGGTCTCCGGCTCCGGCGTCGGAGTATCGGGAGTAGGACTCGGACCCGGTGTTTCCGCTTCCGGCGTCGGAGTCGCCGGATGCAGTGCCTCCTCTGCCTGTTCCTTCTCCTTCTGACTTTCGTAGCAGCGGCCGGTCTTATCGGACCAGACCCAGCCATAGGCTGCGCAGGTATTGCCGTCTCTTGCTTCATTCGGAGAGGACGGGGTGTTTGCGGCTTTTTCCGCCTGTTCCTTCTCTGCTTCTGTCGCATAGCAGCGATTCAGCTGATCCGACCAGATACCGTTGAAGGTGCGGCAGGCACTGGCAGATCCGATCTCGGCGAAGTTTGTCGTCGCCGAAGGGGTAGGCGTTGGCTGATCACTGGCGTCGCTCTGAGCGACCGTGACGGAAATGCTTGAGATGCCTTCAATGCTTGAGCCGGGCGCTGCCGACTGCGAGAGGATCGTTCCGTCTGCCGCACTCGGATCGGAGACATAGGAGACGGAGAGCGGGATGCCGTGGGCCTGGCAGAAGGACTGAATACTGCCGAGCGACTTGCCGACATAGTTTCCGATTGTGGTCGGAACCGTGCTCGGGATAATCGCCTCGTTGTAGTTTTCGGCCGAGATCACCGGTACATAGAAGTCCCAGTTCACCGACCACTGCAGCGAAGGGCTCTGGCTGATCGGGGTGGTCATGTCGATGTTTCGCTGGATTGCCTTGCGCGTATCGGCGAGGCTTCCCTGCCAGAGGCGGTAGATGTACAGCGACATCTGCAGTCCTTCATCCCAGAGGCCGCTGGAGTATCCGGTAACCCGGCCGCCCTGCAGAAGCACGACCTTTTCGACATGGTCCTGGTCATAGTAGCGGTTGGCTTTCTTCATCGCGTAGTTCATGAATCCCGTCATCTGGGACAGGGTCATGTTGGTCTGAATGTTGTCTCCCGCCGCATCCATGACATCGAGCAGCGTGTTGATGTCGCGGGTGCGCATGATCTTTCTGAGAATGGCCGCAATAACTTCCTGCTGGTGTTCCTGGCGGGCGAAGTCGCCGGTGGAGAAGAGATGACGTTCTCTCGCAAACGCGAGCGCCTGTTCGCCGTTAAGAAGCACATCCTTGCCGGCCGGCACCCATACGGTATAGGCACCGCGGTCGGAATCGGAATTCTGGCCGACAAACTCAATCGGCGAATCCACGACGATTCCGCCCAGGGCATCGACGACCTGAACAACGCCCTTGAAGTTGGTGTCGACATAGTAGTCCACCTTTACTCCGGAGAGGTTCTCGATCGTAGCGATCAGGCAGTCCCTGCTCACCGCGTGAGCGGCGTTGAGCTTGGAGGAGTTGCCGCCATAGCAGGTGATCGGCACATAGGAATCACGGGCGAAGCTCGACATTGTCACCTTCATCGAAATCGGGTTGACGCTGCAGAGGATCATCGTATCCGACAATCCGTCGGCGTTTCCGATTAACAGAACCGTGAAGGGATCCTTGGTGAGATCCTTGTCGGAACCGGAGGTGTTTTCCACCGTGACGGTGCTTTCGAAATCGAGGATGGAGGCGGTGTTTGTGAGAAACTCCTCCATGCCGGATTCATTGCCGAAGAGATTCTTGTAGTTGGTGGGAAGAATCGCGCATTCGATTTCCCCGTTGAACAGCGCCAGGATCAAAGAAGAGTAATCCTGATATTCGCTGTAGCTGACGTTGGTCTTTTCGCTTTCGAGCCTTGCCTTGCCGAGGTTTGCGGTCTGCGTTCCCGTCGCAAAGCCGACCGAACGGCCGTCGAGCTGCGATACATCGCTGTAGCGCTGGGTGCCGGAATCGGAATAGACGATCAGGCTCGTGGAGACGCTTTCCTTGGTGGTGGTGCTTGTCATCTTGTCCACATTGCGGTTGACCCTGCCCAGGGCATAGGTGCCGTAGAGACCGATGCCGAGCATCGCGGCCATCAGAACCACGCCGGTGATGAACACCGATTTGATGCGGTTGCGGATGCCGAACAGCAGTGCCATATTCATCGCCAGAAGGACGATGATGCACAGGATGTTGACCAGTGTGAAGGTCTTTCCCGACAGATTGGCGAAGCGGGTGGAATTGAACAGTGTAACCATCATCGCGATGTTGGTGATCACGGCAAGCACCGTAACGACGATGTTCACCTTCGACATATCGCGGTGGAAGCGGTTGGAATTGGATTTCGGTTTCGATTCCGGCCGCGGTCTCTGTTCCGGTCTTTGTCTTGAATCGGGTCTTGGCTTTTTCACAGTCATGATCAGCCCTCCCCGCCCGAAGCAGGCGCTTCCGCATCTGTGCCGGTGCCGTTCTCAGCTTCCCAG
This sequence comes from Solobacterium sp., assembly GCA_017536885.1. Classification (GTDB taxonomy): domain Bacteria; phylum Bacillota_I; class Bacilli_A; order Erysipelotrichales; family Erysipelotrichaceae; genus Bulleidia. The sequence goes on from JAFWCM010000231.1 coordinate 8,406, forward strand.
GCTTCGACGCTTTCCATATCGTAGAATTCGACGATCTCAAAGCGTCCGTCGTGATCGACGACCTGGAACCGCATCCGGTGCGGGAAGTCGTTGAGATCGACGGTCGCATTGTCGCCATAGGTCCAGGAGACCTGTACCTGATAGCACGGATAGGTGACGGGCGGATCGACGCTCATCACGGTGAAATCATCGGTGCGGAAAGTCGGCACTTCGGTGGTGATGGAGGCGACTTCCGGCAGATGTTCACGGCCGTATTGCGAGATGTAGAGATCCATGTTGGAGTAGTTGTACCAGCGGTTCCACTCTTCAAACTTCGCGTACTTCTCCGCGTAGATATACTGGAGTCCGCCGACTTCATAGTTTCCGTCCTTGTTCGTCCAGGTAAAATAATCCGTCACGAAATTGTAAACCACGGCTTCCGCCTTCTCTTCGGGAGTTCCCGCACTCACCGAGTCGGAGAGTTTCTGGAAATACTCCTTGGAGATTTCTGTCGGGTTGTTTCCGATTTCATACAGATTGTTCTTCAGTGATTTTCCGGTACTGGTTGTCGTCATGGAATCTTCACTTCCCTGATTGTCTACCGTACCGGCTTTGGCGGCGTTTACCGTATTGATGCCGAGGGCAACCACCATGACTGCCGAAATGCCGACAAGCACGGCGGAAAGGATCGTATTGATCTTCCGGGATTTCTGCCTGGCGGGATCCGGTTTTCTTTTCCTTTTGACACTCTTTCCGGAAGAGGAAGGCTGACGGTTCTCATTGATATTCTGGGACATGCAGAACCTCCTTTTCTTTATTGATGATGGAATTGTCTTTATTCATAAAACTTTCTGATGATGTAATTCGGACGGCCTCTGACTTCGTCGTAGGTCTTGGCGAGATACTCGCCGAGGATTCCGGTGGACAGAAGGATGATTCCGCCCATGAACAGAACCACGGCGATGATCAGCACGGTGCTGCTCAGCGCTTTTCCAAGAAGGGAAAGCACCAGCAGGACCAGAAGGAACACAAGCATGATCACGGTGAGGAATCCCCCCACCCAGCTGATGATCCACAGCGGCATATCGGTGTATTCGATAATGCCGTCCAATGCATAGCGAAGCAGCTTGACGAACGACCATTTGGTTTCTCCGGCCACGCGCTTGATATTTTCGTATTCGAGATATTCGCACTTAAAGCCGACCCACACAAACAGCCCCTTGGAAAAACGCCCGTACTCTTTCAGAGAAAGGATGGCATCGACCACCTGACGCTTCATGAGCCGGAAGTCACGGGCACCGTCCACGATCTCCACTTCGGTGAAGCGGTTGATCAGCTTATAAAACTTCCTGGCAAACCAGGAGCGGATCTTCGGTTCTCCCTTGCGGCTGACCCGGCGGGTTCCCACCACATCGTTGCCGTTTTTCTCCATGACTTCAAACATCTTCGGAATATATTCGGGCGGATCCTGAAGATCGGCATCCATGACCGTGACATAGTCCCCCTTCGCCGCTCTGAGTCCCGCAAGCAGCGCCCCTTCCTTGCCGAAGTTGCGCGAAAAATCGATGACTCTGACAACGCCGGGATGCGCCTTGTAGAGGGCCAGCATCTTTTCCAGAGTGGAATCCTTCGAGCCGTCATTCACAAAAATAACTTCATATTCCAGGTCCATCTGATCTACGACTTTCGTTAAGGACGCGTAGAACAGATCGACCGTTTCTTCTTCGTTGTAGCACGGAACTACAATAGATAAAAGCGACATTGATTTCCTCCGAAAACGCATTCATTATAAACCATAAAAGACACCTTTACAAAATAAGCGAAGAATGCCGGGAAAGCACAGAAAAAGCACCCGGAGGAAATACTCCGGATGCCTGGAAATCCCGACTTACTTCGCGGCTGCGAACAGCTCTTCGATTCTCGGCTCGGGCATGAATCCGAGACCCTGATTGACCTTCTCGCCGTTCCTGAAGACAATCAGCGTCGGAATCGAAGCGATTCCGTAACGGGATGCCAGCTCGCTCAGCGCATCCACGTCAGCCTTGACGAATTTGATCTCCGGATGTTTCTCAGACACCTTTTCGACGACCGGGGAAAGCATCTTGCAGGGACCGCACCATGTCGCGAAGAAATCCGCGAGAACTACTTCATTTTCCTGAAGAGTCTTATCAAACTCTTCAACGCTCTTCATTACTTCAACCATGTTAATCACCTTCCTTACACCGAAATTATTTCATAATCTTTCCGTCATCTCAACGAAACTGACCGAAAAGAATGCGGAAACCGGAATATTGCTGAACGATCCTTTGTCACGGGTCATTTCACCCGGAGGTCATATCCCGCTCTGAAGGTCTTTCCGGCCTCGAGGATCTGCGTTCCTTCTCTTTTTTCGAAGGGAACTTCGACCTTTTCGAAATCGGTGTGGGAATACCAGGGCTCCATGCATACAAACGGGGCTCTCGGGCTCCAGAACGCGCACCACGGGTAATCCGGCGCCGTCATGATCACCGCGGTTTTGCCGTTGGTCAGCGTGTAGACGGAGCTTTTCGGATCGGTGAGGATGACCGTTGCGGCAAGCTTCTCTCTGTCAAGCTTCAGCTCTTTTGTTTCCCTGCCGTCGATCATCTCGGGCTGATCGAAGAGAATGCGGTAGTCGTCAAAGGACTCCCCTTCCTTCATCGGCACATTGAAGGCGGGATGATAGCCGAAGTTAAACGGCATGGGAACCTCTCCCGTATTGGTGAGCTCATTTCTGACCCGCAGGGTATCACCCGCAATCTCATAGATGTTGTGCAGGCAGAAGTGAAACGGATACTGTTTCAGGGTCTCTTCGCTGTCCTTCAGTTCCATGACAATTCTGTCTTCGCTGTGTTCGATGCAGGTGAATTCGCTGTTTCTTGCAAAGCCGTGGTTGCCGGTGACATAGTCTTTGCCGTTGATGTGGAGGATTTTGTCCCAGGTGCTTCCGACCATCGGAAACAGGGTCGGGTTTCTTCCCGCCCAGAATGCGGGATCTCCCTGCCACATGTATTCAATGCCGTTGTCAAAGCGCTTCAGACTGTGAATCTCGGATGCGTGCTCATCGACGGAAACAAAAATCGTTTCGTTTTTCATTGTGAATTCTGCCATAGTTATCCCTGCCTTTTCATTTTCTTTTCTTTATAATACTATCCGAATGCCGGGGCATTGTCATGATATAATGACGCCGGTATTGCCTGAGATTTTTTTATGACGGATGAAAAAAGAAAAAAGAAGAACGGCAGACGGAAGAAAAAACGTCTGAAGGCCGGGATCCGGCGAACGTTCCGACAGACCTTACTGCTTCTGATGACCATGATTCTGACCATCGGACTGTTTTCGTATATCGCGCTTCTGATCGTCCTGAAAGGACCGAGCCCCACCTTCTCGAACATGGTGGTCTCCACGATGTGGGAAACCCGGCGCGGCAAGGCGATTGTAAACGCGATGTTCACCGAAGATGAAATCGAGGCAATCCTTTCCAAGAACGCCGTGGACAACACCTCCACCGTCGCCAGTCACACCGAGGATGACTACGGGGAATTCTCGATTCCCGCCTCGGAAAAAGACCGTGTCGATATCGTGGACGTCTCCGGCGGCACCTTCAAGGGCAAGCTCATGATCGTCCGCGATCCCTCCCGCGTCAAGCTCGGTGTCAACTCTCTGATGCCCGGCGGCAACACCGGCTATTCCGTGCAGGATTATGTGGATGAGCTCGGCGGCCTCGGCGGAATCAACGGCGGCGGCTTTGACGATCCCAACGGCAAGGGCGACGGTTCCATTCCTCAGGGCATCGTCATCCACGATTCGAAGATCGTCTTCGGAAGTCCTTCCGACTACGAATGCCTGATCGGCTTCAACACCGCCCACCATCTGATCGTCGGAAATATGACCGGCCAGGATGCGCTCGACTGGGGCATCACCGATGCGGTGACCTTCGGTCCGGTGCTCGTCTACGACGGCCATGCCTGTGCGATTACCGGCACCGGCGGCGGTCTGAACCCGCGCACGATCATCGGCCAGAGAAGCGACGGCGCCGTGCTGCTTCTCGTCATCGACGGCCGTCAGACCTCTTCCCTTGGGGCATCCTATGAAGACTGCATCGACATCATGCTCGAAAACAATGCGGTCGTCGCGGCGAATCTTGACGGAGGATCTTCCTCGGTCATGTACTATAACGGAAAAATCATCAACAATGTTGTTTCAATGAACGGAGAGCGTCTGGTACCAACCGCATGGGTCGTCAAATAGAAGGCAAAAACAAAGTAGAAGTCAGAAACAAAAAAGCATACAGCGAGCAGCTGCGCAGCGGAGCGCGGTTCTATTCGAATCTGCTGCGGGTTTTCATATCGCTTATCGTGGTCTGCACGATTGCGGTGGTCTACCTCTACTTCTGGCTGTACAACTATGAGAAACATTCGATCAACGGGGCTCTGACCCAATACGTCAAGGATGTCACGGACCGCAAGTGGGACAAGGTCTACCGGGATGATCAGAGGTATTTCACCGAACTCAACACCAAGGAAGCGGTGACCGACTTCCTCTTCTACGTCTACGGCGACAAGAAGCCCGGCGGAATGACCTTCTCCTGGGCGGATGAGGATGACACCTATCAGTACTATGACTGTTACTACCGCCAGTCCTACATCTCCACCCTGCAGATCGTACGGCCGGAAAACAGCCGGGTCTGGAAGGTCAGAACCCTGATCGGTTCGAACAACTACCAGGTGGAAACCCTCAACAACAGCGCCTTCCGGATCAACTCGATTCCGATCACCCCCGACTTCAAGCACGACTCGGATGTGGTGCCCGGGCCCTATGAGGGCTATGAGCTCGATGAGCAGCTGCCGAAAGTGACAAGGTATTATATCGGAAACATCGTCGGTGTTCCGGCGATCGAACCGGAAGACAGCAGGAATATCGTGGTCCGCGATTACACGGCCAACCGCTATCTGATCGGACCCAGGCCCGATCCCAGCCAGTACAGCGAATTCGCCGGCATGATCAACGATACCGCGATGGCCTACTGCCAATACATCACGGAAGACGGAACCCTGTATGAACTCAAGCAGCACCTGCTTCCCGGAACCGTGTTCTACGATGCGATCTCCTCTTTCGACAACCAGTGGTTCACCACCCATGAGTCGATCGATTATCAGAACATGCAGATACACGATGTGATGGCACTGGGAGACGATGCCTTCATGGGATCGATCAGCTTCGACTATGTGGTCACTGCGACCAACGTCCAGCAGACCTACTCCAACTTCTATCAGATGTTCTTCATCAAGGACAGAAACGGCGACTGGAAATGCATCAACATCTACACCGTCAGCCTCGATGAAAACAACCCGTCCCTCCCCAATGTCAACGTCGAAACGGAGACGGAGGAAGAGGAGGCTCCCTCTGAGGCAAACGAAGACGGAACCCTCGGATAAAAGACAGAACAGAAAAAAGACCCTTCAGGAAACAGAACAGTCACAGTTCTTTCCCTGCCGGGTCTTTTTTCCCGGGAGAATTGCGCTCAGCGAAGCTCGCAGAAATTGAACTGAAAGCGGTCCTGATCCCGCAGTGTACAGGCAGTGATGGTGCACCGCAGTACTGCAGGGCAGCATCGCTTTCCATTGCCGCCGAGCGAAGATAATATCCGGGTTCTTTTCGGATCAGCTGCCATACCGACCGGTTCCCTTCGCCGATCTGGCAGGTAAGAACGGGATTGTTTTTCGGATCCAGGGTCAGATATCTTCCCCCCTCTTCCCTCAGCGTTACGGTGCCCTCTCCCGCATCCTGAACCGTGAAGATCAGCGTATTGGCGGGAAGCGGTCCGGTCAGATCATTGCCGGAGGCGGGACAGTCTTCCGGTTTCAGCGCATTGACAGTTTTGGGATCTTCGGCCACAGCGCAGCCCTGGGCTTCGTGATAGAGAACATAGCGATGTCCATCCTGCGGACTGTCTGACAACACGGCGGCGGAATTTTCCGGCGGTGTCTCTGAAGCAGGGTTTCTGGAACAGACAAGAGACCAGTGAAAATTCACGACGTCCGGCGTGATCGAACCAAAGCGTTCTGAGGTATCTCTCCTGGCCATAATCCTCACTTGCTTCGTCAATTATTCCAGCGTCAACAACAAGGCCATCCGGAAACGCTTAATGGCCCTGACAGAATGAACTCCCGCTTTGGCAAAGCGGAAATTCTCTCCGGCTTTGATGGGATGATCCTTTCCCTCATAACCGATCACGCCTTCGCCGTCCAGCACAAAGATCAGTGCCTCGCCGGGTGCGGCATGCTCGGAAAGGCTGGTTCCTTCATCGAAGGCCATCACGACGAACTTCATTTTGTCGTTATGCACGACGTCCATATTGACAATCTTTCCCTCCACATAGGGGACGAGCTCCGCCAGTTTGAAAACTTCACCTGTTTTGATTGAATCGTTCATTGTATCATTCCTCCTGATCGAAATTTCTGTATAGACAGCACCTTCCGCTGTCTTCATACCTATTGGTATATCTGTCGGTGTAAGAACTGCATCCCCTTCGACAAGCCGCCTCTGATAATCATCTGTACCATACACATCCAGACTGCCGTCGGCCGCAATGATAAGTCTGTTGTACGGATAGATTTCCGCGCTGATGTCCGTGTCTTTTGCCAGAGAGAAATATACGATGTGATTCCCACCGCTATGGACTTCCCTGGAAATCGTGCACCCGGTAATAGGCTGATTATCCTTAGCTATGGTAAAAACCTCTCCGGCCTTTTCTTTCATGGCAGTCACACTTTCACGTCCGGATTTTTTTCGCCGTATTTCTCCTTGAGCATCTCGCAGATCTCATCGCGCTTCCTGCCCTGCTTTTCCATATTCTTGATGGTCTTGTAGGCCGCAAAGAGCGCGGATGGGCCGATCTCGGAGCTGAAGCAGCCGATGCCCTGATTCCATGCCAGCAGCTCGAACACATCGTCCAGTGCTGCGCTGTCCAGACCGTAAATATAGGCTTTTACCAGCTCCCTCGTTGCCTGACGCATACGACCCGCACCAACGGCATTGGCAAGCGAGAGCAGAAGGCGCATCTCATACGGGAGATACCGGTTTTCATCGTTCCATGTCAGATCCCAGAAGTTCACGGCGATGTTTCCGAGTTTTTCATCAATCAGCGGCATGTTGGTCAGCGCCGCCGGACGCATCGGTATGTCCTTTTCTTCCCGTTTTTCTTCTGCGCGGTAGAAATATGCATGGAATTCCGCCTCACCCTTCTGCTCGGTGTAGTGCTCGAAGCCGAGGCCTTCCATCACCTCATAGAGGGGGATGGGATCGAAGGACTGGACAATCTCCAGTCCGTTTCCAGCAGGAAGCTGCAGCGCCTGACGCCTGATCCCCTGAAAGAAGTTCCCCTGAATTCCTCTGACATCAATCTGCTTGAAAGCAGCCGTTTTATCTTTCCATTCCTTCCAGTTCATTGTGATATCTCCATTATTCCAGAATCCTGCCATCCCTTGAGATCGTAACGACCTGCCACGGGATGAACCTGCCGCTCGCCTGAAGTGCCGTCTCTGCCGCTCTCTGCAGTCCTCCGCAGCAAGGCACCTCCATCCGCACGATGGCCACGCTTTTGATATCGTTGTCACGGATGATCGCCGTCAGCTTCTCGGTGTAATCCACCGCATCCAGCTTAGGACAGCCGATGATCGTGATCCTGCCTTTCATGAAATCCTCATGCATGTTGGCATATGCATAGGCGGTGCAGTCTGCCGCGATCAGCAGTTTTGCTCCGTCGAAGAAAGGAGCCTGCGTCGGAACCAATTTGATCTGACATGGCCACTGGCCGAGTCGGGAAACCGGCTTGCTCGTCTGTGCAGGAGCACCATCTGTATTCTGCTCAAACTGCATCATTCGGGAACCGGGACAACCGCCCTCATTGTGTGCATGCTTCATCTCATCCATCTTCTTTTTCTCCTTTGCTTCCTGTACCGCTTTCTCATCATATTCGGGAGCCTCGCGCTCCTCAAAGGTAATAGCTCCCATCGGGCAGCCCGGCAGGCAGTCGCCAAATCCATCACAGAAGTTCTCGCGTACCAGCCTGGCCTTACCGTCTATGATATCGATTGCCCCTTCATGGCATGCGCTGGCACAGAGTCCGCAGCCGCTGCACTTTTCTTCATCGATGTGAATAATCTTTCTGATCATTGCGTTTCCCTCCTCACTTGTTCTGGTGTCATTTTAAACTGGCCTTTTCAAAAATTCTGTATCTCTGGATACACATATGAAATGTTTTTATAATAGAGGCATCAGCAGATCGAAAGGAGAATTGCTATGGACTATTCCGTGCTTGAGAAAAGCATTCTGTTTTCCGGAGTGCCTGCTGCGGAGCTGAGAGCCGCATTGGAAGAGACGCCTCACCACATACAGTGCTGCGATAAGGGAGAGGTCCTGTTTCATCTGATGGAGCCTGCCACCCGGATTGGTATCCTGCTGGAGGGACGTGTCGAAGTACAGAAGTCCTTCCCGAACGGAAGTCAGGTCAATGTATCCATCCGTGTGCCGGGTGAAATGATCGGGCCTGCCGCAGTGTTTTCAAAGAGTCAGAGGTATCCCTGCGACATTGTTTCACTGGAACCGGTCACTGTGATGATGCTCCGCAAAGATGACCTTCTGAGGCTCATGCAGAAAAACGTGCGGATACTGGAAAATTTCACCACAGAGATAGCTTCTGCGGCCTATATGCTGCAGCAGCGTCTGGAGCTCTATTCATATAGCGGAATCGCACAAAAGGCCGCATTCTGGCTGCTGATGCAGTCAAGGCAGACAGGTAAAAGCAAAATACACATTCCCGGATCTGTTTCCAGATGGGCAATGCTGCTGAATGTCTCCCGCCCCTCGCTTCACAGGGAATTAAAGCGGTTGGATGATCAGTCAATTATTTCCTATAAGCCGCCGATCATTGACATTCTGAACCAGGATGAATTGCAGGATGTACTCAGCCGTTAGAAAAAAGCGCCTCTGAACGATTTGCCCGGAAGTACTTTCTGCAGAAGACATATAAAAAACAGCTGAGAATCATCCCGGCCGGCAAAAGCATTTGAATCAGTCAAAGGATCCGGCATTTCAGCAGTCCTGTTTTCATCAGATGGCTGTCTCCCTGATTTCAGTGTATGACAGAACGGGGATTTCTGCATGCAGGTATTCAGGGCTCTTTGAAAAGGAAAATCCTGACCGCACATGATGCGTCATGCATTCATGTCCTGCCAGGATTTCTTCACCTCATTGATGTCTGTAAAACGCGGGTTGTCTGCCCCGGTTAATCGGCGCCGTATCCCCAGAAGGTTCCGTCATTGCGGAGGATGACTTCGCAGGCATCTTCCCCTTCCAGTTCGATGCAGAGGTCTTTCCCCTCTTCGCCTTCATAGACCCGTTTGTACTGTTCGAGCACAGAGCCGATCACGACGGTGCACGGCTGGCTTCTGTCCATCGCATCCGGAGAATCGCAGAAGGACGGGGTCGGTTCCGGGGTCGGCTGATCGGGCGGCGGGGTTTCGAGGGTGCCGCTTTCCAGCACGTGAATCGTGATGATGACCTCCGATTCGTTGTTGGAGAGATCCGTGCAGATGATGCTCGGATAATAGTCGCCGGGGGTGCTGTAGTCCACATATCCCCGAAGCCTTGTCGGAAGCAGGCCGTCCACATCGTCATAGCCGCCGATGTTGGAGAAGTCGATCGGCTTGTTTACCTCCGTGTAAAACTCATACTGACGCATGTTGATATACGGTGCCATCGTATCCGGCGTTCCCTGCGGAAGCAGCGACGGCCCGTTCCCCTCCCCGCAGGCACCGAAAACCAGGAAGAGCACACAGGAGAAGATCATGAGAAGTTTACGCATTCCTGTTCCTCCTTCGCCGGATGATTTCTGCCAGCCGGACATAGAGATGGCGGAAGCTGCGGTAAGCGGCCCAGTAGATCGCTGTGGTCACCACCGTGATGATGGCCGCAAGAATCAGAATCGAGAGAATCAGCGCAAAGCGTCCGCTCATCGCATAGGATGCCAGAAACTGATTCCAGAAGAGATATCCGGCGGTGCCGATGCCAAGCGCCAGCAGCAGACGGCTGGCGACCATGATGTAGTAGTCTCTTGCCGGAAGATGGAAGACATTGCGGTAGACCAGCACCGGGTTATAGGAGAAATCCACCGCCCAGTAGGCGATCGTCGTCGCCAGCACCACGCCAAGCAGTCCGAGCTTCTGAACCAGGATCACGGAGAGAACGATTTTGACGACGGCCAGAAGCCAGGCATTGTTTTTCGCGTTGACATAGAGGCCGTTGGCATCTCTTGCGATGATCACCGGCTGGCGCATCGTCATGTAGAAGATGTTGAGGCCGAAGAAGAAGCACACCGACATGCTTGCAGTGTAGAGCGGATCGTTCATCCAGACCGGCACAAACTGCGGCATGACCACGACAATCGTACAGGCGACGATCGTCGAGACGTAGGTTGCGAAGTTGAAGAACTCCGTGAACACCGGATAGCTGTCGGCCGTGCGGTCATTGAAGAGATTGCCGAAGGAGTTCATCGGCGACTGCACCATGGTCTGGGTGATCTTGCCGATATTGTCGGTCAGGTAGCTGTAGGTTCCGTAGACGGATGACATGACATAGCCCATGAAGCCGCTGATCACGATGTTGTCGGTCTGGGTTGTCGCAAGCTCCGACAGGCGCTGAATCATCGCATAGCCGGCCTTCTTCTGAAAGGAGTGATCCTCTTTGTTCTGCGGTTCCTCCTTGAGCCAGGGATATTCCCTTAAGGCGATGAACCGTGAGAGCGTATTGGCGCAGAGGATATTGAGCGCTTCGATCACAAGGATCACGACAAACGGCATCTTCAGAAGAATCGCGATGACCATAAACACCATGCGCATAATCGAGATCAGCTGAATCCAGAAGTTGATCCGGTATTCCTTCTGATCCGCCATGATCACAAAATTGGGACCGAACAGGAAGTAGGAAATGCCGTAGGGCATCGCCAGAAGAAGGAACGTTCCCACCGTTTCCCAATAGGAGAAAGGACTGACGGCAAGGCTCGGAAAGATCAGCGCCGTAATCAGCGAAAGGATCAGGCACACCGTCCCGGTCAGGCGGAAGATCTTCACCGCCCCGTGATAGATGTTTTTGACCTCTTCCCTGTCGTTTTCGGCCAGGGGCTTGTAGAGAAGCTGGCGGAATGCCAGGGAATAGGCAAGTTCGCAGATATTCAGGAAGGTGATCACCTGGGCGATCGTCAGCTGCAGACCATTGACCGCGCTTCCGTACAGCGACACGAAAAGACGGACTTTGACAAACCCGATTAAGGGCAGAACCAGAGCCGCGATCGTGCTAACCAGAAAGTTGTAAAAACTGTGTTTCGTACGTGACATAACCTGTTTACTTTCGAATCAGAGGATGGAAGAGCCATGCGGTCTTCGGGCTGTAGTACTGCAGAAACAGCCGGTTCTTGAGATTGAGATTCGCAATGTACCGGTTGTTCTTCCAGCCGGGAAAATTCCGTTTCATGACTTCCTCGCTTTTTGCATAGTATTCTTCCGTCCGGTCGGAGCGGATGAAGCGGAACATCCCGTAGAGGCGAAGATGCTCGATATGCAGGTATTCCAGTTCCTCATGGTATTGGGTGCTCAGCCCGTTTTCTTTGAACCGGCGGCGGACAAGATCGAGGATCTCAAAGATATTCCCGAGCCGCTCGTCGTTTTTCGAAGCCATGATCGAGCCTTCCCTCTGCCGGTAGTGAATCGGGCAGCCTGTAAGATAAGCGATGTCATTGGCTCTTGCAAAAACGAGGGTCGTCACCGGCAGATCTTCATACCATAGGCCTTCGGGATACCGCAGCCCGAGGCTCATGAACCAGTCCCGTTTATATAATTTGTTCCAGGCGAATAACGGCGAAAGCAATGCCTTTTTCTGAATGCTCGAAGCATCCCAGTCGGACAATCCCTTCATCAGGAAGTTCTTCGACTCCTCCGCAAACCGGTATTCGATGTCGGTGACCAGTACGTCCGCCGTTCCGATCGCTTCGCTCATGCGGGCATAGAGATCGGGTTCCACCCAGTCATCGCTGTCGAGAAAGGCGATGTATTCACCCCGGGCAAGCGGAATGCCGTAGTTTCTCGCATCGGAAAGGCCGCCGTTTGGCTTGCGGTAATAGCGGAACCTTGTATCCTGCTGGGCATAACGCCGGGCAATCCCGGAAGTGTGATCGGTCGAGCCGTCATCAATCAAAAGAATCTCCATGTCGGAAAGCGTCTGTGCTTTCAGGGAATCAAGACACGCTTCAAGATACTGTTCCACATTGTACATGGGGACAATCAGGCTGATCCGCATAACAAAAATACTCCTTCCGGGACGAACATCATTATACCATCGATCCACCCAGACCCTGCGACTTTCTCCCCCGCATCCCAGCGCGTACAGCGAGCAGTGCATAGAGAAGAAGCGATGCGGCCGAGATCCATTTTCCGATCGCCCAGCCCTCTGGCGTGTAGACAAACAGAAGCTCATGACTTCCTTCCGGAAGATCAAAACCGATGAAGGAAGTGTTCACCCGCTCATACGGAATCTCGACGCCGTCCGCATAGACCCGCCAGCCCCGGTTCCAGGGAATCGAAGCCGCAACGACTTTGGTGCCGCCGGTGATCGTGATCTTTCCCTTCACCCTGCCGCCAGAGATCGAAACATCTTCGATCCGGTCCAGGGAATTCAGCTCATCGATTACATCATCGAGATCCCGGTCGCTGAGCCAGTAGAGGCGCATCGGAATCTCCTCGGCCTCAAAGTTGCGGTTGCGCGCGTAGACCCCGATCCCGTCGCACGCCTCTTCGATCCGCAGGGCATAGAAGCCGTATTCCTCAAACTCCCCATAGCGCAGCACTTCGCCATTGCGGTACAGTTCATAGCTGCCTTTGGCATCGGGTTCAATCATCGAGGAATCAAGAAACAGCGTTCCCGGTTCACTGAAGGCGTGATCAAGAACGGCGTTGTTCACTTCCCCCAGCGATACAAAGCGCTCATCGCTTTCCCCCGCCTCATCGCTGCGGTCGCTTAGAATCGAAACGGCCAGAAGATAATCCTGCAGAGAGCGGTCGATCGCATCCGCTTTTTTCTGACTCACCAGACGGTCAGAGGCAAATCCCAGCCCGGTATTGAGACGGCTGCGGTACACATCGACGATCTCCCCGTTGGCGGAGGTTTCCTCCATGATCTTTTCATAGCCCGCAGGCACAAAGGAAGGCTCATTGCGGTAAGAGAGAAGATATCTGTTTCCCAGGACCCCGTAGGAAAGAAACTTCGAGGGAAGATAGGGAATAAACCAGTTCTCGGTGATCCTTGCATGGTAGTATTCCTCACTCGGATTGTTGTAAATACTGAAGTAGAAGGAACTGGAATCATAGTCCTTGGCCATCGGCAGAAGGTAGTTTTCCGCTGTCGATTCATTGCTGGAAATCCGGTAAAACCCGTTGTCTTCTGATTTGATCTTATCGATGATCGCAGTGTCATAAAGGCCCCGCTCATAGAAGAGAGCCCTCTCCCCTTTTCCGATCGTCACCGTTTTGCCGTTGATCATCCTCGCATACATGCTTGTCACACCTTCCGCCAGAAGCACCAGCACAAGCAATGCTTTGCCGTGTCTGTCAAACGCCGAGAAATACCCCCAGGAAAAAAGAATCAGAAGCGGCACGAGAAGCGCGATTGAAAGCAGGTTGGTCGGAGTGGTCAGATGCAGCAAGACACTGACAAGAGAAAAGAATACCAGAAGCAGCGACACCCCGGTTGCGGAAAACTTCAGCAGCTTTGCATCAAACGCCCTGCGGTTTGTGATCAGACAGGCAAGAAGCACCACATGGAAGACGATCAGATAAAAGCACCAGCGGCTGTTGGTGTTTCCGTTGAAGAGCACATAGGCATCCGGCACAAAGGCACAGACGGCAAGAAACCCCATCATGACAAGAAGCGGTTTCTTTCCTTCAAAGTGCACCTTTGTGACCTGGGGAAACAGCAGCGGAAAGAGAATGAAGCTGTAGGAGAACATGGCATAGGCATGAATCCCCTTCTCACTTACAAACGGCGAGGAGAAGATGTTGTAGTCATAGTCATTGATCACCGGTGAAAACAGCGAGGTGAAAAGACGGTAGATCTCTTCGGGATGAAGGAAGAGATTGCCGGGATCGGAGAGATAGGTCATGACGCCGGTATTGACGCGGGAACTCGCCAGAAGCAGGCTGACATCGCTGAGAAATACGAGCCCCGCCATGCCAAGGCCGAGAAGATACAGCAGAAACGGCCGGATCAATGCCTTTACAACTTCATTGAACTTCAGTCCCCGCATGAACAGCCGGGTGACCATGTAGAAGAGAATCAGCCACGATGCCATGAACAGGGTAAAAAAATCCAGGATGGTGAGAAGTGCGATGACCACCGGAAAAAGCATGAGCTTGCGCTTGTGAAGCACCTCTTCCATGATGTACAGAAGCAGGCAGAGATACATCCAGGCATCGACATAGCTGTAATAGTGCTGCCAGAAGATGACCCAGCCGGAAAAGGTCATGATCATCGTACCGGCAAGACGCGCCGGTTCATCCTCCGTAAGATCGCTGAGCCAGAGATAGGAAAACAATGCGGCGGCCGCCATCGAAAGCATCGTAACTACCGGCAGAGCGGGAATGATCCACTCCGCCTTCGGCAGCAACAGAAGCAGCCAGAACGAGGGCGAGCCGAGATAGGAAAGAAAGTGGATCGCATTGCTGGCGCCGAAGCTCATCGAAAAATCCCAGGTTCCGAAGTTCAGGCTTCGGATATCCCGCCACAGGGAAATCGTCAGCGGGATCACCTGCCGCGTCTCATCGCCCCAGTAATAGTAAGAAAGCCCCGGGGTCACGATGACAGGAAGAAAGCACAGCAATAGCCCCAGCCAGGCGATTGATGCTGTTTTCCATCCCTTCAGGTTTTCGAGAAAAAGTGAGATCCGTTTCATTTTTTCCAGTATATCGCACCGGGAAAGAAAAAGAACCGCACAAAGGCAGTTCTCAGAGTTCGTGGACCAGAAGTCCGCTCAGAAGCTTCGGCTCAAACCAGGTCGATTTCGGCGGCATGATCCGCTCGTCATCCGCCACCGCCATCAGATCTCTGATATCGGTCGGATACAGCAGGAAGCCGACGCTGTCGGCTCTTGCACAGAGCTGTTCGACTTCGGCATATGCTCTGGCGCCGCCGATGAACCGGATTCTCGAATCGGTGCGGGGATCCTTAATGCCGAGGATCGGCTCGAGCAGGCTGTTCTGCAGAATCGAAACATCGAGGCGGCTGATGGAGTCATCGGGATCATAGATGTCCTTATGCGGGACGAGACGGTACCAGGTGCTGTTGATTGTCATGATGATCTCATGGGGACGCTCTGGGGCAACCGCATGGAAATTGTCGAGCATTTCCACATCGAAGTTCTTTTTGACTTCAGCGAGGAACTCCCCTTCGCTTTTGCCGTTGAGATCCTTCACATAGCGGTGATAGCCAAGCAATGAAAGATCGCCGGCGGGGAATGCGACCGCCATGAAGCGGTTGGCTTCCGTGGTTTTCAGAAGCTCCGAAGCTCTTGCGCTCGATGCGGCGCGGTGATGGCCGTCGGCGATATAGAGAAGCTTCAGACTGGCAAAGGCTTCCATGATGTTCTTGACGGCAAGAGGATCGCTGACCTTCCACAGAGTGTGGATCACACCGAACTTCTCAAAGCGGTACAGCGGCTCTTTCGCGGTTTCATCTTTGATGATCTCTGCGATGTCTTCCCGGTCGGGGAAGGTCAGAAACACCGGTCCGGTCTGTGCCCTTACGGTTACGATGTGATTGGTGCGGTCATCCTCTTTTTTCTTTACGGTGAGCTCATGCTTTCGCACGATTCCCCGGCGGTAGTCACTGACGGATGCGCATCCGACAATGCCGGTCTGGGTATGATCGCCGGCTTCTTCCCGGTAGATGTAAAACGCGGGATCGCCGTCTTTCTGAAGCAGGCCTTCCTCCTTCATCCTGGCAAGAGAAGCGGCCGCAAGATCATAGACCTCCTGGCTGTAGGGATCACAGTCTTCCGCAAGATCCCCTTCCGAGCGGATCACGTGCACGAAACTTCTGGGTTCTTTGCACAGTCTTCTGACATCCTCGTCACTGAGCACATCATAGGGAAGAGAAGCGATGTCTTTTACGTCCTCACCGGCGGGACGAAGCGCATGAAACGGTTCAAAAATTGCCATGATTTTCCTCCTGAAAAGGGGACAGAAGTCCCCTGGTTCGTTAATAGCTGTGTTCCTTTGACCACACCTTGAATTCCCCATCTGTCGCCAGCACCGCATGGGTATCGGTGAGCTGATGAAGATGACCCTGGGTGTAGTCCACCCCTTCTTTTTCCTTGTTGTATTCCAGGGCAATGCGCTTTTTCTCCACCCGGGGATTCGGGCGGGGAATGGCGCTGAGCAGAGATCTTGTATACGGGTGCACCGGATTTTCGAAGATCTCATCGGTGGTTCCGGTCTCCACGATATGACCTAAATGCATAACGCCGATCCGGTCGGAGATGTATTTGACCATCGAGAGATCGTGGGCGATGAAGAGATAGGTTGTTCCGAGTTCATCCTGGAGATCCTTCATGAGATTGACCACCTGCGCCTGAATCGAAACATCGAGGGCGGAGATCGCCTCATCCGCAATGACCAGGCGCGGATTCATGACCAGCGCCCGGGCGATGCCGATGCGCTGTCTCTGGCCGCCGGAGAACTGATGCGGATAGCGGGTTGCGTGCTCGGGAGAAAGGCCGACTTTTTCGATGATCGCATTGACCTTCTGATCGAGATCCGCCTGGTCCGTATAAAGGCGATGGATCTCAAGACCCTGGGCGATGATCTCCTTGACCTTCTTGCGGGGGTTGAGGCAGGCCATCGGATCCTGGAAGATCATCTGCATGTTGGTCCGCAGGTATTTCTCATCCTCCTTCGCCATCTTTCCGCTGATGTCATGGCCGTCAAAGATGATCTTTCCGGCGGTCGGATCATAGAGGCGGATGATCGCCCGGCCGGTCGTCGATTTGCCCGAACCGGACTCGCCGACAAGACCATAGGTCTCGCCTGCCCAGATATCGAAGCTGATCCCGTCCACCGCCTTGGTGACATAGCGGGAGCTGGTGCGGAAGTGCTGCTTAAGGCCTTCGACATGAAGCAGAGGTTCTTTTGTCTTATCGATGTTCATTCAAGAATCCCCTCCTTCCTCATCTTCTCCATTCTGTCTTTCAGCTGATCCGGCATCTCCACTTTCGGGGCTCTGGGATCACAGAGCCAGGAAGCGACCCGGTGCTTTCCGCCGACATCGAACATCGGCGGCTCCGCCATGTAGTCGATCTTCATCGCAAACGGATTGCGCGGGGCAAAGGCATCGCCGGTGATCTTCTCGAGCAGGTTGGGCGGCGTGCCGGGAATCGCGAAGAGTCTTGTCGAATCGGTATCGGTATCCGGCATCGAAGCGAGCAGTCCCCAGGTATAGGGGTGACGGGGATCGTAGAAGATCTCGTCAATGTCGCCCTTTTCGATAATCCGGCCGGCATACATGACATCGACATAGTCCGCAACCTTGGCCACAACGCCAAGATCGTGGGTGATGTAAATTACGGCGAAGTGAGACTCCGCCTGAATCTCCTTGATGAGCTCGAGGATCTTCGCCTGAATCGTGACATCGAGCGCGGTCGTCGGCTCATCGCAGATCAGAATATCCGGTTCACACGCCAGCGCGATTGCGATGACGACTCTCTGGCGCATGCCGCCGGAGAGCTGGTGGGGATATTCGTTGAAGCGCTTTTCGGGATTTTCGATTCCGACCCTGGCAAGAAGGTCGATCGCCCGCTTCTTCGCTTCGCTGCGGGAAAGATTCAGGTGCAGGATCATTCCCTCCATGATCTGCTTTCCGACCGTCATCGTCGGATCAAGGCTCGTCATCGGGTCCTGGAACACCATTGCGATATGCTTGCCGCAGAAGCGGTAGCGGATTTCCTTCTGGGAGAGCTTGGTCATGTCGACCGTTTCCTTCTCCCCTTTTTCATTGATGAATGTGTAGTTGATACTGCCGCTGTCGATGTGGCCGTTGTTGGCAAGAATGCCCATGATCGTTTTGACGGTCACGGATTTGCCGGAACCCGACTCGCCGACAACAGCGATGGTTTCGCCGCGGAAGAGGTCCATTCTCACGCCGCGGATCGCGTGCACGGTTCCGCTTGCGGTATCGAAACTGATATTCAGATCACGGATGGACAGGACGCGGTCATCAAGACTTCTGTTGGCAGACATAGGTCCTCCTCCTTTACATCTGTTTCATGTTCGGGTCAAACGCATCGCGCAGACCGTCCGCAAACAGGTTGAAGCTCAGCATCAGAAGCGCCAGCACCACTACCGGGAAAGCGATCTGATACGGGTGAATCGTCAGGGATTTGTATCCGTCGGAGATCAGCGAGCCAAGGCTTGCCTGCGGCGGCTGGATACCAAGACCGACGAACGAGAGGAATGCTTCGGTGAAGATCGCATTCGGGATCGAGAACATCGCCATGATCACCAGCTGGCCGAAGATGTTCGGCATGATGTCCTTGAAGATGATCGAGAAGTTGCTTGCGCCGAGCGTCTTGGAAGCCAGGATATACTCGCTCTCCTTGAGCTTGAGCACCTCGGCTCTTGCGATTCTCGACATGCCGATCCATCCCGTGATCATGAGTGCGAAGATGATCGAGATGATGCCAGAGGGCAATACCATGCCAAGCAATGTAACCACGACCAGAGTCGGGATGCCGTTGAGGATCTCGGCGATTCTCTGCATGATGAGGTCGACCTTGCCGCCGAAGTATCCGGAGATAAGACCGTAGGACATACCGACGACGATGTCGATGACCACCGCGACCAGCGCGACAATCAGAGAAATGCGGGTGCCCTGCCAGACGCGGGTGAACATGTCACGGCCGTTGTAATCGGTGCCGAACCAGTAGTTGACATCTACCTTTTTTGAAGCATAGACATCGATGCCGCGCTCCACGCCGCCGAAGATGCCGGGGATTTTGGGAGGCAGGTTCTTGTGTTCGATGATGATGGTGTCATAGCTGCGGCCGGAGATCATCGGGCCGATGATTGCGAGCAATACAATCACCACGATGATCACAAAACCGATCAGTGCACCTCTGTTTTTGGAGAAATGTCCCCAGACATCCCGCCAGTAGGACGTTGCGATATAGGTTTTGTCTATCAGCTTCTCGCCTTCCTGTACGAAGACAAAATCCTCGGGATTATATTCGTCGTAAAGTTTTGGATCGTGTTTCTCAAGAACTACGTCACTCATGATCAGGCACTTCCTTTCGCTACACGGATACGCGGATCGATGATACCGTACAGGATATCGACGATCAGCATCATGGCAATGTACATCGCGGAATAGACGAATGCACATGCGATAACGACGTTGTAGTCATTGTTGGTGATGGCCTGCACCATCAGCATTCCTATTCCGGGAATGCCGAAGACCTTTTCGACAACCATCGATCCGGTCAGAAGGTTGACCAATATCGGTCCCATGATCGTGATGATCGGGATCAGGGTATTGCGCAGGGCATGCTTGAAGATCAGACTGCTCTGCCGGACTCCCTTGGCTTCCACCAGAAGGATGTATTCCGAATTGAGCACGTCGATCATTTCCGAACGGGTAAAGCGGGAGACGTTGGCAGTGGGAAACATCGCCAGCGCGATGGTCGGCAGAATCAGTGACGCCGCCACATTC
Organism: Solobacterium sp.; assembly: GCA_017536885.1. Classification (GTDB taxonomy): domain Bacteria; phylum Bacillota_I; class Bacilli_A; order Erysipelotrichales; family Erysipelotrichaceae; genus Bulleidia. The sequence continues at coordinate 28,212 of JAFWCM010000231.1, forward strand.
CTGGAGTTGTAGAGAATCGGTGTCAGCTTGAGGACAAATCCGATCCAGTACGCAAGCAGAAGTGCGAATACGTAAGACGGCACCGAGACGCCGATGATCGAGATAAACGAGCACAGGGTATCAATCCAGGTATTGTGATTGAGCGCCGCCGCAATGCCCAGGAGCAGTCCGAGAACCGATCCCAGCAGCATCGCCATCGCACCGATGCGGATCGAAAGCAGAAGCGGTCCCCTGACCAGTTCCGATACCGCCTTGTTTTTATTCAGAACGTAGGAAACCCCGAGATCTCCTCTCAGCATCGCGGACAGATATTTGAAGAAGCGCACAAAGAACGGCTGATCGAGACCGTATTTGGCATAGAGCAGAGCTCTCTGGGTTTCGGTCAGTTTTTCATCGTTGAACGGGCTTCCCGGCATTTTGTCCAGCATCAGAAACAGAACGAATACGATGACCACCAGTGTCGCAAGGCTGATCAGCACTCGTTTTGTAATATATTTCGACATAAGTTCCCCCTTTCTGACAAATTGGAATGACAGACAGTCCCCCAAAGCGAGAACTGTCTGTCATAAGCGAATCAATTCTGATGTCGAAGCACGATTACTTCTTGTAGATGTGTCTGTAATCATCCACGGAAGCACTGTGGAAGTTGATGTTGGACACATCCGGGTTGATCATCATCGCTCCGCCGGTCTGGTAGATCGGAATAATAGCGAAGTCTTCCGCAACCATGAGACGCTCAGCCTCTACGAAGTCAGCCCATCTCTTGGCGGAATCCGTAGCGTCTTCTCCGGTGGTTCCTTTGAGAACGAGCTCATCGTACTTCGCGGAGTTGTAGCGGCCCTGGTTGTTGGCAACGTTGGTGGAGAGGAAGAGATCCATGTAGGTCTGAGGATCGGCATAGTCAGGACCCCAGCGGGTGATGCCGAGCTCATACTTCTGTTCCTTCATGAGCGCAAGACGCTCTTTCTTCGGCTTGGAGTTGAGGTTGATCTCAAGACCCGGGCAGTATTCCTTGAGCTTGGCCTGTACGAATTCAGCGACTGCCTTGGAAGCTTCGCTGTCTTCGAACATGAGTTCGAGGGTGACATCGCCGCCGAGTTCTTCCTTTGCCTTGGCATAGAATTCCGCAGCCTTGGCGGGATCAAACTCAGTGATCTTGCCGGCGCTTGCACGGAAGTCCTTGCCGTCCGGTCCGGTTGCGAGCTCTACCGGGATTTCGCCTTCGGCGCCGATGGAACCATCCATCAGGACATCCTTGGCAATGGTATCGCGGTCGATCGCATAGTGGATCGCCTTGCGGAGGTTGAGGTTCTGCAGTGCCGGTACTGTCATATTGACAGGGATGTACCACATGTATCCGGTGAGACGGTTGGTGAAGCCGGGTTCGCTCTTGTACTGGTCAACCTGCTCACCCTGCAGTTTGACAACGTCAATGTTGCCGGACTGGTATTCGAGCAACGCGGACTGAGTATCCTGCTGGAACCGGAAGATAACCGTGTCAACCGCATCCGGATCATAGTTGAAGTAATCCGCACGCTTGGTGAACGTGTAGGCATTGCCCTGTTCCCAGCCGGTCATGTTGTAAGGACCGCAGTAGATCATGTTCTCCGGAGACAGTGCGAACTGATCGCCCTGGGATTCGAAGAATTCCTTGTTGAGCGGGAAGAAGCTCGGGAAGGACATGAGACCGAGCAGGAAGTCGCACGGAAGTGTCAGAGTGACTTCGAGGGTCTTGTCATCGACTGCCTTGACGCCGAGTTCTTCGAGCGGTTTTTCACCGGCGTTGACTTCGGCGGCATTGACCACGTGAATGGTGTCGAGAATGAACGCATACTCGGAAGCGGTCTCGGGAGCGTCGAGTCTCTGCCAGCCGTAGACAAAGTCATTGGCTGTGACCGGAGTTCCGTTGGACCAGGTCGCATCAGCGAGATGGAATGTGTAGGTAAGACCATCTTCACTGACATCCCAGCTCTTGGCGAGTTCCGGAAGCGGTGTGCCGGCCTCATCGAGAGAGGTCAGTCCGGAATAGCACATCGACTGCATGATGAAGGAGTTTCCGTCGGTTGCGATGTGGTGGTCCATCGTGTTGAGGTCCGCATCGAAGGCAACGATCACTTCCTTGCCATTGGCACCGGATGTGGCTTCGGGCTGGGCAGCAGGCGTTTCGGCTGCGGCAGGTGCTGCGGTGCCGGACGTGTCAGCGGTCGCGGCGGGAGTACCTGCGGATGTGTCTGTCCCGCATCCCGCGAGCATCACAGCTGCGAGTGCCAGGCAGATCGGCTTTTTGAAATCAAGCATGTATATTTCCCCCTTTCTGAAAATACAAAATAGATTTTACCGAATATATATAACGTTTACAAGCAATACTCGTCATTTTCGCTGAAAATATTTCATTAATCTGAAAGTTATTTTCATTAATCTGAACAGCGATCCGGCTGGCCCGGATCATAAAAAAAGAAGAAATAAGGACAGAAAAAAGGAAGGCCGGGGATTCCGGTCTTCCGAAGGTCTTTGTTCAGAGATTCTTGATGATTTCCGAGAGCTTCGGCATCATCTGCTGTTTTCTCGAAATGATCGACGGGTCGAAGCCGCTGTGATCATCAAACTTGGTCTGGATCATATCGGCGATCACATAGGACAGCGGTCCGTAGAAGACAAACAGCGAGCCCTTGCCCATGACATCGGTAAACAGCATGACCAGAAGATCGAGCTTGAGCCGCTTCTGTTCCTTCTCGAGGGTTTCCTTGAACTGCGGCAGGATCTGCTGCACCTCTTCCATGCGGCTGTAGTTGGTCTGGCCGATCGCAAACTTGTAGCCCTCGACCTCGTAGCTCTTGAGGTCGCGGTTCAGGATGGATTCCATCGAAGAATCCTTCAGGGAGACCGAAGCACCCAGCATTTCTCTTGCATAGGCATCGATATCCTCAATTCCTGCCCTCTTGGCAAGCCAGGAAGCGGCGACGCGGTCCATTTCCGTCGTGGTGGCACTGCGGAAGTTGAGGGTGTCGCTGAGAATCGCGGACAGCAGCAGTCCCGACATATCCGCATCCGGCAGCATCCCGTTTTCCTGATACAGCGTGGAGATGATCGTGCAGGTGCATCCGCACTTCACGTTCCGGTACATGATCGGCCGGTTGGTCTGAATCCCGCCGATGTGATGGTGGTCGACGATCGATACGACCTCCGCCTTTTCGATATGCCCGACGCTCTGGTTCACCGCCGAGTGGTCGACTAATGCGAACTTGCGGCGGGGATAGCTCAGGGTGTGATAGCGGGAGATCGATCCGACGATGTTGTCATCGTCATCGAGCACGGGATAGGAGCGAACTCTGCTCTTGGTCATCTTCTGGGTGACGTCTTCCATGTATTCGCTGCTGCGGAAGAACATCAGATCCTTCGACATGATGTGCTCTACCGTATAGGACTCCAGGATGACCCTTGCGGTATGCATGGTGTCCTCATCGCATTCGATCAGGGCACAGCCTTTCTTCCGGGCAAGGGCTGCGACTTCATCGCTCGCCTTCTCTCCGCAGGTCAGAACCAGGCCTGCGACATTCATTCCGATCAGCTGTTTCTGCTTTTCGACACCGGTCGAAAGCAGGACGATCGAATCGGTGAGATCGAACTTCGCGTTGGTCACATCTTCCATCGTCGCGATCCGCACCCGGCCGTTGAAATGGAAGTTCTCCGGGCGCACGAGAATCTTTCCGCCGATCGTCTTGGCAATGTTGGAAAGGCTTGCGGTTGCCATCAGGGCGTTGAGGTCCCCGTCCTTCTCCAGGCGCACATGAGAGAGATTGGAGGTCGTGCAGATGCCGCAGAGTTTGTTGTCTTCATCCACCACAAACAGGGAGCGGCTCTGCATTCGAAGCATTTCGTGCCATGCATGATGGACGGTTTCGGTGCGCGGAATGATCATCGGTTTGTCGATGTCGATATCCGCGATGGTCGTGCGGGCATCCGTCAGAAGCAGCGGGTTTTCCTGATGAAACCGCTTGAGAATGAACTTGGTCTCCTCATTCAGCGGTCCCTGCCGGCAGGCAACGGCCTCCTGGCCGCAGCGCCGCAGAAGATCGGCATAGGTAATCGCCGCGCAGATACTGTCGGAATCGGGGTGCCGGTGTCCGGTCACATAAACTGTCTCGTTCATAGTATCTCCTCGAATTATTGAATGCTGGAAAAAACATCCCAGTGCAATTCCCGTTCTTTCGGCTCAGCGGGTTTGATCAGGCAGGCGAGCACGCACTCATATCCCTCTTTCACCCCGAAGGCCGTGCGCATCGCTTCCGAAGACGGCGCCTTGAGAAACATCGTCAGCCGTGCATGCATGCATAAATCCCTGCCGAGGTTCAATGCGCTTTCCTTCATCCGCGCAAGGGCACCGCAGGCATCGACAAGAGACGGCCAGTCATCGCGGCGGGCAAAGACAAACACCGCCGCCTCCGCTTCCTCTTCCGCTTCCAGCAAAGAGAGCAGTTCCTTTAACATCTCTTCATTTTCCATGAAGACGAAAAACCATCCCGGTGGATCGGAAAATGTCGGGGCATCGATGGCGCTTCCTTCCAGCTGTGCTTTCAGAGTCTGGTCCATACATCCTCCTTAATAGGAAAGGATTTCGTTTCCGGTTTCGGTGATCAGGATCGTGTGTTCCCACTGGGCACTGTCACTTCCGTCTCTGGTATAGATGGTCCATCCGTTGTAGGGATCGATCACGACCGCCGCCCTTCCGGCGTTGATCATCGGTTCGATCGTGATCACCATCCCCGGCACCAGCACCATGCCGGTACCGGCCTTGGCTTCGTGAGCGACAAAGGGATCCTCATGGAAGTCGACCCCTACGCCATGGCCGCCGAGTTCCCGCACCACGGAATAGCCGCGGCTGTGGGCGTATTTGGCAATGGCGGCGCCGATGTCTCCGACCGTTGCCCATGGCTTAGCTGCGGCAAGGCCGATCTCCAGGCACTTCTTCGTCTCTTCGACAAGCTTCTTCCGTTTCGGGCTGACATTGCCGATTTCAAACATGCGCGAGGCATCGCCGTAGTAGCCGTGAAAGATCGTCGTAGCATCGACGTTGATGATATCCCCGTCCTGCAGTTTGCGGTGTCTTGCCGGAATGCCGTGGCAGACCTCGTTGTTTAAGGAGGTGCAGACCGACTTGGGGAATCCATCATATTTGTAGGGAGCGCAGATCGCTTCCTTCTTCGCGGTGAATTCCCGGACGATGTCATCGATCTGTTGGGTTGACATGCCCGCATGGATCGTGCGCGTCACTTCATCCAGTACCTCGGTATTGATGCGCCCGGCTTCGCGGATGCCGGCGATCTGGCTCGGCCGCTTGATCAATGTCAGATCCGGAACCAGTTTCCCCTTCTTTCGCATCTCGTCCATCTTTTCGAGAATCTCATCGGAAACGGGTTCCGTATCAAAATAGCTGTATTTCAGTTCCTCTTCTGTCATAGTTTTCCTGCTTTCTTTGTTGTGCTTCCCAGTCCCCCGGTGCGCAGGGTGCTGGCATGATCATCTTCGGTGATGCCGAAGGGAAGGAAAATCCCCTGCACCATGCCTTCGCCTTTATGGATGAGGACTGTTTTGTTTTCTCTGCTGTCGTTGGTCAGCTTGCAGAAAATATGGCCTTCGTTTTCCGCATGATAATAATCGCTGTCGATCACTCCGACCGTATTGTTCAATTGAAGCCGGTACTTAAAGCCAAGTCCGCTGCGCGGAAACAGCAGAAGCACATAATCCTCTTCCATTCTAACACGCACGCCGGTCGGAATCAGCACTTCGCACCCGGGCAGAATCTCGATGTCATAGGGAGCGAAAAAATCATAACCGGCACTGCCCGTAGTTGCCCGCACGGGCAGCTTCAGGTCATCATAGATCTTCCGGATCTCTTCCTCCGTCATCGTTTCATACAGGGAGCGGAGATCTTTTTCAAACTGCGCAAACCCCGTCTTTTCAAATGCGGCAATTCTTCTCATGGTCTCTTCATCCTTCCCCGTTGAGTTCTCTCATCATCTCGGCGATAAACATCGCCGCCGCTTTTTCAAACGGATATACCGTAAGCCATACATTCTCCTTTAAGAAGATGTGGCTGGGATAGAACAGGGCGTGAAGCAGCTTCGAGATGACGCCCTTGGAATCAAGGCCCGAGGTATAGGCGAGAATCTTCTCCGCCGTCATCGAAGACGGAGAGTATTCATAATTCTCTTCCATGCACGGAGCGAATTCCGCAAGAATCCGGTTGCGGGCTTCGCGGTAGTTCCACACCCGCTCGAGATCACATCCGCACATCGACATCAGATAGTCCATGAAGCCATAGAACATCCGCTTGTCATCCACCACCTTCTGGTGCTGCATAGATGCGATGCGGTCGGTGATCACCTGGCTGGAGCGCAGCCGGGCGGCGAGTTCCACCGAATTCTGTATCTTTGTCTCAAGGATCAGGATCTCATGCATGAAGTGCGGAAACCATGCCGGCAGAAGATTCTTGCCGAAGGTGTAGCGCACGCCGTCAAACATCCCGAACGCCTTCATCGTGTCATAGTAGCCCAGGGTTTCCAGGCGATTGATGATCTTCCGGTCAAAGGACAGGAAGGAACCGGTGGTCACCTGCGGGAAGATATAGGTAATGCCGGTGCGGTTGAAGAAATTCGGATGGTTGGGATTGCCGGCAAGATCGATCGCGATGATCTCTTCCGCGCCCATCTGCAGGGCTTCGTCAATCGGCAGGTTGTCATAATATCCTCCGTCGATGAACTCCCCGTCTTCAAACCGGTGCACGGGGAATGCAGGATAGGCGCTGGCAGTGGCGATCAGCCAGTCGAGCCCGTGATCCTTCATCATCGCCTTGGTGACATAGACCGGCTCCCGGGAGACATGCCGGCACACCACAAGACCGAACTCCGTATCTGAGGCAAAGAATTTTTCCGGATTGTAAATCCTGGCGATGTATTCCTTCATCGGGGCGATATCCACGCCCCGGTCCTGAAGAAAATCACGGAAAAACGGCAGGATGCTGTTGCGCTCGGCAATCATGTCGGAAAGATCCATATCGATTTTAAAGGAGCCGTTGACAATCTGATCCTGGGTCAGGTTGGCCCAGATTTCATCCATCAGCTTGTAATCCTTCTGCACGCAGAGGACGCCGTTGAGGGCGCCGATGCTGGTGCCGGTGACGATATCCCAGTCATCCTTTCCGAGTCTTCGAAGGGCATGGATCGCGCCGTTCTGATAGCTTCCGCGGGTGCCGCCGCCTCCTAATACAAGTGCTTTTTTCATTTCGTTCCTCTCATTGCCTATTTTACATCAGCCGCGAATGTTTTTCAGGAAACCCCTCCTGAAACAGGCGACAACGCGATATAATGATTCAGATTGGAGGCATTAGATATGAAGTACAATATTGCGGTGCTCTTCGGCGGCGAATCCGTGGAACATGAGGTATCAATCATTTCCGCACATCAGGCGATGGCAGCACTGGACAGTGAAAAATACAATGTGATTCCCGTATACATCTCAAAGGACAGAAAGCTCTTCTGCAGCGAACAGCTGTTCGACATGAACATATACCGAAATCTGAACGAACTCAAAAACCGGGTTCCCCAGGTATACTTCGTCGCCGATCAGAACAAGGTGATTCTGCGGCCGGTGAAGTCCGGTTTCTTCGGTCCGAAGGACCTCGCGACGATCGATGTCGCGATCCCCGTCATGCACGGAACCAACGGCGAAGACGGAACCATTCAGGGATTCCTGGAAATGTACAAGCTCCCCTACGCGGGCTGCGATCTCATCGCGGCGGCAGTCGGCCAGGACAAGGTAATTCAGAAGCACACCCTGGAAAACAGCGGCCTCCCCGTCACCAACTGGTTCTGGTTCTACGGCAGGGAGATCGATACCAAAAAGGATGAGATCCTGAATCAGGCACAGAGAATCGGCTATCCCCTGATTCTCAAACCCGCCTGCACCGGGTCTTCCGTCGGCATCAACATCGCCCACAACGAAGAGGAATATCTCTGGGCCTTTGAAGAAGCAGCCCGCTATGACAGCAAGGTCATCACCGAGAAAGTGGTCCGGCCGATGCGCGAGATCAACTGTTCGGTTCTCGGAGAGCCCACCGATGCGGTGACATCGGTGCTCGAAGAAGTGTTCCATGGCGAGGATTCCGAGATTCTCGATTTCCACGACAAATACGAACAGGGAAATTCCAAAGGTGCCAAAGCCCAAACCGGAGCCGTCAAGAGTTCCGCCGGCATGGTCAGCACCAGCCGAAAGGTCAACCCCGAACTTCCCGAAGGCGTTGCGGAAGAGATCAGGCATCTTGCCCTGGAAACCTTCCGGACGCTTGGAGCCAGCGGCGTTTGCCGCATCGACTTCCTGATGGATGCGGAAAGCAATCAGGTGTTCGTCAACGAGATCAACACGATCCCCGGCAGCCTTGCCTACTATCTCTGGAGCGATGCGGGAATCCCCTTCCCGCAGCTGATGGATAAGCTGGTGGAGCTGGCCCTGGAGCGGGACAGAAGACGGCAGAACATGATCTTCTCCTACGATACGGATCTTCTCAAAAACTACAGCGAGCCAAGCGGCGCCAAAGGGGCAAAACGATAATCCCCGGCATTCCCTGACATGGGAATGCTTTTTCTTTTCAGAGTTCCATGGTTCATCCCGCCGCTTCCCTTCTGAACCGTTCGGAATCGGTCCGGCAGAAGTATCATTCCATCTCACAGCGATCTCTGATCGGAAGTCATGGAAACCGCTCTGCCGCAAAGACCTCAGAAAAAGCAGCGCTGTCATTCGATAATTTGTTTCAAAACATCCTTGACTGACAATCTTCCTGCCCGTATCAACATCCGCAAAGCAGTCTGTCTCTGCGGGAAGTGCTTCTGCTATAATGATGAAAAGAACACAGAAAGGAATCATTAAAATGCCAACACCTCATAACAGTGCCCCAGAAGGCGCATTTGCGAAAACCGTACTGATGCCCGGAGATCCGCTGCGGGCGAAATTCATTGCGGAAACATTCCTTGATAACGCGCAGCTTGTCACCTCGATACGCAACATTTACGGCTATACCGGAACCTACAAGGGAAAGCGCGTATCCGTCATGGCTTCCGGCATGGGCATGCCCAGCATGGGCATCTACTCCTATGAGCTTTTCAAGTTCTATGATGTAGAGAATATCATCCGGATCGGAACCACCGGGGGATACATCCCTGAGCTGAGACTCTTCGACACCGTGCTCGCAACCGCAGCCTATTCGCCGTCTACCTATGCCAGGATGATGAGCGGTGAATTAAGGGATATCCTGTATCCTTCCCCGGAGCTCAATGACATCATCCGCGAAACAGCGAAAGAACTTGCCATCCCCATCCGGGAAGGCGTCATTCACAGCAGTGATGTCTTCTATGGCGAGGCGGACGCCGACATGGATTACCTCATCAATGAGAGGAAGTGCATCTGTGCGGAAATGGAAGCCTTCGCGCTGTTCAACAACGCAAAGGTTCTCGGAAAACGGGGCGCATGCCTGCTGTCCGTCTCCGACAGTTTTGTATACAAAGAGGTTACCACCCCCGAAGAGCGTCAGACCGCATTCACCAACATGATGAAGATTGCGCTTGAAGCGGCACCGGAGTAATCCCGGAACATCTGAAAGTAAAGGAAGCGGCTGTACGACGCTCAGCAGAATTTTCAATTCAGCGGATCGATTCTCATCCCTGTGAGGATCGATCCTTTTTATTTGTCATTGATCATAGACACGAATCTGACCGCAGCGAAAAACGCTTCTTCGCACGCCGGAAACAGATGCCGGCCAGGCCTTCAGTGATCCTCGCGGACCGGAAGACCTCATTGAGCCGATCGAAGCTTCTGCCGGACAATCATCAAGGAGTAACCGAGAAGATTTTCCCCATTCCACTTATCCTGCGCAGGCGGCGGTGATCTGGCACCATGTCATCGGTGTTTCGGCACCAGCCCTATGAACGTTCATATTACTTTCATCGGAAGAGTTATTCCAGGGACTATTGCCGACAGGAACCCGCCCCCCTGACCCCCGAAAAGCAAAGGCGTTGCAAAAAATAATGCCCTTTGGCAACACCTTTGACCAGTGTACAGGGGGTACGCCTGTCAGCAATAGCTTTCCCGGCATAAGCTCTTCCTCGTGCTTGTACGTTTTTTGTTCCTGGTGCCGATTTCAGCGATGGGCAGGTGCCGAAAATTCCGCTACGCCGGTGCCGAGAGACCACCGAATTCGTCCTGGTTAAAACGATCGGGATCACTCATGGACATCCCGATCCCCCAGATCCTGTCTTTTACCGCACATTCCGCAAGGAGTGATTCCCCGGTAGCTGACTGCTCCCACCGGCAAGCCAGTGGGGTTCTGACTGAATATGGATTGTCCTTCAAGCGTACATCTGAACCCTCATCTTTACAGATTCGGATTCAGACTTTGGCTTGAGGCTTTCCCACAGAGCAGCGTTCTTTACAG
>JAFWCM010000232.1 GCA_017536885.1 Solobacterium sp.
AAACATAATCCGCTTCTGTTTTTCATCAAGAATCGGAGTCATTTTTTTCAGGAATTCATCAATTGCACTTCTGGTTTCAACACTTACAGACATACTGTTTTCTCTACGAAACCAGTATATCACAGTGTCACGAAATTATTTGATTCTTATTTCGTGACTTGATTAATTAATTTCGTGACAGTTCCTAAGCCGGGAGTTCAAAGAGATCCTCAAAGGGTTCTCATGAAAACAGGATCCGGCTTTACTGCTTCCCCGGGAAGAAAGATTAAACCGGACGGTCCCGGCAATGCGCAGAAAAGAGAGCGTACCGTAAGAAACCATTTGAGATCAGGGAAACCATACACGCATGATTTGCTGACGAACCGCGGAACTTTCTGTCTCATCTTTGCTGAGGTTTCGGTTTGTCTCTGCGCAATGCAGACAGGTGTCTTGGCATGGTGAAAGAGTGATGTCAGACCTGCATCGATTGTGGAAGATTTTGCGGATTTCATATATCTTATATGGGTATGGAATATCTGGTATTTGATTTCGGCGGTACATTTATCAAGTACGCCATTATGAATGAAGCTACAGAAATCCTCGAAAAGTCAAAGGTACCGAGCCCCGAGACCTGGACCTCTTCCCCGAAAGATCTTTACCAGCGGATTGATCCGATCGTCAACCGGTACAGGGACCGCGTCACCGGCATTGCTCTGTGCATGCCCGGCATGCTCGATCACACCAATGGATATCTGCGCACTGCCGGAGCGATGAAATACATGGCAGGGCACACCATGGGCAGTGAACTAAGAGAACGCTATGGCATCCCGGTATCTGTCGAGAATGACGGCAAGGCAGCGGTGCTTGCGGAACACTGGAAGGGAAGCCTCACAGGGTGTCACGACTGTGCGGTGGTGATTATCGGAACCGGAATCGGCGGAGGAATCATACTGAATGACAAACTGCTGGTCGGAAAGGATTTCTCGGCCGGAGAATACAGCTATCTGTGCGTGAACGAGAAGAACACCGATACCTTTGCGGGATACTGGTGTGACTACGGCCACCGCGGGCTGTCAAAACGCCTGGCAGAAAGAACCGGGGAAAACCCGGATGAGATTGACGGCATTGAGGTATTCCGTCGCGTCCGTGCCGGGGATACTGCCGCAAAGGAAGCGCTGGATGAATTCACCTATGCCTATGCCGTGCAGATCTATAACCTCGGCATTCTGCTCGATCTCGAGCGGGTTGCCATCGGCGGGGGAATCAGCGAAGATCCGCTTCTCATGGAATCGCTTTTGAATAGTGCCGATCGGTTTCGGGCACAGCTTCCATTCTACGAAAAGGAGATAGAAAACCTGCCGAAGCCGGAGATTGTCCGGTGCCGGTTCGGCAGTGATGCTAATCTGATCGGTGCATTGTATCACCATCTTTACGGTCCCTGGGACAGGTGAAAAAAGAAACATGAAGGTATTAATCGGCGGTAAAACACTTCCCGTGGTGATCACGAGGAAGAAGATGAAGAATATCACACTGCGGGTCTCGAAAGATGGGGAGATCCGCGTTTCGTGTCCGCATTATGCCGCTTCAGCGGAGATTGAACGTCTGATCTACAGCAATGAGGCCTGGATTCTCGACCAGCAGCTGCGGCGTCAGAAGGAAAATGAGATCAACCGCGAAGGGGTGAACGGACCGGTGGTGTACTGGCTCGGAGAAAAGAAATACGTGCGCTATCTTCCGGCAAAGCGGGACAGCCTCTTTATCGAAGGGGATATCCTGACCTTCTTTCTGAAAGAGGAAAGCGATGAACGGATTGAGAAGACATTCCGCAAAGCAGCTGCGAAAACCCTGCTGGATCTCTGCGAAGAGAGGCGGGGGGAATGGGATCGGAAGATCTGCCGGGACCATTATCTGAAGGAACCGGAGATCTCGATCCGCTACATGACTTCAAAGTGGGGTGTCTGCTATCCCCAGAAGGCGAAGATCGTGCTCAGCACACGTCTGATTCATTATCCCCTGGAATGCATGGAATATGTTCTGCTTCATGAATACGTGCACTTTCTCGTACCGAACCATTCCCGGACATTCTATGACACGGTGCGCCGGCATATGCCCGACTACGCATTCCGCAAAAAACTTCTCAAATAAGCAAAGAGAGTCCCGGTGTCTTCTGACAGACGGGAAACCTCTGAAACAACAGACAACAAATAAGAAAACAGATGCCGGCGGGAAATGAATCTCTGCCGGCGTAAAAAAGGAGAGTGACTTAACTATGGAAGGAAACAGTTTTCTGGAATTCGGCAACACTGTCTTTGAAGGGGGACTTGCGGTCTTTGTCGTTGAAACGGCAATGATCGTCATTGTTCTTACCCTGTTCAAAAACATGATCATCGCTTCCCTGAAGAAGGCGGCGGAAAGGCGCGGCACCTCTTCGGCGGATACGACCCTCCGCTTTATCTGCGGCTTTGTCAATGCCGTGATCAATGTTCTCATGGCATTTCTGATCCTGCGCAACATCATCCCGATGCGCTCGGTCATGAATACGCTGCTCGGTGCGACCTCCGTGCTTGCCCTGGTCTACGGCATTGCGGCCCAGGAGGCCTTCGGAAATCTCGTCGCCGGGTTTTTCCTGGCGATCTATCAGCCGTTTCGGATCGGCGATCTGATCACTCTGCCTTCCGATAACATCAGCGGTACGGTCAAGGAGATCACATTGCGTCACACGATTGTCAGTACCTATGACGGCACGAACATCATCGTGCCCAATGCGAAGATGAACTCCGCGATCGTCGAGGACAAGCACATCGAAAGCGGCTTCTTCTCCCGCCTGATCGTCATCAGCGTCTCCTATGACACCGATATCGATTTCGCCAAAAAGGTGATCAATGACGCTGTTACATCTCTGCCCGAATTCATCGACACCAGAAGTGCAGAAGACATCGCGGCAGGTTTGCCCGCAGTCAATGTGGTACTGACCGAATTCCTTGACTCCGGCATCGAACTGTCCTTCCGCGTCAGCACCGCCAGCGCTGCCATGGCCTATCCCTTTGCCGGAAAGGTGAGAGAAGCCGTGCTCAAAGCCTTCCGCGAAAACGATATCGTGATCCCTTATCCGACCTGCACGATTGAAATGCAGTCCTGAAACATTTTCATGAATTTGAATTTGTTTCACAATTCTTTCATGATTTCGGGTGTTAAACCGTTGAAGATTTCAAGGTTTTCGATACAATAGTGGTAGAAGAAATCTAGGATTAGAACGGAGTTGTAACCATCATGATTTGCGACAGGACAATCGGTGCTTTCAGCACACAGAATATCGCGGAGGCTGCCAATCTTTTTGGCGGGGTTGCGGCTTTGAATGAAAGGATTTTTTAAGATGGTACCGTTGTGCCATCTTTTTTCTTCAACCGTTTCAAAGAATGATAAGGAGGAAACAGTAAATGGATCAGATCAATCAGGAATTCTTTGATGCAGCGGGAAGAGGGGACTTCGAAAAAGTCTGCTCGATGGTTTCCAAGGGCGCGAATGTAAATATCGCAAACGGAGACGGCCGCACCGCCCTGATGCGGAGCGCTAAGCGCGGGTATGAGGACATTGTCCGCTTCCTGCTCGACAACGGCGCCAGCACCCGGGCGAGGGACAAGTATAACAAGACAGCTTTGATGGGCGCAGCCAAGAAAGGCCATCTCGCCATCTGCAAGATGCTGGAACATGCCGGCGCGGATGTGAATGCCCATGATAATAAGGGACGCACTTCCCTGATGCGTGCTTCGCTGCTCGGTGAGACCGAGGTTGTCGAATACCTGATCTCCAAGGGCGCGGATGTCAACGCCAGAGACGAAGTGGGCCGCACCGCTCTGATGGAAGCGGTCAATGCCTACAAGGCAGATGTCATCAAGGTTCTCGTCGATGCCGGCGCGGATCTCAATGCCAGCGACAACAAGGGCTGCACGGTTCTGATGCGGGCTGCCTACATCGGCTATCCGGAGCTTGTCCGCTATCTGCTCGACAGCGGCGCTGCCAAGGACAAGACCGACTATGACGGAAATATGGCGATTCACTATGTCCGTAAGGAATGCTTTGCGGATCTTGAGGATATTCTGAAGTAAGGGAGGAAAACAATGAAAGACTATCTTGCAAATCAGGTCAGAAACGTGACCGTGCTTGGCCATTCCGGTGCCGGCAAGAGCACCGTGATTGAGGCCTGCCTGTATTTCAACAAGCAGATTGACAAGTTTCAGAAAAACGGAGACGGAACCTCCTATCTGAACTTTGACCCGGAAGAAGGCAAACGCGGCCTTTCCTGCTATTGCCACCTCGCACCGGTGGAGTGGAAGGACAAGAAGATCAACTTCATCGATACTCCGGGATATATGGACTACGAAGGCGAAGAGATCACCGGTCTTACCGTCGGTGACAACGCCCTGATCGTCGTTGACGGAAAAGAAGGCGTCGAAGCCGGAACCGAACGGGCCTGGAAAGAAGCGGTTTCCAGAAGAAACCTCCCGACGATTTTCTTCATCAACAAGATGGATGATCCCAATGCGAAGTTTGATGAAGCTCTGGCCGACCTCCGCGCGAAGTTCGGAAACACCGTCATTCCGTTTGAGATGCCGATCGTAAAGGACGGCAAGTCCATCGGCTCCGTCAATATTCTGCGTAAGAAAGCATGGTATCACGACAACCGCAAGGAAGCTCAGGATGTCCCTGCGGAACTGGCCGACAAGGTAGAAGAATACTACGCCGAGATCGCCGAGGCGATCGCATCCACCGATGATGAACTCATGGAGAAGTTCTTCAACGGCGAAGAGTTCGACATGCACGAAGTAGCCAAGGGCCTGAGAATCGGTGTCCGCTCCGGCGACATCCGTCCGGTCTACTGCGGCACCGCTACCGATCTCATCGGCATCGAGCGTCTGATGGACCTCATCACCGAGTACTTCCCGTCCTATGCCGAGAAGGGCCACATCCATGCGATCAACACCAAGGGCGATTCCATCGAGATGGAGACCAACGAACACGAGGCGATGTCCGCCTTCGTATTCAAAACCGTCATCGACCCGTTTGTCGGAAAGATTTCCTACCTCAAGGTCATGTCCGGTGTACTGAGCTCCGACTCCCAGGTTTACAACAGCGTCAAGGAAGCCAACGAAAAGGTTTCCCAGGTCTATGTCATCAGCGGCAAGTTCCAGAACGGCGTAGGCAAGCTCTTCACCGGTGATATCGGTGCTGTCGTCAAACTGCAGAACACCCAGACCAACGATACCCTCTGCACCAGCCAGAAGGTTGTCCACTATCCGCCGATCAACTTCCCGAAACCGATGCTCGGATATGCGATCTGGCCGAAGACCAAGGCAGACGAAGACAAGATGTCCGTCGGTATCCGCAACATGTGCGAAGAAGATCATACGATCCGCCTCGACAAGAATGCCGAGACCCACGAGCAGGTTCTCTACTCCCTCGGCGATCAGCACACCGATCTCATCCTCTCCAAGCTCAAGAGCAAGTACAAGGTAGAGGTCACCACCAGCGTTCCTACCGTTCAGTACCGTGAAACCATCCGCGGCAAGGCAGAAGCGCAGGGCAAATACAAGAAACAGAACGGCGGCGCCGGCCAGTACGGCGATGTCTGGGTCAGATTCGAACCGACCGACAGCGAAGACATGGTCTTTGCGGAAGAAGTCTTCGGCGGTGCTGTTCCCAAGCAGTACTTCCCGCCGACAGAGCAGGGACTCCGTGACTGCATGAACAAGGGCGTTCTCGCCGGCTTCAAGGTCGTCGGTGTCAAGGCTACCCTGTATGATGGATCCTACCATCCGGTTGACTCCAAGGAAGTCGCCTTCAAGGAAGCAGCCCGTCTTGCCTACAACGCCGCAATGCCCAAGGCCAATCCGGTTCTCCTCGAGCCGATCGGCAAGGTTACCATCGTCGCTCCGGAAGAATACACCGGAACTCTGATGGGTGATGTCACCAAGCGAAGGGGTCTGATTCTCGATATGCAGATGAATGAAGACAACGAGCAGGTGATCGTTGCCGAAGCACCGATGTCAGAGATCCTGACCTATGCCAACGACCTCCGTTCCATGACGCAGGGACGCGGCAAGTATGTCGTGGAGTTTGACCGCTACCAGGCCGCTCCGAAAGATGTCGCCGACAAGGTGATCGCAGCTGCCAAGGCAAAAGCCGACAACTGAGCTGATTCACACCGACAAGGAAGAGCTTCGTCTCTTCCTTTTTTTCTTGGGCATCCTGGGTTATAATGGGTGCGTTTCCGTTTTCTTTTATAAAAGGAGCGGAATTCATGAGGTTTTTATGAGTGAAAAAGCGCCTGTTGTAATTACAACAAAGCAGGCGAAAGGCCAGATCAATCATTTCGGACGATCTCTGGTGATATATATTGTGCTGTTCATGGCGGTGCATTATGGCGTCCCCTGGGTCAGTGAACACTATCCTGCCGCTTTAATGGGCATGGATGCGGATCTGGCAAGCCTGTGTCTATCGATTATTCTGCTGGTTTTTGTGGCCGCGGTTCCTTTCAGTATTTCTGCGAAATTCCTGAATCTCGATATTTCGTCCTATCTGAAAAATCCCCGGCTGCGGGGAGACCGCATTTTAGCGCTTTCCTGCATCGGCATCGCCCTGAATCTCACCGTGACATCGCTTTCGACATTGTTCTATTTCTTCTTCCACACCCGGTCGATCTCATATCCGTTTCTGGGGAGTTTTACGACCGTGGAGAAGATTCTGTCGAACATCGCCTATTTTGTGTTCTTTGTGGTCGTCGAGCCGGTCTGCGATGAGTATATCTTCCGCGGCATCATTCAGCGTCAGCTGGGTCATTACGGAAGGTATTTCGGTGTACTGGGCTCAGCGGTTCTCTTTGCGGTCTCGCGCGAGAATCTCGTGGCTGCGATTCCCGCCTTCTTCGTCGGCTGGTATCTCTCTCTGATCACCCTGCGGTATCATTCGATCCTGCCGTCGATTCAGGTCCATATCGCACTGTCGATGTTTCTCTGGATACTGGACATCGTGCCGGGCAATTATCTCTGGCTCTTGACGATCTTCATCATCATCGTCTATATCCTCGCCGGTCTGTTCATGTTTCAGAAGCGGGTCGATACCGGGCTTGTCCGCTATGGCGCCACCGAAGTCAAGCTCTGGAGAATCCTGCTCACCAGCAGTTCCATCGTCATCTGTATCATTCTCTTCCTGATCAACGTCTATTTCTCGATGCACTGATCATGATCCGTCTGACAGGGGAATTCTTCTCCTGTTTTCTTTTCGAAGGAACCGATTTCACCGTTTTCCGATTGTATGCACGCAATCCCGCCGCAAAGCTGTCAAAGCTGCGTAAATAATCATGGTAAGAAGCAGGGATGAATACCATCAAAGGAAAGGGGGGCGGGATGAGCAGAACAGAAAAAGAATGCTGTGACGATGAAAAACTTCTGGAACAGATCACCGGCGGCACCAGAGAACAGGTACAGGAAATCTATGACTATGTGAGAATTGACGATCCCGAAGGGTATGCCGCAATCATCGCAAGTCCCTATCCTTCCGACTGGATGATGTTACGGTATCTGAATGATCACGGGGTTCCCCT
>JAFWCM010000233.1 GCA_017536885.1 Solobacterium sp.
CGTTCCGTCAAGAAACAGATGCACGATCTGATCCGGCGCATTGATATGGATCTGCCCGTTCAGTTTTCCCTTCAGTCGGTAATCTCCTCCCTCGTGAATTTCCAGGGGCGCTTCGGCGGAACTCAGATCGATGTCTTTATATTCCGCGCTTTCCGTCGTCCAGTCGAGTTCATTGGGCGCAAGATACGAGAACTCCTTTGCAATTTCCTCATCTGTTAAAGGAACACCGCCATAGCTGTACTGACTGCCCGCTTCTTTTCGTTCTGTGATATACCCTATCGCAATGCACACAATCAGTGCACAGACAAGCGCAGTCAGGGCAAGGAGCTTTCCGGTTCTCGGATGGGTTCGGAAATACGCGGACACAGGTTCAAAGGGACTATTGGAATACTGCATGAATCACTGTTCCTCCTTTCGCGACCGGAACTTCGATGGAAGGTTCGGTTCTTGTTTCTGTGGTTCCGTTGGCTGTGATCTCCCAGTGATCAAAGCCGCTTTCGTTTGTTGAGACACTCACCGGGTAATCGGTGTAATACTGACCGGTCCAGGAACCGTTCTTCAGATCCGGATTGATCGTATTCAGTATAATCACAGCATCCGGCCGATCGGAAGTCAGGATCACCGGTTCAGAGGTTCCGGTCAGAGCGAATTCTTCTGCCATGCAGGGAACGATGTATTCGGGACGCTTCTCGAAGAATTCGTAATGTTCTTCCGTCGCTTCTCCCCAGTCTTCAAAGGCTTCGAGTTCTGGTAAGACGACATCCGGCCGGAAATCCGTATTGACAAGATCCATGAAGGTCAGAACAAACTGCTTCTGAAATTCCCGGCTGGGTTTCAGTTTATTGAAGAGCTGCTGGTCATGGATCGCGAAGGGTTCTTCCCATCCCGAGGTGACTCCGAGAGTAAACGGATTTACGGCATACGCCGGTTCATTTTCCGGATGATCACGGAAGCGCAGATGCCACATCAGATCCATGTCATACAAGCCCCAGCGCCATCTTCCGTCATCATAGCCAGTCCCCTCCGGGATCGGGCATTTCCACATGATAAGATTTTTTTCATCATAGGTATCTTCGTTGTTGAGATAAGCGTTAATGCATGTAAAGTCGATATAGCTCTGAATATCCATGTGTTCGCCGATCTTCGCATACCCCTCCGGAAGAGAGGCGTCGAACTCCGCAATCTCATCCAGCAGACCGGAGTAGAGAAGACGCTCTTCCCTGATAATGTTATCGGAATTTACACCGTAATGTTCCGAAAAATAGGAACTGACATATTTTTCCTGAAGATAGGCATAGTACCAGAACTCCCCTTCCACAAAGACCGCAGCCGGAACGGACCGCTGCACCGCCGCAGCGCGGTCCTGCACAAGCATCGGGGTGAAGGCGTTGAGAAAACCGTTTCTGACCACCATGGCATGGGTATTGAACTCTCCCAGGACGGGCTGATCAAAGAATCTGTCCGTACCGTATTTTTTCCGGGAATAGACGGAAAATCGTTTCAGCGGAAAGACGGAAGAGGAGTCTCCCTGGACGCGGAGTCCGATCGGCTGGTTAAGCAATACTTCTGATCCATGGATCAGTTCGCAGTTTGCTTTTCTCTCCCACGCTTCCCCCCGCTTTCGAAAATTGACGTCCGGAGAAGCGCTGTCCTTACTTTCTCCTTCCGGCAGACTGATTTTACCGTCGAGATACTGACGGTACCATTCGTCATACTCCGCACCCGTCACATAGATCCCTTTCTCTGAATCGAAGAGATTGGCGGGATCGGTTACCAGCGAAACGACTTTAAGGTCTTTATACTTGTCCAGGCCGATGAAATAGGATTTTGTGACGGGCTTGCTTAGATTGCCGGCTTCATCCGCGGCGATCGCCCGCACGATAAACGCCTTGTCCACCGGGCCGGGATCGACGTTTTCTCTTTCGAGATATTCCGTTTCCACATTCTGAATCGAGCGAAACCGGTTCTCCTCTGCGCTTTTGTCATAGACGTGAATCGGACCGGTATACAGCGCCGACTCCGTAGTCGGGTCGGTGCAGTCCAGGGTGTAATAGATCTTCATTCCCTTTTCTGATGAAAGCGTAAGATCAAACGCCGTATCATAAAAACCGCTCTCGGATGAAAATACAGGGGAAGAAATCACGGCATTGTCCCTGGTGAGATCTATGACAAGCCATTCCTCTCCGGTTTTAACACAGGCTTCTTCTTCCTGCAGGGCCGGAAGCGTGATGCGGTCGAGAATATTGCCGGATCCATCGGAAAGCAGAACCCATGATCCGCCGTTTTTCCTCATATTCACACTGTCATCCGCGGTGAAATAAGTTGTCAGGCTCTCGCCCGGTCCGATCTTTCCTTCCGCAAGACGAGCATACAGAAGTTCATCTTCATTGTCGGAGACATAGAGATTCTTCACTTCATTTGCGAGCTGTCCCTCATTGCGGACCGCAACATAAGACACTTCCGTTTCCTCTTCCTCTTCATCGATCAGTGTTGTTTTCCGGCAGACGCCGCTCAGCGTAATGCTTTTGTTTCCTTCCAGGGAGCCATACCAGCTTAAGACCGCAGTGAAAAGAACAAAGCAGAACAAGAGAAGCACAACGCCTTTTTTCTCAAACCTTGCACTGCACTCGCCTCTTTTCCGGATCTCTCTCCTGTAAAAGAACCACACCAGAACCGGCACCAGAAGGCACAGAAGATTGGACACGCCAAACCGGGCGATATCCTGGTACGAGCAGTTCAGGGTGAGGAGATTTTTGATCTGTGTGATCGGGTTTGTTCGATAGAGCAGGGTCATCACCACGAGAAAAAACACCGCATTGATTACGAGATTGATGAAAGTTCCGATCCGTTTCTCTTTTTCCGAAAGAAAGGTACAGGAACGAAGAATCAGTTCCGTGATCAGTACCGGTATCAAATGTGTTAGAAGCAGCACCAGGTTCAGTGCTTTCATCCCTTGTCTGCCCTCTGCATACAAGTAATTATCATACCCGAACTTTCCTCTGCAAGACAATTTCCGTCACAGTCCGCGGCGTATGTTCTTTCTGAATCCGCAGGCTTATGAAAAACAGTCCGGCAAACCCGAACCGTTTCCTCATCTGTATTTTTTCGCCCGGCAGAGCAGGTGAAAGAGAGGCCGGCAGTGAAGATACAGCCAGAACAGCCTCTGCTTGTCGGGGGACAGCGTTTTTCTCAGCCCGGACAGCCGACGCACAATCGCATCAGCGTACTGTTCCGTCTCCCGGTTTGTGCCGGGTTCCCGCGTCACAAGATATTCAAATGCATAGTTGAGTACATAGGGACTGCGGAAGACTTCTCTGTCCTGCACAAATCTTCCCAGCAATGCCGCAAACTTCTTCTCCTGCATGACTCTGACATCGCTTTTTGTTCTGGTATCGATGTTTTTGGAGATACTGCCGGGGGTATCCCGATAGTAATACAGCACCTGGTCGGTGATATAGATGCGCTCCGCCGCTTCAAACAGACGATAGGCCGTTCCCATATCCTCATACACATAGCCTTCCGGAAAGCGGATCGTATCGAACATTTCCCTGCGGTAGATTTTGTTGCATGCGGAATCGCTGATCTTCCAGCCGGAAAGAAGCACGAGCACCTCATCATTGGAAAACATGCGGGGCTTTTCGGTAAAGCCGCTTTTTATCCCCGAGGGAACCCGTTCAAATTCAAAGCAGACAATATCCGCATTGTTTTCGGTAATCAGGCGATACGGGATTTCACAGAATCTCTCATCAACATAATCATCTCCGTCAAGAAACATCAGATACGGTGAAGACGCAATATTCATGCCGGCATTGCGGGCACTGGACAGACCGCCGTTCTCTTTATGGATCACCCGAATCCGGCTGTCTCTTTCGGCGTAGTCATCGGCGATTTTCCCGGATCCGTCGGTCGCCCCGTCATCCACAATGATGATTTCAATATCAGAAAATGTCTGGTTCACAATACTGTCCAGACACTGATTGATATAAGTCCTGACATTGTAGCAGGGAATAATGACACTGATTTCACTCATGTTCTTTATTATATCGAACCGGACCGCTGTTGCCCAGTCATATTCAACGGGTTCCCGATGAATCCCGAAAGGCAGGGCTGCCTCTTCCGGTTGTTTCATCGCCATCGTGTTCAGCGAACGAAACACAGGAGAAACCGGAATCCGCTTCGTCTTTTTGGTTTCTTCCCGCTCACCCGATCCGGCCAGTGATTCTTCGCTCAACGGGATACTCCCGAAACTGCTCCCGCAGACAGCTGCAGGAGTTATCGGAATACCGCGTGAATATGCGTGCCGCCTTCTGAAACCGGGACTTCAAGAGAAGGTTCGGTTCTGATTTCTGCATTGTCCCCGGTTATGATCTCCCAGTGGTCAAAGCTGCTGTCTTCACACGATACCATAACCGGAACATCGGTGTAGTACTGACCAAGCCATGAGCCGTTCTCCAGATCCGGAGTGATTGTATTCAGGGTAATATCACATTCAGGCCGGTTTGAAGTCAGGGTCAGGGGTTCGAGGGTTCCGGTCAGTCCGAATTCTTCCGCCATATACGGAACGATATAATCGGCGCGCTTCTGAAAGAATTCATACTGTTCTTCGTTCGCCTCTCCCCAGTCCTCAAAGGCCTCCAGTTTCGGAATGACGGCATCGGGCCGGAAATCCGTATTGACAAGATCCATGAAGGTCAGAACAAACTGCTTCTGAAATGTCCGGTTCGGTTTCAGCTTATTGAAGAGTTCCTGGTCCGTGATTGCGAACAGTTCACTTCGCTCGGATGCCATCGGCAGAGTGAATGTATTGACTGCATAGGCAGGTTCTCCGCCCGTATGATCCCGCATCGAAAAGTTCCACAGAAGATCCTGGTCAAACAATCCCCAGCGCCACCTGCCGTCTTCATAGCCGTCCCCTTCTCTGATTGCGCAGCGCCACATCACAACATTTTTATTATCATGCGTGTCTTCGTTGTCGAGATAGGCATTGATGCATGTAAAGTCGATATAGCTCTGGATATCCATGATTTCGTTTATCCTGTCATACCCTTCCCCGGAAGAGGCATCGATCTCTCCGATCGCTTCCATAAGATCGGTGTTTTCGAGATGTGCTTCCCGGACGACATTATTGCGGTTTATGCCATAGTGCTCCGAGAAATAGGCACGGATATATTTTTCCTGAAGATAGGTGTCATACCAGAACTCGCCGTCGAGAAATACCGAAACGGGAACGGACTTCTGAACTGAGACAGAGCGGTCTTCGGTCAGCGTCGGCGTAAAGGCATTCAGAAATCCGTTTCGAAGCACAAACGCATGGGTTTTAATCCCGGGAAAGATCGGCTGATCAAAGAACGTGTCCGTGCCGTATTTTCTGCGGGAATATACCGAAAAGCGCTTGAGAGGCTCATAGGTGGAAGAGTCTCCCTGAATGCGGATCCCCACCGGCTGGCGGATCAGGATCACAGAGTCGTCAATCAGTTCACAATCGGCTTTTCTTTCCCACTCGTCTCCCCCGCTGCTGAAGTTGCAGGTGGGTTCTTCCTGATAGGACGAATCCTCCCGATCCGGAGAGATCGTTCCCTCACGCACCTGACGATACCATTCATCGTATTCCGCTCCCGTCACATAGATCCCTGTTTCCGGATCGAAGAGATTGGCGGGATCGGTTACCAGAGAGACGACTTTACGATCCCTGTATTTACCGAGATTGATGAAATAGGATCTGGTGACGGGGCTGCTCGCATTGCCGTTTTCATCCACGGCAACAGCCCGCACGATAAATGCCTTGTCCACCGGACCGGGATCGACGCTTTCTGTTTCGAGATAATCCTTTTCCACATTCTGAACCGAACGGAACCGATTCGCTTCTGAACTCTTGTCATAGACGTGAATCGGTCCGGTATAGGGAATCGATTCCGCGGTCGGATCGGTGCAGTCCAGGGTGTAATAGATCTTCATTCCCTTTTCTGCCGAAAGGGAAAGATCAAACGCAGATTCATAAAACCCGCTTTCAGCGGAAAACTCCGGCGCGCTGAGGGAAACCTGCTCTTTCACGAGACTGACAACACTCCATTCATCGCCGGTTTTCACATAGGCTTCTTCGTTCTGAAGCCGGGGCAGAATGATATGATCAATCATTCTGCCGTCCGCCGTTGAAAGCCAGAGAGACGAACCGCCGTTCTTTCGGATATTCATGCCGTCATCGGCGGTGATATAAGTCGTCAGGCTCTCTCCCGGCCGGATCGTTCCTTCCTCCAGCCGGCAGTAGAGAAGATCTTCTTCATGATCGGAAACATAGAGATCCTTCGTTTCATTCGCGAGTACGCCTTCATTCCGGATCGTCACATAAGACAGTTCTTCCTCTTCCTCATCGCTCAGCGTCATTTTCCGTGAAAATCCGCTGAGACGGATGGATCTGACTCCTTCCATGGACATAACCCAGGCAGAAAAAGCCAGGAAGAAGGAAACACAGCAGAGCAGAAGAACCATGCCTTTCTTGTGGAACGGTTCGGCACTGCCCCCTCTGAGGCGGATATACCGGCGGAAAGAGAACCAGACCAGCAGCGGCACAAGAAGGCAGATGAGGTTCGACAGTCCAAGACCTGCGAGATCCTGATAGGAACAGTTCAGGGAGACAAAATCCCCGATCTTTGTGATCGGATTCGCCTGAAAAAGCAGGGTCATCACCACGAGAAAAAACACCGCATGGATCACGGGACTGATCCCGGTCGTGATTCTCTTCCCTTTCCGCGAAAGAAAAGGACAGGAACACAGAATCAGTTCCGTGATGATTACCGGTATGACATGTGCCGCAAGCAATGCCAATATCAGTGTATTCATTTCCTGAGGAACCTCCGCATACTGCTTGCTGTCATTGCTGAACCTCTTCCCGGGGGATCATTCATTTCCTTCCCCTTTGTATCCCGGATGAATACAGGAAGTTCATCGGAATACAGCATGAATCTGTACGCCGCCTTTGCTTACCGGCACTTCAGCGAAAGGTTCAGTTCTTGTCTCTGTCGTTCCGCCTGAAGTGATTTCCCAGTGATCAAAGCGGCTGTCTTCACAGGATACCGTTACCGGCACATCGGTATAGTACTGACCGGACCAGAAACCATCCTTCAGGTCCGGGGTAATCGTATTCAGCTGAATCACAGATTCCGGACGATCGGAAATCAGGGTCACCGGTTCAGGGGTGCCGGTAAGAGCGAATTCTTCTGCCATATAGGGAACGATGTATTCGGGACGCTTCCGGAAGAATTCATAGTGGGCTTCGGCCGCCTCCCCCCAGTCCTCAAAGGCTTCGAGTTCTGCAATGACGGCATCCGGCCGGAAGTCCGTATTGACAAGATCCATAAACGTCAGAACAAACTGTCTCTGAAAGGAGGTGTTTTCCCGGAGTTTCACAAAGAGCGCCTGATGACTCAGGGTATAATCCTCCTTCATATCCGGTGCCATTCCCAGGGTGAAGGTATTTACCGCATAGGCCGGCTCTTCTTCCGTATGATCACGGCCGTCAAACTTCCAGAGAAGATCCATGTCATACAGTGCCCACCGCCATCTTCCGTCTCCCGGTCCGCCATTCTCTTCGATGTAACTTTTCCACATCAGGATGTTTTTCTCATCACAGGTATCTTCGTTATCGAGATAGGCATTGATGCATGCAAAGTCGATATAACTCTGAATATCCATGAATTCGCCGATCTTCGCATATCCTTCCTCATCAGATGCGTCAAACGCCTCGATCGCCTCCATCAGCCGGGAGTAGTACAGACTCTTTTCCACCGCGATATTATCCGGATTCAGCCCGAGATGTTCGGCAAAATACGAACCGCTGTATTTTTCCTGAATATAGGTGTTGTACCAGAACTCCCCATCGAGAAAGACGGTGACCGGAATCGACCTCTGTATTGCCGTATCACGGTCAGGGGTAAGCGTCTGGGTAAAGGCATTGAGATACCCATCTCTCAGCACAAAGGAATGCGTCGGAAAATCACCGAGAATCGGCTGATCAAAATATCTGTTTCCGCTGTACTGTTTCCGGGAATACACGGAAAAACGCTTCAGCGGAAACCCCGCAGAAGAGGTGCCCTGAATCCGGATTCCCACCGGCTGACTGAGAATCAGATTCTGCCCGTCCATCAGTTCAAGGTTCGCCTGTCTTTCCCACTCTTCTCCCCGCTTCCGAAAATTCGGCGTGGGGGCAGCGGAATAGGTCGTCTGCCCTTCCTCAAGAGTGATGGTTCCCTCGAGATACCGGCGATACCATTCATCATATTCAGTCCCGGTCACATAGATGCCTGTTTCCGGGTCGAAGAGATTGGCGGGATCACTCACCAGCGAAACCACCTTATGATCCCGATACTTTTCCAGATTGATGAAATAGGATTTTGTGATGGGTTTGCTTGCATTGCCGTCTTCATCCACGGCGATGGCCCGCACAATAAACGCCTTGTCCACCGGCCCGGGATCCTCGAATTCAAGAACCGGGTAATCTCTCATCACATTGCGGATCGAGCGGTATTTATTTTCTTCTGCACTTCTGTCACAGACGTGAATCGGACCGGTATACAACGTCGATTCCGCGGTCGGATCACTGCAGTCCAGAGTGTAATAGATCTTCATTCCCTTTTCTGATGAAAGGGTAAGATCAAACGCAGATTCATAGAACCCGCTTTCAGCGGAAAACTCCGGCGCGCTGAGGGAAACCTGCTCTTTCACGAGACTGACAACACTCCATTCATCGCCGGTTTTTACATATGCCTCATCCTTTGCCAGGGGCGGAAGCGTGATCCGATCCATAATCTGTCCGGCCGCATTCGAAAGCCAGACGGCCGAGCCGCCGTTTTTCCGGATATCCAGACTGTCATCCATTGTGATATAGGTTGTGAGTTCCTCTCCCGGACCGATGGTTCCTGAATCCAGACGGCAGTAGAGAGGGTTCTCTTCCCGATCGGAAACATAGAGATTCTTTGCTTCAAATGCAAGCACTCCGTCATTGCGTATCGTCACAAACGATACTTCTTCCTCTTCCGCCGCATCTTCCCTTTCAGAGATGACTTCAGTCCTGCGGCAGAATCCGCTCAGCCTGATGCGCCTGTTTCCTTCCAGAGAAACAACCCAGGCCAGAAGAGAGGCAGAGATCATCAGAGTAACCATAAGCATCACAATGCCTTTCTGATGAAAGGACCCGGCGCAGTCCCCCCGGCGGCGAATCTCTTTCCTGCGCCAGTTCCACGCCAGAACGGGGTTCAGAAGGCAGAGCGGACCGGAGATGCCAAGCTTTGCGATATCCTGGTAAGAACAATTCAGGGTAAGAAGATTCCTGAGTTCCGTGATCGGATTTGTCCGATAGAGCAGGGTTATCACCACGAGAAAAAACACCGCATGAATCACAAGCCGGATCCCCGTTCCGATGCGTTTCTCCTTTTCCGAAAGAAAGGAACAGGAACGAAGTATCAGTTCTGTGATCCCTGCCGGTATTACAGCAATTCCAAGCAATACTGCGATCAGTGCTTTCATTTCCTGAAGGACCTCTGCATACAATTGTATATGATACCTCAACTTTACACCTTATAACCTGTTATGCCCGGCAGTTTTGTCATCTGTTGTCCGACATAAAAAATCACAGACCTCTCTGTGATTTCATATCCTGTTCAATCTTTGCGATGTCTCAGGCAGTCACATCGCCATCGTGTTCGACTAACGAGACGGAAGTGACATCACCGATTCCGGAGACGCTCTCGATCAGACTCCTGGGATCTTTTGTTCTGACCTCAACCGCAAGATTCACATTCGAATGACCGACATTTC
>JAFWCM010000234.1 GCA_017536885.1 Solobacterium sp.
AAATGCTCTGTTTTCCTTTACAAGGTGAAAAAGCATTCCTTCTCTCAGGGGTGTTCTTCCTGCCTCACCGGCGATCTTGACGGCATCTTTACAGGATGCGGCGGTTCTGCGCCGCTGCTCTTCCTTCCTGTCTTTCATGAAGAATAAAGCGGCATACTGTGCTAACAATTCAAACATCGTGTAATACCTCCTGTCCGACCATTGTTTTACCCTGATGGTGAAAGGCTTTCAATATCTTTTGTATGCAATTCACATAATCTTCAGATTGGAAGGGCATACAATCGCGAATCCCTGAAGAACGCAGGACGCACAGGATCTTCTGCGTATTCCCGGGTCCGTCTGTTTCCGTCATCTTCGTTCCTGAATCAGGCATTGCCGAACGTCAGGATAATTCTTTTCGGGCTGCTGACTTTACCGCCGGATGGCGGCGCAGCACTTCGCATTCCGGGTATGATGTGAACTCTGCAGAAACGCCTGGAAATATGATGTTTTTTTTCGGACCTATGTGTAATTCCCGGTCCAAAAGAAGCATGATAAACATAAGGGACCGGAATTCCTCCGTTCCTGCTGCCGCAGACCGCAGGATCCGTTTCCCGTTCGACCTTTATCGATCATTTTGAACGCATCGTGATGGAGGAGCCGGAGGAGATGCATGAAGGAAATTAAACTGTCCGAGCATTTTACCTATAAAAAACTCCTGCTGTTTGCTTTGCCGACGATCGGAATGATCATGATTTCCATCACCTATGATGTGGTTGACGGCTACTTTGTCTCAAACTATATCGGCAAGACAGCCTTTTCCGCCGTGAATGTCATCTATCCTTTTTAATTGCTGCTGTCAATGGTTGGCTATATGTTCGGCTCCGGGGGAAACGCGCTGATTGCGGCGGAGCTCGGCGACGGACACCCGGAGAACGCCCGGCTCTATTTCACCGCAATTATTAAAACGGCAGCTGCGATCGGAATCGTGCTGGCCTTTATCGGTATTCTGTTTCTTCGGCCGGCGGCGGCGCTGATCGGGGCGACGCCCGAGATCCTGGAATACGGACTTTCCTATGGCCGCACCCTCTTCCTGTTTCTTCCCATCATGATTCTGGGCTACACATTCCAGAGCATTCTGGTCACGGCAGAAAAACCGCAGCTCGGGCTTTATATATCCATCGGGAACCTTTTCAGCAATCTGCTGTTCGACTGGCTCTTCGTGGCTGTTTTCCGATGGGAATGACTGGCGCAGCCATCGCCACAGGAATCGGTGCCTGCCTGAACGGTCTGATCCCTCTCTTCTGCTTTGCAAAGCCGAATTCGAGTCCGCTTCACTTCTGCAAGGGGAGAATTCAGCTGAAACCGATTCTCAAAGCATGCGGAAACGGAGCTTCCGAGATGGTGAACGACACGGCTGCCGCGCTGATCTTTGTCCTGTACAATTTTCGGCTGCTCCGGATGCTCGGCGAGGATGGCGTTGCGGCCTACGGGGTGACGGTTTTTGTGGAGGAAATTTTCGCCGCTGTTTTTTATGGTCTGGCCATGCAGGCAACCTCCATCGTGGGATATCACTTTGGTGCGAAAAACTACCCTGAACTGAAAAGCCTGCTTAAAAAGGGAATCCTGATGAATCTCTTTTTCGGCGTGCTGATTTTTGTCCTGGCAGAGATCAGTGCACCTCTTATCTCCGGAATATTCGTAGGTTATGATGCGGCGGTCTGTCAGCTGTCGATTCACGCGCTGCGGATGTATGCGTTTGCCTTTCTGCTTAAGGGCTTCAATGAGTATTCTTCCGCCTATTTCACCGGGCTTAACAACGGCCTCGTATCCGGGTTCCTGGCCTTTACCAGGACCTTCGTCATTCAGACAATGCTGATTCTCGCTCTGCCCATGGCTCTTGGCACAGACGGCCTCTGGCTTGCACAGGCGGTCACTGAGCTTCTTGCCGCTTTGATCGCAGTCTTTTTCTTCATCAGATGTAAAAATGAACACTGCGGTCCATAATGGACCGCGTATTCAACAAGGGGTTCGAGCTCTGCTTTTTTATGGGGACAGGCCATGCATTGAAAATCGTCTGTGGATGCCCGCAGAAAACGCTGGGGACGCATGATTCACTTCCCATTCGCGAATTTGACAGAACCAACGAAAGAATGATGTATCTCTGTCTCGTCGGACGGATTCAGAAGGAGGTTCCCGTCCGTATTCATATGATGATTTTCTGGCTGATGGGTTTCACTCTGATTCGCGCATCTGCGCTTCAAAAAGAACAAAGGGCATGACGCGTATCATGCCTTTGGTTCAGAGAATTATCCGATCGGGCCTTCCAGCCACTCTCCGTTTTTATCTGCGATCCAGTTGGTTTCATCGATCCGGTACCAGGTATAGCCATCGGCTTCTTTGGTCTCAAATACTTCGAGATTCATGCCTTCCCTGCAGACGTCGGTTTTATCATAGGAAGTTCCGGGTCCGCTGCGGATGTTGAGATTATTGACCTTCACGGTCACGGTATCTTTGATCGGATCTGCCGGCTGGGAGATTTCCTCTCCATAACAGTTCATGCCGGTGATTTTTTCTGTTTTCTGCAGGGTTGCCGGAAGATCGAGAATTCCGTATTCTCCGTTGTGGGAAACGTACGTTTTTCCTTCATACAATGCCGAGGCATCATCGAAGATAAATTCGCTGACCGCTTCTCCCTGTTCATTGATGAATCCCCATTTGTCACCTTTCTTCACAGGGCAGTATCCGTTCTCAAAGAATTTCACACTGCTGTAGATTTCATTATTGATTTCTTTTCCCGTATCAGCGCTGATGATCTGTAACCGGTTTCGATTCAGGGTTCCGTTCATACCGAAGTACGTCGGAAGACCTTTGTCTGTTGTGATAAATCCGTTTACAAACGATTCGGGATTTCCGAACACCGGCCCCAGGATCTTTCCGTTTTCATCAACAATGCGGTATCCGGCTGTTTCATTTTTTTCATTCAGATCGGGTGCTATGATTCTCTGCCCGATTCCGGAAAAGGCAAAGGGGGTGATTTCGCCGTAGAAAGATTTTACGAATTTTCCGTTTTTGATACTGAGAATTTGAAAATCTCCGCCAAGACCGCCGATCGTGTCCTTGGATGTGGTGCGGAATTCCGAATCAAATACCTGTCCGTACTGGTTCTGGATTATGAATCCGCCGTAATTCAGGTATTGGACCGGGTTGTCTGTTCTAAGATATGTATCCTCATATGGTTCCAGTTCTGCCGGATACCTCTCATTTCCCGCATAATCATAAACTCCGTACTTCCCGTTTTTCTTTACAGCGATCGCATCTTCCGTATACTCGATCGGGCTGTCCTTGACCCAGTTCTGAGGATAGCCTTTATCCTCGTACAGATAGATTCCGTAGGAGTTATCCTGTACATAATGGAATGAGTCGAGTTCATCTGTGGCTTCGAGTTCGAGATCCGGTTCATGGACCCATACCGCAAGGGTCGGATCTGCGGGTTCTTCTGTTGTTTCGATCACTTCCGGAGCGGTTTTTGCCGCTGTTCCGCTTTCTGGTATGGATAAAGCTGCGCTTAGCGGCTGAGCCTGCCGGCCGCATCCCGCAAGCATGAACGCTGCGACGGCAGTTATGATGATCTGTTTCATTTTCAGTTATTCCCCCTTCAATCAGGTATGATCTTCCGCAGACGGGAAGGTCCGCAGAGAATACTATCATTTTATCATTCCTCATTTCGGGCAGAGACTGAATCCGGATCTGTGAATGGAGACAGACTCTGAGATTCATCCATTGAAATTAAATGGAGAGATGAATGAATTCTTCAAAATAAAAACCGCACGATCATGCGGTTTATAAATCTGCCGACTATCGGATTCGAACCAACGACCTACTCATTACGAATGAGTTGCTCTACCAGCTGAGCTAAGTCGGCGCAAGCATGACTATTATAAAGCAAGCGTGAAAGACATGCAATTTGAATTTTCGATTCCGGCGAGCGAAAAATCAACCAAAAAGGACTGGCATACGATATGATTTTCTGATTTCGTCATGATCCCGATGGCAGTGAGCGTGGACAAGGTTTACCTCAGGAAATATAATAGGTCTGTCATGAAGCTGGTTTTATGAACATAGCGCCTGGCCTGCGTACTCTGCGCAGGTGACGAGGACCGGGTATTTATCGAAAGATTCGGCGGATGACCCGGAGGCCTGATACGGCCTTAACAATGGGAAAAAACAGTCCGTGAGGGCTGAACAGATCCATTCGGTATCCTTCATGACCATTTTCCAT
>JAFWCM010000235.1 GCA_017536885.1 Solobacterium sp.
CGCACCGGATACCATCAGTGATGGGAAAATGGGGTTGGTTCGTATATATTTGAAGACTGAGGGAAGGATATAAGAGAAAGCCCGGGTCAGGTAAAAGATACCGATCACAGGCAAACAGCCCGGAGTGCATCCATGCCGAACGTGCGGCATACCCGTATTTTATTCATATGCGGCAATGTGCTGCAGTATGCCTGATGAATGACGGGGGACGAGTGTCTTTCCGCAGTGGTCCACGCACTGTATTACATGCGGTGCATGTCCGGCACAAACGATTTATGAACAGGTTTGAAGAACGGTGAGTACAGAAAGGAAATTGAGGAAAACAGTATGACAAAGGAAACAGATGTTTTACAGGACGACAGCATGAACGAAGTGAACGGAGGCATCGGAAGGCCTTTCGAAAAAGCCAAAAGGAGGAAAACCATTATTTGTCCGCGGTGCGGTGCCGTCATCGAGGCGTATACAACGGGCATCGTTGAAGGTCAGGGGATGCAGGTAATTTACAGATGCAATACCTGCAGCATTTCCTGGGCAGAATGCATGAATTCGTCTGGCTGTAAGATCATTGCAGTACAGCCAGATGAAAATGGAATGTTTGGTATCGCTGGCTAGGTCCGGCAATCAACATTGTTTCGTTTCATCTGCCAGAGACAGGGTCTGAGGTTTCTGTTTGCCTTCGGGAATTATCGTCTCAGGACACCGGGAAACGGAGGGAGTAAATGTTCAGTGCTTTCTGCAGGTGCCCTTCACATGGGATCCGGACTATGAACCGGTCCCGTTTGAACCGTATGAAGCGGAAGAAAGGCTGCAAAAGCAAAGGTTTCTGTTCACACGGGTAAGAAGATCAGGGACAGTAACGAAATCGTGAGCTCAAAGATTGCCGTCTTTAATCGTTCTGAAAAAAGCTTATGCGTGCGGATTCACCGCATTCCATAAGCTTTATCAGTCGATTATCCGGAGACGTACGATCTTCGAACGCAGCAATACTCAGACGTTTGTCGCTTCCCGGACCTTATTAATATGTTCCTGTTGAATGAATCAATAAAATCGCTGATGTGCTTGGATGTAAACCTTCCGATCTGGTTGAAGGCGATGTTCGATATATTCAGAAAAAGAAGAAACATACATCAGAACCAGTCATAACTTCAGAGGAATATGAATTGATCTCCAATTACCGGAACCTTCCGATTGAAGTTCAATCACTGAAAAAAAATGTGCGCTTTACACATCTCTGTGAATCATTGACCCCCGTCTGAACAGTAACGGCATCTCCTCTGTGATACCGCAAGGTTTCGTGTATATGTCAGTGCGGAAGGACAGCTGATGCCGTGTCTCGGGTATGGCGCGGCCTGCTTTGCGAAGGAGTTCCCCGATCTCCTGCAGGTTCCGATGAAGGACATTCTCCATGCATCCCGGACCAGAAAGATCATGACCTGCCGGATGAAGGAATACTATGCAGAAAACGAAAAATGCCGCATCTGCGAAAAGCGTCTGAACTGTGCCGGCGGCTGTCGGGTGAATGCCATGACCGTCCATCGAGACAACAACACGGGGATTGATGAAGATGCCTGTTTCTTCCGTCTCGGAGGATATGAAGTGCGTGTCCGGGAAACGGCGGATGCGGCGATCCGGCGGTTCTCACTCCCGGAACACAGCATCGGTATTCCGGCAAGGGTTCTGCCGGCCGAGGGCTGAGGGAAGACATCAGACAGAATCCGGAATCTGCAGAAGCGGCTGTGTTTTCCGGCGAAGCCCGGTTGAACAGGACCGGAAATGCTTAATGAGCAAGCCGATCCGGGAGAAGAACTCTGCAGGTTTTGAACATCTGGCCGAAGGATCGTTTTTATTGCAGATACAAAGCCTGTATTTTGAAATCGGCATACAGCCGGGAATTGCTGCTGTCTGACTGCAGAAACCGTCAAATCGGTTACTGCAGTTTTTTGAATTCAAACTGCAGTTTCTGTTCTGATGCCGGCCTCTGACACCTGATCAGAAAATGGGACGATTTGATTTTCTGAACATTTTTTATGCATTTCAGAGAAAGGATGCCCTGCGGCGGGGAAGGGAAAAACGAAAGCGGAAGGCGATAATCGTGTACCCTGTCAATAAAACGTGTATAGATGAAATTTCAACGGAAATCTGTTTGTGCAATCATGCGGAATCTGCGGCGGCTGACCGGCCGGGCAGCTCCCTTTCCGATGATCGGATCCCGGAGGTGTAAACGGTTTCATAAAGATGGGATGAATTTTTCAAAAAAAGAAAGTGATTCGTCTTTGTTGATGTTTTCACGAGCATTCATATAATTGATGATAGATGTGCTGTCAGGAAAGGGTTCCGTTGTTCCGAATGGTGCGTCTGATCAATTAATAAAAGACTTTTTTTGAGGACTGTTTGATTGAAGACAGACCTGCTGCCAGGAAAAAAAGGCGTGGTTTCCTGGGGTCCGGCGGTTTGTCTTTGGGGAACCATTTATGAAAAATCGCTGAAAAAAGCGAGGAATTATAGGATGAATAAACCAAAAAAATAACTCAGCCGCAATGGTGCGGATACAGAAAACGCCAGAAAGGAGGTTGTTTCAATGGACCGAGAACTGGTAAGCAAAGCAGCGAAAAAACTGAAACAGAGTAAATCCAGAGCGATCTGGATTCTTTGCCTGTGTCTTCTTTCAACAGTTGTGGGAATTGATACCTACAGCTCTCTGACAAAGGCTGCAGAGGCCTATACGGGAGAGCCGGACTGCGGGAAAGAAGAACATGCCCATGACAGTTCCTGTTACGCAGAGGGAAATACGATCCTTGTATGTGACAGGGAAGAGGAAGAAGGGCATATCCACGAGGAATCCTGCTATATGCCGGAAGATACTCTGATCTGCGGCATGGAAGAACATGTCCATACGGAGGATTGTTATAAAGAACAGACGGAGGAAGAACCCGGAAACGAAGATCCGAAACCCCCGGTTCTTTCGGAAGAGGAAGCCGAAGCACCGGTGAAAGAGTCACAGCCGCTGGAGTTTGAAGAACTCTCCGGGAATACCCGGATTCAGGTGAGCTTTGAAGATGCGGATGCCTTTAACGAAGAAGATATGCCGGTCACGATGACGGTGAAACCGATCGAA
>JAFWCM010000236.1 GCA_017536885.1 Solobacterium sp.
ACGCCGAAGGCGGCCAGTTCAAAGAGGTCGGGATGCTGGAGAATCACGTCGATCGTCTGAAGACCGATGGAGCCGCTGGCTCCGAGAAGCAGTATCCGTTTCATAACCCGATTCCTTTCCAGATCATCATTGCATTGAAGATCATAAGACAAAACAGCAGGCTGTCAATCCGGTCCAATACGCCGCCATGGCCCGGGAAGATACTTCCGAAATCCTTCATCCCCCACCGTCTTTTGATCAGAGAAAAAGCAAGGTCGCCGACTTCCGCGACAGCCGGAAGCGTCAGAGCGGCGACGATCACAAGATCGCTCGGAAGCGACTTCGCCGCAAACAGGCCAAACAGCATGGCAATAATCACGCCGCACACATAGCCGCCGACCGCCCCTTCCCAGGTCTTGTTGGGAGAAACGCGCGGAATCATCTTGTGCTTGCCGAGAAAGCTGCCGAAGAAATAGGCAGCGGTATCACAGATAAACGTTGCCAGACCCACAAACAGCATGCCCTCCCAGCCGAAGGAAGAGGCATAGATGCGCCGTACCGCATGGACGGCAAACACCACGATCATGGAAGCCGAAAAGGTATAGACCACCTGATCGCAGTCAAACGGCTCATAGAGCAGCGCCAGGAAAAACAGCGCCATGAGCCAGATACTGATACCCATCGGAACCTTCGAGATATCCGAAGCACTCAGAATCAGCATGCCTGCCGCATTAAAGGCAAACAGTCCCCACTGCGGCTTGGTCTCATCTTTCAGACCGGCAATCTCATACGCCGAAGCGATGACTGCGGCCGCAGTAAGAATCATCATCGGGACCCCGCCGTAAAGAATCGGCGCAAGGACCACGGCAATGATCGCGAGTGCGGTTCCGATTTTTATCAGCATCTTCTTACTCATTCTTCACGCCTCCGAATCTGCGGTCTCTTCCCTCAAACTCCGCCAGGCACCGGTCCAGCACTTCGGGGGTGAAGGCAGGCCATGCCTCAGGCACAAACTCCAGTTCCGCATAGGCGATCTGCCAGAGCAGATAGTTGGAGATGCGCAGTTCGCCGCTGGTGCGGATCAGAAGATCCACATTCGGCATATCCTTCGTCATGAGGTATTTCTCAAAGCCCTCTGCCTCAAGATTGAGGTCCGCTTTGCCTTCCAGCACATCTTTTGCATACTTCCGGGCAGCCAGGACGATTTCTCTCTGGCTTCCGTAATTAACAGCCATCGTAAGATGGAGGCCGTCATTCATCTTTGACCGCTCTACCGCATCGTACAATACCTTCTGGGTTTCTTTCGGAAGACGGTCGAGTTCTCCGATCATGTTCAGCTGAAAGCCGCGGTCGATAAATTCCTGCATGTACTTCCCGAACAGCATGCCGGGGAGCTTCATGATATAGTTCACCTCCTGCTCGCTGCGCTTCCAGTTTTCCGTAGAAAAAGCATACAGGGTAAGATACTTCACCCCGAGCTGATCCGCCGCAATGGCGATCGTTCTGACATTATCCGCACCGGCCAGATGCCCCGCCGTCCGGGGTTTTCCCTGCGCTTTCGCCCAGCGGCCGTTGCCGTCCATGATAATTGCGAGATGACGGCATTTCTTCTCTTCTTTCGTACTCATATCGATCAAATTATATCATTATCCTCTTCTCTTTGAGTCTTTGAGGAACATTTCACCAGGAATTCAGAAAGCCGGATCACTCCGGCTCTTTCTGAAACTAGTCCATTTTGGTAAACGATTCCTTGCTGATACCGCAGATCGGGCAGCACCAGTCATCGGGAAGATCTTCAAACTTTGTGCCAGCCGCAATCCCGTGCTCGGGATCTCCTACTGCAGGATCATAGACATATCCGCAGGGGCATTCATATTTATCCATTGTGTTCTCCTCCTGAGATCACAATACAGGAAAAAAAGCGTCATCACAAGATTCGTGCTCCGCTCTTTTCCGCAAACAGAAGAAAGCGTTTCCTTGTGTCCATGCCATGCGTATTTCGCCATGCAATCATGTACTCTCCCTCCTCCGCATTCACTTCCGCTATCTTCCGGTTTTCCCCGTCAAAGAGCACGCCGTTTTCCACTTTGCCGGGACCTATCTGATATTCATTGCCCAGAAGCTTTGCGATCTCGAGGGTTGACGGGGAGTCGTAGAGCTCTTTTGCCGGGGATACGCAGAGAAGACGGCCTTCATTCATCAAAGCGATTCTGTCCCCTGCCTCTTCTGCCTCATGGCGTTCATGGGTGACATAGATCATCGTCATCTTCTCTTCCGTGGCTAACCGCCGGATTTCCAGAAGCAGCTCCTCCCTGAGATTCTGATCAAGGCTGCTTAACGGCTCATCCAGAAGCAGGATCCGCGGATTGCGGATCAATGCCCGGGCGATGGAGGCCCGCTGGTTCTGACCGCCCGAACAGGCGGCGGGATATTTGTTCAGCTGATCGCTGATCTTCATCTTCTCCGCAATTGCCATAAGCTTTTCTTCGATTTCCGGTTTCGAATATCCGAGTCTGCTCAGGCCATAGGTGATGTTGTCTTTGATTCTCGTATGGGGAAACAGGGCGGCACTCTGAAAAACCATCGCCATATGGCGGTCTTTCGGAGGAAGAGCCGTGATCTCCTTCCCGTCCAGCATTATGGTTCCCGATTCTGCGGGAATAAGACCCGCGAGGGCCCGCAGAACGCTGGATTTGCCGGCGCCGCTGGGTCCCATGATGCAGAGGCATTCCCCTTCATCTGCGGACACAGAAAAATCCTTCACTGCCTGAATGCCGTGAAAGGATACCGAAAGATGTTGGGCAGAGAGAATCGTCATGAAGAAATAATAACATGCCGGCGATTGCCGGCATGCGGTTATTTCCCGAGGACTTCCTTGGATTTCTTGTCTGCGGTTTCCTCAATCAGTTTGATATATTTGTCCGTCAGCTTCTGAACATCGGCCTGGGCATCCTTCTGGTTATCCTCATCCATCGTCTTGTCGTTCTTGATAGCGCTGTTGGCATCACGGCGGATATTGCGTACGGCAACCTTGGCTTCCTCTGCCATCTTGCCGACCTTCTTGACCATTTCCTTACGGGTTTCGGCCGTCATCTGGGGAACCGCAAGACGGATCACACTGCCGTCATTCTGCGGCGCGATACCGAGATCTGCGAGGTTGACCGCCTTTTCGATCTCCTTGAGGCTGGAAGGATCATACGGCTTAATCACAAGCGTTCTGCCTTCTTCCACCTTGATTCCGGCGATCTGGTTCAGCGGGGTGGGACTTCCGTAATAGTTGACATTCACGCCGTTGAGCATGGATGCGTTGGCCATGCCGGTACGGACCGAAGTGAGATCTTCCTTGAAGTGTTCCAGGGCAGTTTTCATTCTGCCTTCTGATGAATCGACAATAGCGTACGTCATAGTTTCCTTATCTCCCTTTTATTGTTTTTTATTATTGACAACCGTTGCCACAGCGGTGCCCTGTACTGCTTTTACGATATTCTTCGGATCGTTCATGTTGAAGACAAGGATTTCCATATCGTTGTCCTTGCACATGCTTGTCGCCGTCGCATCCATGACATGGAGTTCCTGATCGAGAACCTCCTTGTAGGAGAGATGATCATATCTCACGGCATCCGAATTCTTCTTGGGATCATCGCTGTAGATGCCGTCTACGCCGTTCTTCGCCATCAGGATCACATCGGCCTTGATCTCCGATGCCCTTAATGCCGCAGTGGTGTCGGTGGAGAAATACGGGGAGCCCGTACCGCCGCCGAAGATCACAACTCTTCCCTTTTCGAGATGACGGATTGCCCGCCGTACGATGAAGGGCTCTGCCACCTTGGGAATATCAATACTGGTCTGAACCCGGGTATCAACTCCGTGCCGCTCAAAGGTGGACTGCAGTGCCAGCGCATTGATAATGGTCGCAAGCATTCCCATGTAATCTCCCTGCACACGGTCAATTCCGTTTTCCACAAAGGTCTTTCCGCGGATGAAATTTCCGCCTCCGACAACGATCGCAACTTCTACTCCGAGATCCACAACCTCCTTTACCGCATCGGCAAGAGCGTCAAGGGTTCCGGTATCGAAATTCTTGATCTCATTGTCCTGATTCTGAGTCGGATCTCCTGCCAGTGCTTCTCCGCTCAGTTTTAAAAGGACACGTTTGTACATTGTAATTTCCTCAGCTTTCCTGCCAACAATTATACCATCGCCGGGATGGCATTGCATGCCTTGTTTTGTCCGATCAACAGATCACTCACAACCCGTCCTGCCACAAAATGAAAAACAGCCGGGACAGGGTTCTGACTCGGCCGCATTCCTCTTTTATCCCCTGCGGTCCTGTTTCAGGGTGATTCCCCGCGAATCACAGAACACCGTCACGGTTCCGTCTTTGGTCTCACAGAAAGAATCCGTATACTTTTCGATCAGCTTCAGGGCTGCTTTGTCGGCGGGACTCTTCTTCGAATCGCAGATCACCACGTGATCGGGCTGAAGTACCTTCATGAGCGTTCTCTGTTCTTTTTCAAAGACGCCATGGTGGGGATACTTCAGAAAATCACAGGCCGGGGGTTCGCTTGCCAGCCAGTCATTGATCCGCCGTTTTTCCATGTCTGCCGCAAAGACAAGCCGCCGCTTTCCGCATACGATCGTGGTAACCAGGGAGAATTCATTGTCATAATCCTTGTCCCCTTTGATCTCATAGCTGCCCGGCGGTTCTACCAGTACTTTCATATCGGAGGCCGCAAATTCAGCATTTTTCCGCAGCTTTTCCGGACGGATCCCATTTTCTTTCAGGGCATCCAGAAATTCAACCGCATCCGGATGGGATGGTTCATAATCCGGCAGGATGACCCGCTTCACCGGCATGCTTTTTACAAGTTCAATCGCTCCTCCGACATGGTCCTTGTCATAATGCGTGATGATGAGACAATCCACCTGGGTGAGCTTTCTCTGTTCCAGAAAATGAAGCACCTTCTTTCCGTCCTGCTTCATGCCGGCATCGATCACAAGCACATACTTCCCGCATTGACAGAGGATCGCATCGGCTTTTCCGACATCAAGAATAAAGATGCACAGAGCGTCCGAGGGCTGTTCCGATTCCTTCTCGTCCATCTGTGTGAACAGTCTTTTCAGCATCGTATCAAATTCATCAATCATGGCAATCCTCCTTCCGCTGCTCTTAAATAGTAAAGGAAAAAACGGAAAAATGCGGGCGGATGAGAAAAAAACTTTGCAGGGATCAGAACCGGCCATAGGAGTTTCATGACCATTCCTTTACCGCAAGCCAGGAGGCTCTCGTGATATGATGACGAATGAGGAGAAAACATATGGCAGATATAGCAATCATAGACATCGGATCCAACACAATGGTGCTGAAGATCTACGATGAAACAGGAAAGGAAAAAGACAACGGATATTATTCCATTGCGGCACATCTTGTCAGTTATATCAAAGACGGCGTCATGGAACATGCAGGCATGGAGGCCGCCCTTGCCGTACTGCAGAAATACCGGGCGATTCTCGAAGAAAGAGACATCACGGAAGTGCATGGATTTATCACCGAGCCATGGCGCCATATCGCCAATGCGGATGAGCTCTTTTCTGTCCTGGCCCGAAGCGGCTTTGCGATTGAAGGATTGAGCGGTGAAGAAGAAGCTCT
Source organism: Solobacterium sp. (assembly GCA_017536885.1). GTDB lineage: Bacteria > Bacillota_I > Bacilli_A > Erysipelotrichales > Erysipelotrichaceae > Bulleidia. Next base: position 5,630 of record JAFWCM010000236.1, read on the forward strand.
CTATGACTTCCTGGG
>JAFWCM010000237.1 GCA_017536885.1 Solobacterium sp.
GACGGAGATGAGATGACCCGGATCCTATGGAAGATGATCAAAGAGGAACTTCTTCTTCCGTACATCGATCTCAACACGGAATACTATGACCTCGGTCTCGAGCACCGGGATGAAACCGATGATCAGGTGACAGTCGAAGCTTCCATGGCGATTAAGAAGTACGGCGTCGGCGTCAAATGCGCCACCATCACCCCCAATGCCGCAAGGGTGAAGGAGTACAATCTCAAAAAGATGTACCGCTCTCCCAACGGCACTCTGCGGGCGATCCTTGACGGAACGGTGTTCCGCACCCCGATTCTCGTAAAGGGAATCGAACCCAATGTGAAAACCTGGGAAAAACCGATCACGATCGCAAGGCACGCCTATGGCGATGTCTACCGCGATACCGAATACACCGTAAAGGGAAAGGGCGTCGCAAAGCTGGTCTTTGAAGGCGAAGACGGAACCGTCAGCGAACAGGAGATCTTCACCTTTGACGGCCCCGGAATCCTCGAGGCGATGTACAATACCGATGCCTCGATCCGCAGCTTTGCACGAAGCTGCTTCGCATATGCATTGTCGGAAAAGGAAGATCTCTGGTTTTCCGCCAAGGATACCATTTCCAAGCAGTATGACGGCCGCTTCCGGGAGATCTTTGAGGAAGTCTTTGAGAACGAATACAGAGAAGCGTTCGAAGCCGCCGGCATCACCTATTTCTACACCCTGATCGATGATGCGGTCGCCCGCATCATGAAGTCGAGGGGAGGAATCATCTGGGCCTGCAAGAACTATGATGGAGACGTGTTCTCCGACATGTTGAGCTCTGCCTTCGGAAGCCTTGCGATGATGACATCGGTTCTTGTTTCCCCGGAGGGGTTCTATGAATACGAAGCGGCGCACGGCACCGTGCAGAGGCATTACTATAAATATCTGAAGGGCGAAGAGACCAGCACGAACTCGGTGGCGACGATCTTTGCCTGGACGGGAGCTCTCAAAAAGCGGGGAGAACTCGACGGCAATGAAGAACTGGTCCGCTTTGCGGAAGATCTGGAAGCGGCAGTGGTCGCAACGATCGAAAGCGGAACGATGACCGGAGATCTGTGCCTTTTGACAACGATCGAACATCCGAAGAAAGTAAACAGCCTGGAATTCATCCAGGCGGTAAGAAATACGCTGGAAGAACATCGGAAAGCCTGAAGAAAAGAGGAGAATACTTATGGCATTTGATTCATTAAGCGAACGTCTGAACAAGACCATGCGCAATATTGCCGGAAAGGGAAAACTCACCGACAAGAACATGGAAGATATGCTCAAGGAAGTGCGTCTTGCGCTCCTCGAGGCCGATGTCAACTACCGCGTCGTCAAGGACTTCCTCAACAGCGTCCGGGACAAGGCGAGGGGCGAGGATGTACTGAGCTCCGTCGAACCGGGACAGATGCTGGTAAAGATTGTCCATGATGAAATCATCAATCTGCTCGGCGAAGACAAAGCCGATCTCAACTTTGCGGATCACGGCATTACCGTGATCATGCTGGTAGGTCTTCAGGGTACCGGTAAAACAACGTCCGTTGCCAAGATCGCCCGCATCTGCAAGGAGAAGCTCAGCCGCAGGCCGATGATGATCGCCGCCGACGTGATCCGTCCGGCTGCGATCGACCAGCTCAAAACGCTCGGCGAATCGATCGGCGTAGAAGTCTTCTCGCTCGGCACCGAAGTCGGAGCGGTGGAGACCGTGCGCGCCGGCATGGACTATGCGAAGGAAAAGGGATACGATACCGTATTCATCGATACCGCCGGCCGTCTGCACATCGACGAAGATCTGATGAAGGAGCTCGAGGACATCAATGAGCTCGTCCATCCTCAGGAGATCCTGCTCACCGTCGATGCGATGACCGGTCAGGACATCGTCAACGTCGCCAAAGCATTCAATGAACGGCTTCCTCTGACGGGTCTTGTGGTCACGAAGTTTGACGGCGACTCGAGAGGCGGCGGTGTTCTCTCCGTCAAGGCGATCACCGGCCTGCCGGTCAAGTTTGTGGGTGAGGGCGAGAAGATCGAAGACATGGACATCTTCTATCCCGACCGCATGGCCGACCGGATTCTCGGCATGGGAGACGTTGTGTCCCTGGTCGAAAAGGCGCAGGAGAAACTCGACCTCGATGAGGCGGAGCGCCAGGCGCAGCGGATGCTGGACGGCGTCTTCACAATGGATGACATGCTCAGCCAGCTCGAGCAGTTCCAGAAGCTCGGACCTCTCTCGGGAATATTGAAGATGCTGCCGGGATACAGCCAGTTTGCCCCGATGATCGATGAAAGCAAGGCAAACGACAGTATGAAGAAGACCAAGGCGATCATCCAGTCCATGACAAAGAAAGAGCGCCTCGATCCTTCCCGCATGCGCGGCTCGATGAAGCGCCGGGTTGCCAAGGGCAGCGGCACCACCGTCACCGAAGTCAACCGGCTGATCAATCAGTTCGAGAAGATGAAGAAGATGATGGGAACGATCGGCTCGATGCAGAAGAACGGCTCTCTCAACGAAGAGAACCTCGAGCGCATGATGGGGAATCTCGAAGAACAGATGAAGCAGAATCCCCAGGCAAAGTACGGCCGCCCGGGCAGGAATCCCTACAAGTTCTGAGTGTTCCAGGCAGATCGGATCCCGGTCTGCTTTTTCGAAAGAGGAACCGGCGGGATTTAAAAAAGACTGGAAGCGAAGAAAAAAAGAATCATAATAAAGAAGTAGATTAGGAGAAAAGATATGGGTTTGTTTGATATATTCAAAAGCCGGAATGAAGCACCGGTCAACACGATACACGCAGAGGATGATGCGATTATCGCACCTGCGGACGGAGAACTGATTGATATTACCACGGTCAGCGATCCTGTATTCGCACAGAAGATGATGGGAGACGGTGTTGCCTTTGCCTTCCCGAAGGAAAAGGTGACGATCTGCGCTCCTGCCAACGGCACGCTCTCGGTGCTGTTTCCGACCGGCCACGCCTTCGGCGTGACGATGGCGGACGGGGTGGAAGTACTCGTGCACATCGGCATCGAAACCGTCAATGCCAAGGGGGACGGCTTCCAGCTTCACGCAAAGAAACAGGGTGATGCGGTAAGAGCGGGAGATCCGATCGTGACCGCCGACTTTGCCAGACTCAGCGAGGTATATGACACCTCGACGATGTTAATTGTCACCGATCCCAAAGACCGGAAGATCGAATTCGTAAAGCCGGGCGCAGTGAAGCTCGGGGATAAGGTCAATCTGTGATATTTAAAAGACTGTCAAGTAAAAATGCTTGACAGTCCTTTTTTCTTTTGGCATAATCGAGTCTGTTAGTCAGGAGGAAATAAAAAATGGCAGTTAAACTGAGATTAACCCGCATGGGTGCGAAGAAGGCTCCGAGATACCGGATCATCGCCGCGGATTCCAGAACCCGCAGAGACGGCCGGGCGATTGATACGATCGGTTACTATGATCCGACCACCACTCCGGAGACGATCAAGCTCGACGCGGAGAAGGCGATCGACTGGATGAAGAAAGGCGCACAGCCTTCCGACACCGTTCGCAACATCCTTTCCAAGCAGGGCGTCATGAAGAAATTCCATGACGAGAAGA
>JAFWCM010000238.1 GCA_017536885.1 Solobacterium sp.
ACATCCACCTTCTTGTCCGTATTGGCAAGGATCACTCCCGCGACATGGCGGTTGATCGCATCGGAGTTCATCTCAAATCCCTTGTAGTGCCGGCGGGTGATCATCTTGAAGGTCTTCGCCTCACTCGCCTCTGCAAGCTCGAGGCAGCGCCTTGTGATGACATTGATATCGGTATCCACCCGCTCGGTAAAGGAGAAGGAAGAGATGCCGAATACCTTCTTCAGTTTTTCCTTCACCGCCTCGGCGTCATTTCCGTTCAGCGTGATGTAATAGCGGTCATAGCCGCGTCTGAACTGCAGGCCTTCAAAGTCCTTCAGGATGCCGCGGATGTTCTGATCGAGCTTGCGGATGAAATCCTTCCGGTTTTTTCCCTTGGTGGTAAGCTCGCCATAGCGGATCAGAACCGTATCATAAATTGCCATATCGTTTTATAATCTCCTTCAATGCGTTCACAAACAGATCGATTTCCTCTTCCGAATTCTCCAGGGAAAACGAAAGCCGGATACAGGCGGAGGCACGGCGCTCTGAATACCCCATCGCCAGAAGCACATGACTCGGGTTGTTCGAATTGCTTTCGCAGGTCGACCTGGCGCTGACCATGAACCCCCTCTCATTCAGTGCATTCTGCATGACTTCACTCGGAATTGCCTCATAGGAGAAATTCACGATGCAGGATATCCCATCCTCCGGGCTGTTGAATTCAATGCCTTCGATAATCTTCAGCTGCTCGATCAGCCGGTTTTTCAGCTTTGCGGTATGTTCCGCAAAACGGGGCTGTTCTTCCATGGCAAGCCGCAGGGTTCTGGCAAAGACCATGTCGGCACAGGCATTCGCTGTGCCCCCGCGCAGTCCGAACTCCTGTTCGCCGCCGGAAATCAGCGGCACCATCGGCACATGGCTCTTCTTCATGAGGATCCCGCTGCCCTTTAAGCCATGAAGCTTATGGGCTGAAATCGAGGCAAGATCGATCTCCTTCAGGTTCACCGGAAGCTTGCCGATCGACTGGGTGAGATCGGTGTGGAAGAAGGCCTGGCTCTTTGTTTTGACCAGATGCGCGAGTTCCTCAATCGGATTGATCGCTCCGGTTTCGTTGTTGACATGCATGATCGAAACCACTGCCGTATCCTTCGTGAGTGCTCTCTGCAGATCCTCTGTTCTGACCCTGCCGTCTTCATAGACGGGAAGATAGGTCACCTCATATCCGAAGACCTCTTCCATCATCCGGCAGGAATTCATCACCGAGCTGTGCTCGGCGGCCGAGGTGATGATGTGATGCCTGTCCTTGCGGGCAAAGCAGGTTCCTTTAATGGCCATACTGTTGCTTTCGGAGCTTCCGGCCGTAAAGAGAATCTCATTGGCAGATACACCTAAAAGCCCGGCAGCGGCGCTGCGGGCTTTTTCCATCATACGATGCACTTCACTGCCTTCGTCATACAGGGATTCGCTGTTTGCGAAGTATGTCTCCAGCAGGGTTTCATAGGTTTTGAGAATGTCCGGACTCAGCCTGGTCGTGCCGGCGTGGTCGAAGTAAATCCTACGCTTCACTCGAATTCTCCCGGATCATGTTTTCGTAATTGCCCGGATGGATCTTCTCGATCGTCGCGATGGCAATCGTAAGCGCCTGGGTGTAATCACCGTTGCGGAAGCAGAGCTCGCTTCGGGTCAGTTCACTGTCGATATCCGCATAGGTGCTGCGGTACCGGTTTCCGAAGACGATCGTATTCTCGACCATCATGACCGTTGCGACAACGTTGTTTACGTTGTTGTAGAGACGGTAGATGAAGTCGATCGCTTCCTTCAGCGTGCTGTTGAGCAGCTGAACGTTGAGCGGGGTCGCATTGATCAGATTGTTGAGCTTTGCGATATAGTCATCCGCCTGCTTCATATCCGACTCATACTGGGAAGAGATCGAAGGAAGCTTGAACTTGGCGATCTTGACCTGCATCTGATTCATGATGACCTGCAGCTTGACGAGCTGCTTTCTCGCTCTGTCCTCGCCGCCGGCGGCGCTGTCGATTTCCGCCCGGATATCCTTGAGCTCGCGGCTGACTTCGGAGAGATCCTGGTTGAGCTCCTTCATCGAAGCCATCAGACCGCTCGCCGGGCTCTGGTTCTCCTGATACATCGCGAAGAGCTTCGGCATTCTCGAAGAGACATCGCGGAGGTTTTCCGCTGCGCTGTCGATCCGCTCTTCCACGCCGTTGAGACCGAATCTTGTGGAGAGATGCGAGAACTGTTCGCGGACGTATTTGAGATCCTTCTCGGTCTCGTTGTAGAGCTGGGTAGTCTCTCTTGCAAGATCATTGAGCTGATCATACGCGGTGCTTTCCCGGTTGACCTGCTCACTGATCTGTCTCAGGCGCTTCTTATAATCGTCGAGGTGTTCTCTGACACCGGTCGGATCGCCGCCTTTGAGCTGTTCGAGATCATCCTTGAGGCCGCCGGTGATCAGCTGCAGGTTCTTTTCCACCTGCAGGTGCTTGAGATAGACGCCGCGGTCTCTCGCCTCGGTATAGTCATGGTGGACCACCTCGGCCATCTTGGGCACCACACCCTTGGCATCATCGAGGAGTGAAGGAAGCGTGTTGACATTCTCTTCCAGGCGCTCGATCGACATCTGGATATTCTCGAGTTCGGCGTTGGCCTTTTCAAAATCGCTGGCATACATCCACTCTTCGAAGTTGGAGAACATCCGCTCGGTTTCGGTGATGTTGGCTTCGACGATATCCCAGACGTAGCTGAGCTGAGCCTGATTCTGATTTGCCTGTTCCTTGAGCTGACGGAACCGGTTCTTGAGCTCGTTGACTTCCTGGCGCTGGGTGGTTTCCTTTTCCAGAATCGAATCCAGGAATTTATCCAATGTGCCGACCTGGGTTTCACCCAGCGAGATGCTTGCCTCAAGATCCTTGAGGCCGGCTCTTGCGGCTTTGAGCTTGCCGGCGAGAATCTGGTCCTCGGTATCCGCAAGCATCTGGCTGATCTGTTTCAGATTGGCTTCGGCCTTGTCGAAATCATCCTTCATCCGGGCGACCTTCTGCATCGCCTCCGGCTCCACCCGGCTGATCGCCACCGCTTTGTTCAATTTAAAAGAAAGCGGAACGCTCTTGATATTGTTATATCGGACTTCAAGTTCTTCCAGTTCATGCCTTGCATTTCCGGTCCGGATCTTATTGATGATAAACCAGATAATAATCGCGACAACAAGAACAGCTATCACAATCACAATTCGTATGTCAGAGAGATATTTCACCAGTGTCTCCATGCTAACCCACCTTTTATAATAAAAAACAGTTACGCCATTTATCATACCACAGAAACACAATTATGCCGGATTTGTTTGACAGGAAAAATTCATTTTCATATAATAGCACTTGCGTCAAATGATAGCAGCATGCGGAGTCATGCGCCACGCGTCGCTAACAGTTATCTGTCGCCGGAGTACCTTAGCTGCAATAAGTGAAACGGAATAATAGCGACACACCGCATCGATGATCTGCACCTGTTGTTGTTTCGCCACATGTAACAGGAGGAACAAACAAACATGGCACGTTACACAGGTCCGGTATGGAAGAAGTCCAGACGTCTCAGCTTCTCCGTTCTTGAAACCGGCGAGGAACTCAAAAGGAGACCGTTTGCGCCCGGCCAGCATGGCCGCACAAAGCGCATCAAGCTCAGCGGCTACGGCACACAGCTGAGAGAAAAGCAGCGCGTACGCAACATGTACGGCATGAATGAGCGCCAGTTCTACAACACCTTCGCAAAAGCGCAGAAGATGGAAGGCATGGCCGGTTACAACTTCCTGGTCCTGCTCGAGAGCAGACTGGACAACCTCGTATACCGTATGGGGTTTGCGACCACCCGCAAAGGCGCAAGACAGCTTGTCAACCACGGACACATTGAAGTCAACGGCAAGAAGTGCGATATCCCTTCCGCAGAGGTTAAGCCGGGAAGCGTTGTCGCGGTTCGCGAAGAAGCCCGCAACATGAAGGTCATCAACGAATCCCTCGACAGCACCTATCAGGCACCCGCATTCGTCAGTGTCGACAAAGAAGCCAAGAAAGGCAACTATGTCCGCATTCCCGAACGCAATGAGCTCAACCAGGAGATCAACGAAGCGCTGATCGTCGAATTCTACAACCGTTAATTCGAACTGACATCCATATTGCAGAATGGATGTCTTTTTTTATGTCTTTCCTTCTGCGCAGTAAAAAAGGCATCGTTTGTGATGCCCTCGTTGTGATTCAGACTCTTTTTGCCATGTGATGGCGGATGATGACCCGGATGATATCGGCAGCCAGCTCCACATCGTCGTTGCAGACGATATAGCGGTAATTGCCGGAGACCTCCATCTCCTTCTGCGCCTTGGCCAGACGCTGCTGCACGATTTCCTCGGGTTCGCTCTTGCGGCCGCGGATCCGGTTTTCAAGTTCCTTCATGCTGGGCGGTACGATGAAGATCGTCAGCGCATCGGGAATCTTCTTCACCACCTGCATGCAGCCGTCGACCTCGATTTCAAGCAGTACATTTCTGCCGAGGTTTCTGAGCCGCTCCACTTCCGCAAGCGGTGTCCCGTAGTAGTTGCCGACAAATTCCGTCCATTCCAGAAGCCCGCCGTTATTGATCGTGTCTTCGAATTCCTGGCGGCTGACATAGTAATAATTAACCCCTTCCTTCTCTCCTTCCCGCATGGCCCGCGTGGTCATGGAAACGGAATAGGAAAGCTTCAGATCCGGATCATTGATGAATTGTTTTATAACCGTTCCCTTGCCTACGCCCGACGGTCCGCTTATTACAATCAGAAGTCCCTTGTCTGCCATAATGTTCCTCCTATAACCATAAGGGTACTCAAACCTTCCGCATCCGTCAACGAGCCTTTCTGCTATAATTCCCGTATGGCACTGGACGGAATTCTCTTATGCAAACTCATTCCGGAGATCAGGAAATCCTTTCCTGCCCGGATTCAGAAAATCTACCAGATCTCCCCGACGGAGATCCTCTTTCAGATTCACGGCACGCAGGGCAAACAGCAGCTGCTGATCTCCTGTCACAGCCGCTACAACCGCATCCTGATCACGAAGCGAAGCTATCCGACCCCGGATGAACCGGGCAATTTCGTGATGCTGTTAAGGAAGTATCTCGAAGGGGCGATGATGATCGAAATCACCCAGGCGGAGCTTGACCGATGGTGCACGATCGAAGTGCGCAGAAGAAACGAATTGGGTGATGCGGAGGAGGTGCAGCTCGTCGTTGAGCTGCTTGGCAACTATGCCAATCTTCTGTTAGTGCGCTCGGGAAAGATCGTCGATGCCCTGAAGCGCATTCCCCCTTTTGAAAACAACCGGCGCATGATTCTTCCCAACTGCGGGTTTGTGCCGATCGAATCCCAGCACAAGAAAAATCCCTTTGAAACCTGCATCGTCAATCCCGATGAACCACTGACCAGACAGTTCGGGGGCTTCTCCCCCTTTCTTTCCAGAGAAGCGGAATATCGGATGCGAAACGGCGAGAGCTTTTCCTCCTTCATGAAGGAGATCGAAGACAGCGATTCGCTGTTTATCGCCAACTCCGCCAATGAGGCGGTGTTCCACTGCATAGAACTGAAGTCGGTCGGCCGCTGCGTGCAGTTTCCCCTGTTTGAGGGATTTGATGTGCTCTACTATCACCGCGAGGAAAAAGAGCGCATCAAGGAGATCAGCGGCGATGTCTTCCATACCGTAAAGCGGCAGCTCAAGCACCAGAACCAGAAGCTTCCCCGGCTTCTGAAGGAATATGATGAGGCTCTGACCTGTGATATCTGGAAGAAATACGGCGATATCCTGTATGTTTCCGGCACCCGCGAAACGCACGGGCAAAGCGAAATCACCCTGGAGGATTACGAAACCGGCGAGCCGGTCCGCATTCCCCTCGACCCCCGTCTTGACGGCAGCCGGAATGCCCAGCGCTGCTATGCAAAATACCGCAAGTACAAAACCGGACAGGGATATCTTCTCGAACAGATCGATCTCTGCCGTAAGGAGATCGCCTACTTTGAAGGGCTGATCGAACAGCTCGAACAGGCGGACTTCGAGACCGCATCCGAGATCCGCGATGAACTGGTCAAAGGCGGATACATGAAGGAGAATTCCAGCCGGAAGAAGCGGAAGAAAAAGAACGAACAGCTTCATATCACGACTCTGACGTTTCATGGCACCCGGATCTCCTTCGGCCGCAACAATCTCCAGAACGAAGCGCTCACCTTCCATCACAGCCGCAAAAGCGACCTCTGGTTTCATGCCAAGGATTACCATGGCGCCCATGTCGTCGTCCACGACAGCAGTCCGGATGAAGAGACGATCCGCCTTGCCGCAAATATCGCGGCCTATTACTCGAAAGGAAGAGAGTCTTCGAGCGTTCCGGTCAACTACTGTCCCGTTTCTTCCCTGAAAAAAATACCCGGCGCAAAACCGGGCATGGTACAGCTTGGCAGTTACAGGACGATCTACATCGATCCCGATCCCGATGCCCTGGAAAGCGCCGGGGTTCCTGTCGCTCAGTGATGATTCTTGGCTCCCCAGAAGGCATTTCCGGCCCGGGAATGATCCTGGTGAACCGCAACCGGTATCCGTTCGATACCGGCTTTTTTATTGATCAGGCGCTTCGCCGCAGTCAGGCGTTTTCTGCCGTCGATGCAGCGGTATCTGTCCCCTTCCTTTACGACGGCAACGGGAATCGCGATGCCACGCTGATGGATCGATTCGAGAAGCTCTCCGGGTTCTTCCTCTTCAAAGGCGATATTATTCAGAAGAACCGTCGTGTTGATCATGTTTCTTCATCTCCTCTTCCGCTTTTCTGATCTCCTCAAGGCGGATCATCTCCGTATTCAGGATTTCAATCGCCTGGGTGATTTCGAGATCCTTGCTGTTTTCCTCTTTTTCCTTTCTCTCCTTCTTGACCGTAGCGATCACCTTGCGCTTGCGTTGCTTGCCCAGGAAGTGAATCACCAGGAAGACGATCACCACCAGAAGGATGAAGGCAGCCGTGATATTGGCGATGATCAGCCGGATATCGACGGAGCTGGTATCCACGGTGACCGCTTCCACAGGGTCTTCGCCGACATACTGGTTGCTGGTATTGCGGCTCATGACAAGATACTCCCCGGTTCCTTCTCCGATAAAGGAGATCGTATTGGTGGTCTGGCGGGTATAGCATTTCATGACATCGCCGTCTCTTGTATAGGCAAGGACGGTATAGACATCTCCGCCCACCGAATCCGCCGGGCGGTTGATCGTAAACAGCAATGTCGCATCGGTCTCAAACGCATCGAGATTCTTCTTCATCGCCACCGTATAGGTACCGATCACGGTTTCCCTGAGATACTCCGCTTCCTTCTGCAGAGCCTCCTGTGCTTCCGGGGAAACCTGGTTCCCAATGGAGATTTCAAACGTGTCCTGCCTGGACTGCGGCTTGTCGAGCTGTCCTTCTTCCAGCGGCAGAGAAACGGAAAGACCGGAGACACCGAAGCCGATTTCGTTTTCCGGAACGATGTAGCGGATCCGGTCCGCATAGGCAAGCCGGAGAATGCGGTCGAAGATGCGCAGTTCCTGCTGGGTGAGATAGGGCTGCACCGTCTCATCCATCTCCTTCTTCACCGCCAGCACCCGGTCGACATCTTCCGCTTCGAGGACTTCCTTCTCGCCATAGGCATCGATCACGCCGAGGATCTTCTCCTTGATTTCCGCTCTTTGAAGATCCTTCATCTTACTGACGGTGATTTTATAGGAGCTCTCGACGCCGTCGGACTTCACGGTCACTTCCTGTTCGGTCGGCGTGCTCATATCAAAGCCGCTGACCATGCTGGAAGTCAGTTTCCGTTCGATCTCACCGCCGCCGGAGACATGAACCACGAAATTGCCGCCGCGAAGATCGATGCGGTCATTGGTCTCATAGATATCCTTCGGCAATGAGACAAACGATATGCCGTCGGTATTTTTATAGGAGGCGGTGAACACCATATCCGCATCGGCGTGGGAGGTATCCATATCCCAGGAATCAAAGGTCATGTTTTCCCCGCCGGGCACGGAAACCACCGCATCGCTTCCCAGCGGCAATTGATAGCTGACATTCTCTTCATTGCCGACGAAGGTGCCGCCGTTTCCCTCAAAGGTGATGTTCACAAACTCCCGTTCCGGCGTTTTCTCACCGATGATGATCTGAACGCTGTCGGCCTTGATATAGGCGTAATCATCCTTCCAGCGGTAATAGTAGGAAAGATCCACCATCCGGCTTTCATCCAGGGTGGCATCGCTCTGAATCTTATACCACTTTCCGTTTTCGTTCTCGATTTCATCGAGGATCACAAATGCCATATCGGGCATCGATCCGGTTGCGTAGAGAGGAACTCTTCCGTCCGGTTCCTGGTAGACGATGGTTTCATCTTCCACCGTGCGGATGCCGATCTTCACGTTGTCGCAGTCCTTAGTGCCGAGCTCTTCGTCCAGGTCCCGGTAGACCGCGGCCGCCTTTTCTCCCCAGTAGGGATCGGAGCTGTAGCGGACATTCATGCCGGCGGATTTATTGCCGAAGAAGCCGCCGTTATAGACTTCCTTCATCGGGCTGAGATAGCTGCCGGAAAGATAGTATTTGGCATGGGAATACACCGAGGTGCGGATGTCGTAATACCTTCCCGCCGCTGCTTCTTCCTCACTGTCATAAGCCGCATGGGAGTAGAGGTTGTTTCTCGTATAGGAAAGCGAGCTTCTTCCCGTGGCGGACTCATTCATCGAAATCGCCAGCATCATCAGCGCGTTGCTTCCGAATTCATACTGGCTCTGAAAGAGAATGTCGCTGACGCCATAGAGCTGCGACTGGGAGAGAATATCGTCGTTTCCGTCCTTGTCGTTATCGCGGAAGCTGTCGATCATGGAATGCACGCCCATCCGGTTTTCGATGTAGTCATCGAGCATCTTCGCGGTGGCATTCGTCAGGGTGCGGTGGCTGACAAACTGATACCAGTCATACCAGGGGTCATCGGGATTGACGCTGTTGTCCCTGATGCCGTTGCGGTAGTCATCCAGCATGACATAGAGCTGATCATCCCCGTAGAAATAATGGCCGTCATAGCTGTAGTACGCCCTGCCCTCTTCGAGATAGGAAGGCGCCGGGCCGTGGTCGATGATGTATGCATAGTAGTCATCGTCCATCTCCGCCTTGATCATGTGGAAGAGATTGCCGTTGCGCATCGTAAACATCGTCATGCGCATGTACACATTCTGAAGCGGCACCACCCGCACATCTTCGAGCTTCGCCTGGGCGGTCACACCGCTCAGGGAAAAGGTCACAAACTCCCCTTCATCATCCGTGTAGAGATATGCCGCATCGACGCCGTAGCACCCGTTTACGGCGCCTTCGGTGCCGTCGGAGACATTCGTATATCCCACTTCAAATTCACAGGCGTCATCCACATTGAAAATCGCCAGGGCATATTCCGCCTCATACACCACGCCGTCTTTGACGATCGAGAGATTGATGAACTGATCCTTGACCTCGTTGTATACGGATTTTGCTTGGCGGAACGTTTCGTATCCGTCCCCGTCCACCGTGCCGGTTTCAAAATCGACCAGATGAAATAATCCGTCTTTTACGACATCTTCGGGGTTCACCGCTTTTACGGAAAGCGGTGAAAAAAACAGGAAGGCTGCGAATACCGCAGCCGCTTTTTTCAGCCACATGCGCATATACCGACTATTGTACATGAAATACCTTATTTAACAACAGATCGCGGAACGCCCAGCAGCATCGCTTTCCAGCCCTTGCCGTGCGTTTTGAAAAAGGATTCGGGGTTCTGCACATATCCGCTTCGCCCGTAGATAACATTGTAAAAATAGCAGCTGCCGTCGGACCGTACGCGGTAGGCGCTGTAATGGCTTCCCGTTCCGTAGGAGTAGAGCAGAATGCCGTATTTCGATTTTTTCATCAGGGCGATGCAGGCTTTTTTGCCATAGGCGGTCTTTACCTGCAGACCCTTGCGGAACAGATAAAAGACGAGAAGAAAGAAATTCTCTCCGAAGTACTCACCGGCAACGCCCCAGCGGCTGAGCCCTTCGGCGGTTTCCTGCATCGTCTGTTCCCGGCCCGCAAGCTTGAGCAGATTATAGGCCGCAATCCAGCCGCAGCCCTTGTCCTTGGTGGAGAACCAGCCAAACGGCAGAGGCTTCATGAGCCCCTGATGAATGATGTATCCCTCCTGATCAAAGCACTCATCGCTGATCTTATAGCGCCAGGGTTCCACCTCGCGGATGAACACCCTTCCCTTGGGATAAAACAGAGCGTCGGGCGCAATGCGCTTGATTCTCGGATCGGTGCTGAAGGTGCGGATCTTATCCGGATGATAACGGCGGATCACATAGTTTGCGGCAATGGAAAGCGCATGGAGAAGAAGCTTGCTCGTTTCCTCCTTTTCCATGCGGAAAACAAGTGCACAGGTATTGGCGGAGGTTTTGAACACCGCCGCATAGGCGATGATTCTCTCATCCTCCCGCAGCGTCAGTTTTTCCAGGGGTTCACCGCTCGCAGAAAGCTCCGGCACCAGATCTTCCTGCCGAAGCTGCCAGGGTGCCGCCGAGGGACGAAGGTAGATCATCAGAGATCCTTTCCTTCGTAATCCCGGTAAAACCGGTATGCCTTATTGAACAGCTGCCGGTCATTTTCATAGGTTAAAAGCGCAGAGGCTTCATGCAATGGAAGCCAGAGGATCTCGGCGACTTCTGACTTCTGTTTCTTGAGACGGCCGCCGTCTTCTTCTGCCGCAAAGTAAACCACATCCTTACTGATGCCGGGACTCGGGCTGTAGTTGGTCTCTTCCCGGAAGCCGAACAGAAAACGGATTTTCAGCCCGGTCTCTTCCTTCACTTCCCGCTTCGCGGTTTCCTGTTCGCTCTCATCTCCTTCGACATGTCCTTTCGGGAAACACCAGTGTCCCTGGTTCTGACGGATTATAAGAACCTCGATATCCTTCTTTCGGCGGAAAATCACCGCGCCGCATGATTTTTCTTTCTTTATGCCCATACTCTCACCGTTCCGTCCCTTTCCGCATCGATTCGGCGGAAGAGGACACTCCTTTCCTTCCCGTTTTTCTTTCCTTCAGTATACCTTTTCCGTCAATTCAGAAAAAGGCCCTTTTGCCCTGCGCTGTACTCTCTGCGGTTTCAAACCGGAAAGAATCGATCAATGAAAAAGGACAGAAGAAGGAGACGATGACCGTTTCCCTTCCGTCCTCTCTGAGGGATCTTCTGTTCTTCAAAAAAGAGAGCCGGAATTTCCGGCTCTTCTCCTTATTTCGCTGCCGGAATGACGGATCCGTCAGACCAGTTGGATTCGATGAATTTGCGGATGTCATCGGACTGAAGCACTTCCACCAGCGCCCTGACCTTGGCGTCGTTTTCATGTCCTTCCTGAACCGCGACGATGTTTACATACGGGTTGGTCTGATCTGCCTGTTCGAGCAGAAGCGCATCGCTGCTCGGCTTGAGGCCGGCGCCGATCGCATAGTTGCCGTTGATCGCAACGAGGTCTGCCTTGGGATCATCCAGCGCGTTGGTCAGCTGTTCGGGATTGACTTCGATCGAGAAATCGAACTTCTTGGGATTGTCGACGATATCCTCCTTGGTGGCGGAGAGAGAATCCACACCGTCCTTCAGCGTGATGAGGCCTGCCTTGGCAAGGATCTCAAGCACGCGGCCGTGGTCGGCGACGGAGTTGGAGGTGATGATATGAGCGCCTTCGGGCAGTTCATCGAGGCTCTTGTACTTTCTGGAATAGAAGCCGAACGGCTCGATGTGAATACCGGCAACGTTAGAGATCTTATATCCGTTTTCCTTCTTCTCATTGTCGAAGAACGGCACATGCTGGAAGTAGTTCGCATCCGCATCGCCGTCGGATACCGCCCGGTTGGGTGTGTAGTAATCTTCGGTTTCGATGATCTCGAGATTCACGTTGTATTTTTCCAGAAGTATCGGCTTGGCCTGATTCAGGATGATCTCATGCGGGTTGGCGGTTGCGATGACGGTGAGTTTTTCGGCGGCGCCGCTGTTAGAGCCGGAGGTGCCTGACTGACCGGAGCCGCAGGCCGCAAGACTGATGGTCAGAAGTGATGAAGCGAGAATTGCTGTGAGTTTTTTTGTATTCATGATTGTTCCCCTTTTCTTTTAGTTTGTTATCGTTTGTCTATTTTTTTCACGATGGCATCCCCGATCCACTGAATCGCAAATACGATCAGGACAATGATCACGGTGCTGGTGTAGAGCACGGCCGGATTGCGGCGGGCAAAGCCGTACATGTAGGCCAGATTCCCGAGGCCTCCGGCTCCGATCGCACCCGCCATGGCGGTGTAGCCCACCAGGGAAATGCCGGTCACGGCGATCCCGGAAACAATTGCCGGCATCGCTTCGGGAAGAAGCACCTTCCCGATGATCTGACTGGTTGAGGCGCCCATGGCCTTGGACGCTTCGATGGTCCCCTTATCCACTTCCTGAAAGGCGATCACGCACATGCGTGCAAAGAACGGTGTCGCCGCCGCGATTAACGGCGGAAGGGCAGCCTTTGCCCCGAGCATCGAACCGACCAGGGCCCGGGTCAGAGGGATCAGAAGGATCAGTAGAATCAGAAACGGAATCGCCCGCAGGATGTTTACGATCATATCGGTGATCCGGTTGATGAATTTGTTTTCCAGAAGGCCTCCGCTCTGCGTGCAGTAGAGCAGAATTCCGATCAGCAGTCCGAAGACGGACGCAAACAGCAGTGAGACGAAGGTCATGAAGACCGTCTCATATACCGCGGTCAGAAGCTGTTCGATATTCAATGTCGTTTCGCCCATTACAGAACCTCCACTTTCACCGGTGCATTGACGAGAGACTCCACGAAGGTGTTGTATTCACTGTCCGTTCCCCGGTAGAGGTGAAGATAGGTCACCCCGTAGGGACCGGTAGCGGAGTCGTTGATCGAAGAAGCGACGATGCTTACCGGGAAGGATACCTTCCGGATCGCATCGGCGATGATCGCATCATGGGTGTTCTCCCCGCTGAAGGTCACCCGCAATAACTGCCCGTCCGGATATTTTGTCTTGAGCCGCTCTGCCAGTTCTTCGATCGAGGAAGTTTCCTCGAGGTTCTGCACGAACCGCTTGGTGATCTCATGACGGGGATGTTCGAAGAGTTCTCTGACGGTTCCCTCTTCGACGATCTTTCCTTCGCTCATGACCGCCATGCGGGTGCACACCCTCTGTACGACTTCCATCTGATGGGTGATCATGACAATCGTGATCCCGAGGGTTTCGTTGATGTGCTTGAGAAGATCGAGAATCTGCTCTGTCGTATCGGGATCCAGCGCTGAGGTCGCCTCATCGCTCAGGAGAATCTTGGGATTGTTGGCCAGTGCCCGGGCAATGCCGACCCGCTGTTTCTGGCCGCCCGAGAGTTCACTCGGATAGGCGTTTTCCCTGCCGTCGAGCCCGACCATATGGATCAGCTCCCGCGAGCGCCGTTGCCTCTCCTCTTTCGGTACGCCGGCAAATTCCAGCGGCAGTTCGATGTTTCCCCTGACCGTACGGCTCCAGAGAAGATTGAAGTGCTGGAAGATCATTCCGATCGACTGTCTTTCACTGTTGAGTTCCTTCTTGTTCAGATCCTGCATTACGCGGCCGTCGATGATCACATCGCCGGCACTCTGTCGCTCAAGCTGATTGATAATCCGAACCAGAGTGCTTTTGCCGGCACCGGAATAGCCGATGATTCCGAAGATCTCACCGTCATGAATCGTAAGGCTTACGCCGTTGACCGCATGGATCTGATCTTCTTTGTTTCCGAATACCTTGGTCACATTCTTCAGCTCAATCATGCTTTTCTCCTTTCCGAAAAATAAAACCGTCCCAATGCAGGGACGGGACAATGTCTCGTGTTACCACCTTGCTTCACAGCGCCATCACTGACGTCTGCCTCATGAAGTACCATCATACTTCTTTCCTGTAACGGGGAATACCGTCAGATCCTGAATATCGGACCCGCTGCTCCGAGGCCATGTTCACCGCTGTTCCGCGATCCCGTTTCAGCTGCTGGGACTCTCTGGTGCGCGACTTTCGCGGTTACTCTTCTCTTCATCGCTTTTCCTCCCTTAGTTTACACGCATTCTTCTCATTGTCAATGAAAATATTTCCAAAAAATGAAAATGTGAGCTGAAACAATGAAAAAGAGATCTGTTCGGTTACAGATCTCTTTATGGTTTCTTTTCTCAGCGATGGAAGAATGCGGGAACGCCGTCATCCTCATCCGCGACGGAAGATACCGTATTCCCGAAGGAAGGCACATCGTCATTGCGGACGCTCACACCGGCAACGGGACGGGCATCGTTGGCCGGGCCGTCGCTCGGAATATAATCCGGTCTCGGAAGATCGAATCCGGTGGCGATGACGGTAACGATGATCGCTTCGCCGATCTTGTCGTTGATCGCAACACCGAAGATGATGTCGATATCGCTTCCGGCAGCTTCACGGATATAATCGACTGCTTCCTGGGCATCGTATGCGGACATCGAAGCACCGCCGGTCACGTTGACGATTGCGGACTTCGCACCGGTGATCTGCGCTTCGAGCAGCGGTGACTGAATTGCCTTCTGAGCAGCTTCCTGCGCCTTGTTTTCACCCTGGGCCATACCGATGCCGATGAGGGCACTGCCCTGACCTTCCATGACGGACTTGATGTCCGCGAAGTCCAGGTTGATCATTGCCGGAACGGCGATGAGATCGGTGATGGTCTGAACACCCTGACGGAGGATGTTGTCAGCTTCCTTGAATGCATCTTCGAAAGGAATGTGTCCGATCACTTCCAGAACCTTGTTGTTGGAAATGATGATCAGGGAATCCACATATTCCTTCAGCTGTTCGAGACCCTGCTCGGCCTGAACCATGCGCTTTCTTCCTTCAAAGCTGAACGGTTTGGTGACAATACCTACAGTCAGGCAGCCCAGTTCCTTCGCAATTTTCGCAAACAACGGGGAAGCACCGGTTCCGGTTCCTCCGCCAAGACCTGCAGTCAGGAAGATCATATCGCTTCCTTCCATAGCCTTGCGGATATCCTCTTCGCTTTCCACCGCGGCCTTGCGTCCGTTGTCCGGATTTCCTCCGGCTCCAAGACCCGCCTTGCCAAGCTGGATCTTATTCTGTACAGGTGACACATCAAGTGCCTGGAGGTCGGTGTTGGCCACATAGAACTCAACTCCCTGCACTCCTTCCTGCACCATTCGGTTTACAGCATTGCTGCCGGCGCCGCCGATTCCGAACACTTTGATTCTGGCTACCTGATTGTACGTTAAGTCTGACATATCGTCTCCCTCTCTTACTCTTATTTCTTAGCGTCGAAGAGAATCCCCTTCAGTTTTCTGGTTAATGTATCCTCGGGATTTCCGCTGGCTCTGTTCTCCCGGTAAGATACCGATTTGATAAACGTTTCCATGTCCAGACTGTTGTCGGTATATCCGGTAATCGGCTGTCTGTCCTTGTAAGCGTAGAAAAGTCCGAGGCACGCCGTCAGGCCGGCGTTTCTGCCGCCGAGCGTTTCGGGAATATAGTTCTTAACCTCGCCCTCGCACTTGAGCGATCGCTGCAAAAGGGTATTAAGCCCCTGCATTTCGCCGCCCTCACCGGTAATAATAACAGTAGTTTTCCCGGCTTGCAAGATTGGTCTGCACAAATTCTCGATACTGGCAATCCATTCGGAAACCTTCGGCTGAATGCATTCGCACAGCTGGCGTTCGGTAATTTTGCGGGCATCTCCGCCCTCCTGCCAGATGTAAACAGGATTGTCGGAATAGGACGGCTTGTCGAGTTTTGCACTGTATTTGACAAGCTCGCAGGCATCGGTGGAATTCAGCTGGTAGCGGTCGATCACCGCTCCGGCGATATCCCCGACACCGATGTCGGTGATCACGGTGGAGTTGAGTCTGCCCCTGGCGATCAGGCCGAGGGTTGTATGATCTCTCTCCATCTTGAGAACGATGACGTTCTGATCCACCGCCTGTTCGAACAGCGCGGCTTCCTTGGCAACCGCAAACACATCCACATAGAGGTCCATGACCTCAAGGCCCGACTCTTCGACACAGCTGACAAGCGCGAAGCTCATCGTCCGGTCCGCACACAGAAGATCAATATCCACCGTCAGCTCATTGGCTCTTTCCCCGACCGGAATGCGGCGGGAAGAGATGCCGTTGACGGTGTACTTCACGCACACGGTCTGAATCAGAGCGAGGTTCTTGCCGATATTCATCTGTTCTGCCTGACGCATCGCTGCCCGGATATCCTCGACGGTAATTGTTCCGTCGATTCCTTCGATCGCAACGGTGGACTTCAGCGAATACCGCTTCATATTGTAACTGGGAATTCCCAGTATCACCTTTTCTATCTTTGCGCCGATCATCTTCTGGGCATCTTCACTTGCCCTGCGGATACTGTCCACCACCAGAGCGGGATTGGTGACCTGATCCATACTGATGCCGGAACACGGAATTCGTTCCACCTTGATGATGTTGAACCGTGTATTGAAAAATTCACCGACAATCATTCTGACTTCATGATCGGATATTTCAAGCGCAGCATAAATCTGTTTGTTATTCATCCATCAGCACTCCTAATAACTCACTCATTCTATCACACATCCGTACCATGTCTCAGAAAAAATGATTCGATATCCATATCCTCATGGAACAATAGAGCAAAGTCATGAAAATATTCTTTCAAACTGCGGAATCTTCCGGTTGCATTCTCCCTTCAATCATGATATTCTAGCAAAGCATTATCAGGAATGGAGGTGTGATCATGTCCAGAGTTTGTGAATTCTCCGGTAAAAAACCGATGTCTGGTAACAGGCGTTCTCACTCCCTGCGTGCTACTCGCCGCAAGTGGAATGTCAACCTGCAGAAAGCGCATATCATGGTTGACGGCAAGCCGCAGACTGTGCGAATTTCGGCACGTGCCCTGAAGACTCTCAAGGGCGGCGCGAAAGCAAAGAAAGCTGCTGCTAAAGAAGCATAAGTTACCAAAAAAAATACTTCCTGTGACGGAAGTTTTTTTATGCCTTGTCCCTGCTCATGATGACCAGGATCATGCCTGAATGCACTTCGATGATCCCCTCTTCTTCGAGGATCTCATTGGAGAGGCCGTAGAGGCTGGTCTCATCGAGCACGCGGTGATCAAGCGGATATTTAAACCCCTTCAGGGTGATCTCGCATCTCTTCTGGGCAAACACGGAGAGATAGCGGTATCCCTTTTTTTTGATGATATGCACCCCTTCTTTCAGGGCGATGCAGTAATTGCCCCTTTCATCAAGGATCACCCGTTCGGGGTATTTGAAGCAAAGCCGCAGGTTGACGATCTCGTGATCGATTCTTCCCCCGAACGCTCCGGCGATACAGATTTTTTCATATCCCCTCCGCACCGCCTCATCAACGGCCGCTTCCGAATCACTGTCATCCTTGATCGGATTCAGCGCCATGACTTCATCGCTGAACTTCCGGATCAGCGTCATCTCCTCTTC
>JAFWCM010000239.1 GCA_017536885.1 Solobacterium sp.
GCACCGGTCGGGATACATAAACGGCATGATGTAATGCATGGAATCCAGATCATTCACATATTTGCCATCAAATCTGTCTCTCATAGTTCCCCCTCATCAACACAGAACTATTATACCAGTCCAGGAGAATCTGCGTCTTTCGTGCGGGACGCCTCCCATCTCTTCGCGTTTCATCCCGCACAATGCATGCATTCCGGCTTTCTTCTCTTTCAGCAGGAGGATTCTTCGTCGGGTTTCTGGCCGTCATGCGCCTTCCAGGCACATTCCGTCAGTTTCATATCCGTAAACACCGCTGTGAAGCTGGAGTCTTCGGGACTGCACGCATAGATTCCGAAGCTGATCTTCCCCGCTCCTTCCCACATATGGCAGACCCGCATCTGGGTAAAGTTCCTGCCGTCCGGGGAACACTCGATACAGTAGTCATCTTCCCTTCGGCTGAAGCGATACCACATGGTTCTGACATCCGCCGGGATTGCGGTTGTCGCCCAGTCGGAATAGCCATGGTTTGTCACCACCGATCCGAGATGCTGAAACTGTTCATTCTCATATTCCACGGATCCCTTCAGCCAGTTCTCACTGTCGAGATACATCACGATTCCGCACTGATCAAAGCGATGATGACTTTCCGTGAAGTCCGTCTTCACGATAAATGAAAAATACTTTTCCTCCGTTTCCATCTGAAGCAGTGGGGCATTGTCGTTGCGGAAGTGATAATACGTCCTCTGCCAGAGATCGGTATGAGGCATGGTTGTGATTTCAATTCGGTCCGGCTCAATGAGGTATTCGTCCGGTTCTCTCGTCCATTTCAATTCCTGCATGGATTGATTCTCACTTTCTGATGTATTGTTCATCGTTTCCGAATTCTTCGCTGATATAGCGTTCCGCCTTCATATGCAGATCGTATTTCTCCCGCAGCGCCGCAAGTTCCTTCATCATCGCACTTGCGTGATGTCTGTCGATCGCTTCCTGATCCCGCCAGGCATCGATCAGTAAAACCGTCTCCTCATCATCCATCGGCATAAAATACTGATAGCGCAGATTTCCCGGTTCCTTTCGGATCGCGTCCGCGATTCCGGAACGCTCCATCTCCTGTGCGAATTTCCTCGCGCTTCCGTTTTTTCCCGTGTAATACAGATTGATTGTAATCATGTCTGTTAACTCCTCTGTTGTGTTGTATCTTTGTTTGTGTCTGCCTGACAGGACGATCATTCCCTTGCGGAAACAGAATGATTTCTTCTGTTCTTCCCCGTCCTGGGCATCCGTTTTTTTACGTTTCACTTTGCTTACAGCACGCCGAACAGCGAAGTGAGATCCTCTTCATCCATCATTCTGTCCGTTCGGTTGTCTGCCATCGAAAGCATCTCTTCAATGCGGTCATGAATTGCGGAATCGATAAATCGATCCACATCGATTCCTCTCAGTTCAAAGAACAGCAGCGGATTCTCATCGAAACGCGCGCCGATCCCGTACAGGGTTGCCGCGACATGTTTGCACATCAGCGCCCAGTCCGGGCAGGAACACATAAAGGAGATTTCACCGGGGCTCGGAAACAATCCGTCCTTTTCAAAGAAGAGGTCCTTGAGTTCCTCGGGAAAATTTCCGCTGACCAGCGCTTCGAGGCTGTCCGGCTTCCTGCCGCACCGCTTCAGAATGCTTACGCATTTTTCTTCGGAAAGCGGTGAGATCCGCACTTCAATTTTGTAGGGAGATTTGCGGGTTCCCTGAACCCGGGCAGAGGCTTTGCCCCGCGAAATCTGAAGATCGATCACGGAGCCGTTTCTGACATAGCGTTTGCCGCGGTCAATTCTTGATTCAAAGTCCGCATAGCGTTCCAGATTTTCACACCATGCATTTCCCCACCAGCTTTTGGTGATCTTCCTTCCTTCAATGATCACCGGCTTGTATACAAGCCCTTTCTTCCTTGCCTTTTCCGCGCTCTTCACCGCGTTTTCCTTCACCGTCTCCGCGCTTGGTGCAGGATAATATTTCGGTTTCCAGTATCCCATCGCTATACCTCATCCATCCAGTCTCATCAGGGAGAACAATTCGTCATCGCTGAGTTCGGTAATCCACTTCTCGCTCCCTTCGCCGATCACATTTTCCGCGAGTTCTTTTTTTGATTCAATCATCCTGTCGATCTTCTCCTCGATGGTTCCCTTCGAAACAAACTTGTGAACCATGACATCTTTTGTCTGACCGATTCTGAATGCCCGGTCCGTCGCCTGGTTTTCCACCGAAGGATTCCACCAGCGGTCAAAATGAATCACATGATTCGCTTTCGTGAGATTCAGACCGGTGCCTGCTGCTTTCACAGAACAGACAATATAGGGCACATATTCCTCCGACTGAAATCTCTCCACAATTCTTGTCCGCTCTTTCGGGCGTACGCCGCCGTGAATTACCTCGCCGCGGGCATGGAATATCTCTGCGAGATAATCATTCAGAAATCCTGTGGTCTCCTTAAACTGCGTAAATACCAATACCCGCTCCCGCTTTTCATAGATCGTTTCGCAGAGTTCTCTCAGAAGCTCAAACTTTCCGCTTTCCGCCGGAGAGTAGGCGCTCTGTCCGAGATACTGATCCGGATGATTGCAGATCTGCTTGAGTTTGATGATCGTCGCAAGAACGATTCCCCGGCGGCTGAATTCGTCGAGTCCCTGAATCTTCTCCGCCATTTCATTTACGGTTTTCCGATAAAGAACCGTCTGTTTTCTGGAAAGATCGGAATACTCCAGAATTTCCAGTTTATCCGGAAGATCACGAATGATCTTCTTGTCTGTCTTCATACGCCTCAGAAGGAAAGGATTGATCAGCGCCTTCAGTTTTGCATAGTCTTCCGGCTTTCCTTCCAGTTTCCGGCAATATGCCGCAAAATCATTTGAACTTCCGAGAAGTCCCTTATTCAGAAAATCAAACAGTGACCAGAGATTGGTCAGATCATTTTCGATCGGTGTACCGGTCATCGCAATCTTCATTCGGCTCTGGAATGATTTGACTGCCCTGGTCTGTTTGGTCAGCGGATTCTTGATCGCCTGCGCTTCGTCCAGAATGATGCAGTCCCACTTCACATCCGCGAGTTCTTTGATGCGGATTGCCATCGCATACGTAGTGATATTGAGAAACAGCGGGTGTTCCGCCATCTCTGCAAGAATCGCCTTGCTTTGTCCGTGAAGGATCTGCAGATCCATCTCCGGCGCAAATTTATCCTTTTCACTGGACCAGTTGCCAAGCAGGCTCGCAGGTACGATCAGAAGGACATGCGCATCTTTTTTCTTTGTGCGCAGCTGTTCGAGATAGCTCAGTACCTGCAGGGTCTTCCCGAGTCCCATATCATCCGCAAGACAAGCCCCGAAGCCGATGGAATCCATATAGCTCAGCCATTCATATCCGGTTTTCTGATAAGGGCGAAGGCTCGCATGAATCCCGGAAGGAAGTTCAAGTCCCCGCAGTTTTTCCGGATGGCGAAGTCGGGAAAGAAAATCACTCAGCCACTGTCCGTTGGATATGACTACGCCGTTGTCTGCGTCATTATCCATATCCTTCATGCCGCTGCGCATCGCTTCCAGAAGCGTCATCGTTTCGGAACTGTCATTCATCCTTGTCAGAAGTTCACTCAGCCTTGCATGGTTTACGGCAATCCACTTTCCCTTGATCATCGCAAGCCCTTCACTCATCTGAAGCAGATTCATGACATCTTCTCTGGTAAGTTCCACCCCGTCAACGGTGAGACTCGGAACGGTGCCGAGTATGCTTTCAAATCCCAGAAGACTCGGTTCCTCATTTCCGATTTTGATCGTCAGGCTCGGGTTCATCGCCTTCTTGCGCCACCAGATCGGTATCCGGCAGAGAATCCCTGCCTTTTCGATTTCCGTGACGCTCATCAGAAAGGAATACGCTTCCTCTGAAGTCAGCTGAAGCGGATGAAACAGTTCCCCTGTTTTCATGAACTCACTGATCAGAGGAGAAACATCCGCAGCCCTGTTGAGGCAGGAAAGAAGTTCAAGCAGTTTTTTCCGATCCGCATCATATTCCGTCAGAGCATATTTCAGCGGATAGTGATGCACTTTTCCGTCGGCGCTCCTGGAAGCGTAAGTTGCCATGAAAGCAAAGGGATAATCGCTGTCTTTTCCCCCTTCCACCAGATGGAAGAAAATTCTCTCCGGCACATGGAGATCCTGATTCTTTTCGGTGAGATACATCTCCACCGATCCCGGATATGCCTTGATCTCGTCTTTGTACCGCTTCTGAAACTTTTTGAAGATATTGTTAATCCAGGTTTTATCCACATTCTCGCTGCCAAGACCGAACGGAACCGCTTCGAGCAGATAATCCATCTGATCTTCGCTGAGTTTCACCTTTGCCTTTTCTCTTGCGATTTCAATTTCCGGCATTTCCGTGAGGCATTTAAAGAAGGTTGAGGCAACGAGATACAGATAGGCCGCGCTGGTACTCAGGGATTCCGGCCTTGGTCCGATCCCGAAATCATACAGGTGATCAATCGCATTGTCCTTCTGCCATGTCAGAGCTTCGTTTCTGGCCTCTTCCGATAATTCACCGGTAATATCCGGCACAAATCCGTCTTTCTGAAACAGAAATTTCAGTTCACTTGTGATCATATATTCCACCTTTTCCTATGTCTGTATCTTCTTACTGTCCCGCCGTTTACGAAACCGTTTCCTTTCTTCATCAATACAGAAGAACCGGAAAAGCTTCTCTTCTTCGGAATCACTGCGGTTTTCACTGTCTTGCCTTTCCCGAACTGCCGCAGATGCACATCCCGTACTGCAGAACTCACCTCCTAATAGTACCATCTCCCGGCGCCATTCTTCTTTCTTCGATTATCCTGATGAAGAAACGGAAGAAAACGAGGAAAATCTTTCTCCCGCATTCCAAGTCTTCGGCTTTGGTGATTTATAATTGAAGCACACATCTCTTTCTAAAT
Organism: Solobacterium sp.; assembly: GCA_017536885.1. GTDB lineage: Bacteria > Bacillota_I > Bacilli_A > Erysipelotrichales > Erysipelotrichaceae > Bulleidia. Next base: position 4,943 of record JAFWCM010000239.1, read on the forward strand.
GACAAAGGAATTCAATATGAGTAAAATACGCAGAAAATGTCTGGTAACGGTATCACTTCTCATGGCGCTTTTTCTCTCCGGGTTCACCGTTCGGAAGGAAAACAACGGGTACAAGCTGAAAGAAGTGGTCGTCCTCAGCCGCCACAATATCCGCTCCCCGCTCTCGGACGGCACTTCCGTACTGGGAAAAGCCACCCCGCATGAATGGTTCCCCTGGAGCAGTGCGGCAAGCGAACTTTCTCTTCGCGGCGGAATTCTGGAAACGGAGATGGGAGAGTATTTCCGCAAATGGGTGGTCAGTGAAGACCTGATGAGCGAAAACTATCATCCGAAAGAAAATGAAGTCCGCTTCTATGCCAATTCCCTGCAGCGGACGATCGCAACCGCACAGTATTTTTCTTCGGGATTTCTTCCCGTCGCCAATGTGCGCATCGAAACCCATATGCCCTTCAATCAGATGGATCCGGTGTTCGATCCCAGGCTGACCTTTCTGACGGAGGATTACCAGAAGGAAGCCGAAAAAGAAATGCTGGCCATGATTCCCGATCTCAGCGAAGAATATGCACTGCTTACCGATATCATTGATTTCCATGACTCACCGGGATACAAATCCGGTGAGCTTACCGATTTCAATAACGATGACAATCAGCTGATTTTCGAAGCGGGGAAGGAACCGATCCTGAAGGGATCTCTGGCCAATGCGACTTCGCTTGCGGACGCACTGGTCCTTCAGAGCTATGAAGAAGCTGATAAGAAGAAAGCCGCCTTCGGTAAGGATCTCACGGAAGATCAGTGGAAGAAGGTTTCTTCCATCAAGGATGTCCGCATGGATGTGATCTTTACCGCACCTTTGATCGCCTGCCATATGGCCAATCCGCTGCTGCAGGTGATTGATTCCGAACTCGAGAGAGACGACAGGAAATTCACCTTCCTCTGCGGCCACGACTCCAATCTCGCCAGTGTTCTCGGCGCCCTGAATATCCGGGATTATATTGTCGATCAATCCGAAGAGCTCAAAACCCCGATCGGCAGTAAGCTCGTCTTTGAAAAATGGGAAGATCAGAGCGGCAAGGAATATGTCCGCCTCCGTTTGGTCTATCAGAACACGGAACAGCTTCGCGGCATGCCGGTGCTTACGCTCGAAAATCCGCCGATGTCTCACGTTTTTGAAATTCCGACCCTGGAAAGTGATGAAAACGGCATGGTTCCGTATGATCAGTTCAATGACTATCTGGATGAGAAGATCAAGGACTTCGAGCGTCTGAAGGAACGCTTCGGCGTTACCGAGCCGACAATCAACTACACAAAGACAGCGCTGCCGGATACCGCCGACAGATAAGCGCAGCATATCGATTACATATTATTTTCAGCAGATTCAGAAAGGAAACAGGAATGGCAGATGTAGAGGGCTTTCGCAAAGAGATGAATTTCCGGGAACTCGGCGGATACCGGTCCATCGACGACAGAACCGTAAAGCCGGAACTCCTGTTTCGAAGCGGTGCGCTCGGTCTTCTCAGCAAAGAAGAGCGGTCACGCTTTGAAGAGCTCGGCATCCGCAACATCCTGGATTTCCGGAGTCTTGCCAAATCGGCTCTCCTTCCGGATCCGAAGTTCAGTGACTGCAATCATCAGAGGATGTGCGCCGCCTTTGAGAACTTCCGCGAGGATCTCAACAATTCTCCCATCGAATTCATCCGGATGCTTTTCGACGAAGATCAGACCGGAAATTTCACCTCCACGGTGGTTTCAAGCATTCATGCATCCCTTGTCTATTCCAATGATGCATACAAGGAGATGTTCCGGATCCTGATGAAGAAAGAAGGACCGCTGCTGATCCACTGCACCCAGGGCAAGGACCGCACCGGCATCGGAGCGATGCTGATCCTGCTGGCGCTGGGCGTGAATGAGGAACAGATCGAATACGATTACCTTCTCTCGAATGAATACCGAAAGTCCATCATCGAAAAGAAAATGAAACGGGCCGGCATTTTCCATAAGCTCAGCGATAACGTAAAGACCGCAATCCTTGCAAAAGAGGGCGTCCTTCCCGAAGCCATCCATATGATTCTCGCCGAAATCCAGCAGCGATACGATAATTACAATAACTTCCTCCTGGAGGA
>JAFWCM010000240.1 GCA_017536885.1 Solobacterium sp.
AAAACATCTGTCACACGCCAACTTCTTTGAGAATGAAATGCAGTTTCTGATCAGTGCGATCAGTTACAATATTTTCCACATCTTCCAGAACACAATTCTCAAAGGAAATGATGCATTGATGACAATGAACAGCTTCCGGCTAAAATTTCAGAAGATTGCAGTAAAGGTCACAAGCCATGCACGCAAGCTTAAGCTGAGTTTCAGCAGTGCATACCAGTATCGCTGGCAGTTCATGAAATACTGGAACGCAGTGCTTCAGATTTGACAATAAATCCTATATGAAACAGGGCAGCTACAGTGGCTGTCCGGTTTCATCATGCATACAGGCGGAACTGCCCATCCATATAACTTGATGCGGTCTCAATTCGACCGTTTATTTTTGGTTCACATCATGCTATGAATATTTCAGGTATTATAATATGCCTCAGCTGTTTTCGCTTACCTCTTTTTTCAGCTGTGCCACCGCAATGGAGATCAGCTTGCCGGTGCTTTTTTCGGCGACGCCGGCGATGAAATTATTGCAGGTGCTGAAGGGTATCATGATGCGTATGGCATCGGCGGAAGCGATCATCTCCGCCATCTTCGGCGTGATCTCTCCGAGCATCGAGTCGGCGATCACCATTCCGATCGGACCGAGGATATAATCCGCTCTGCGGCATACCGTCTTGACGGCGTTTTCTCCCGTGGCCGCTTCATCCGCCCCCGCCTTTAACATGACGGCGGTCGCGGTCGCATTGGAGCCGACGGCAATGATGTGAAGACCTTCGATCTCCTTTCGGATTTCGTTGATCAGCTGTTTTCCGAGACCCCCTCCCTGGGCGTCCACAATCATAACTGTTTTCATAGCTTCTCCCGTTTTCAGTAAAGCATGGCAAAGACATTAGCCAGCAAAACCGTGATAATGCCGGCGGTGACAATCGCAAGCGAGCTCATGGCGCCTTCCGTCTCTCCCAGTTCCATCGCCTTGGCGGTGCCGATCGCATGCGCGCTGGTGCCGAGCGCAAGTCCTACGGCTACCGGATCGGTGATCTTCAGCGTTTTGCACAGGGCTTCGCCGATGATATTGCCGAAGATTCCCGTCACGATGATGACCGCAACCGTGATCGCGGTGATACCGCCCATCTCTTCCGCGACTCCCATACCGATCGCGGTGGTGATGGACTTGGGAAGAAAGGTCACATACTGCGTATGGGTAAAACCGAATATGACAGAAAGGGCGAGAACGGAACCCATGCTTGCAACGGAACCGGCAAGGATGCTTACAAGAATCGCCCGGATGTTTTTCTTCAGCCGTTCCAGCTGCAGATAGAGCGGTATGGCTAGGCTTACCGTCGCCGGCGTCAGAAACCAGCTGAGGTATTTCGCACTTGCCTGATAGCTTGCGTAGTCCACGCGGAACAGAAGCAGAAAGGCAATAACAAGGATGATCGAAATAAGAAGCGGGTTTACAAAGCTCTTGCCCGTCTTCTTTCGCAGAAAGACGCCGGCATAATATGCAAGCAGGGAGATGACCACACCCGCGCTGGCGGAATTCGCAATGACCTCATTCATGGTTCTTCTCCTTTCCGATCATAAACATCGCTGTCTTTCCCGTGACCGCCATGACGATGATCGTGGTGAGCACAAGGATTACCACCGTCTGGATCAGTATGGGCTTCAGATCACCCCAGGATTCGATGAGTCCGGCAGCGGCAGGGATAAACATCACCGGCATGATCTCAATCAGAAATACCGCGGCCTCCCTCACATCTTCCACTTTGATCACGTGCGCGCAAAGCATAGTAAACATAATCACCAGTCCATAGATACTGCCCGGGATCGGAAGCGGGACAAAGTAACGGATGATCTCTCCGATACATGTCACCAGCAGGATGATTCCAAACTGCTTCAGATATTTCATGAGGTTCCTTTCTAGCTTCTGCGCCTGTCGGGATGGGTTCGGTAGTAGTTCTGCTTATCGGTATACATGACCTGGTCGGCGTGCCGGATCGCCTCCTGCATGTCGGTAGTTTCATCAGCCCAGTGACAGCCGGCTGAGATGCTCGCATTGGTCACATCCGTCTTCAGTTCGTTGAACCTTCGCATCTTTTCTTCAAATTCCTCTTTCGTGCAGTCTGTCACCAGCGCCAGGAATTCATCGCCGCCGACCCGGTATATGGAGTCTGCCCCGAAGCACTCCTTCATGACCGCCACGCTGTCGAGAATCAGCCGGTCGCCGCAGTCATGGCCGAGGCTGTCATTGACCGTCTTCAGGCCGTTGACATCCATATTCACAAGACCGAACGGCTGATGGGGCTTCTGTTTTTCGATCTTCTTCATCGCCCTCTTCATGGCAGCCCGGCTCTTCACGCCGGTCAGGGTGTCGTGGTTGTTTCGGTATTCGAGTTCTTCCCGCAGCTGATGGTTTGAGATCTCCATACCAAGAAAGAAGGAGAGCAGTTCGATCAGTTCCTTGACCTCAACGGTTTTTGCGATGTTGTAGTTGATCGCATAGAGGTAGCCGATCACCGTCTTTCCTCTTTTTAACGGAATCAGAACCAGGCTTTTTACTCCATGGGCACGCATGTCGTTCACCCATTCGGGATTGCGCTTAGCCATCTCATCCATATCGCGGTCATTCTTGAGGATGACATCATTGCTTACGCCGATCATCCGCTCCCAGGTTGAGACGATCTCATAATCGACTTCATTCATATATCCGGAAAACCGCTTTCCCTTTTCATCCACGGAACAGCAGGACAGGGTCTCCGTCTTTTTCTTCTTGTGGTCGATCAGAATAATGCGGCAGGACAGCGCATCGGCAATATCGCAGATATCGCTGGTGACGCGGTCCAGCGACTTCTTCAGATTCTCATCCCGGACGAGCGATATACAACAGCAGATCACCGCCTGTGCCGTCTCTCTCGATACCTCCGCCATGCGATCGGTTTCCGCTTCTCTCGTAAACTCAAACAGAAACAGGCAGCGGCCGGTCGTCTCATCCTTTTTCTCCAGCGGCAGCAGCTGCTGGTCGGTCCAGGTGTTCAGCCCCCGCGTCTCCACATATGCATGCATGCGGCGGTTTTCATGCGCGGCCCGAAAGCAGAAGTCCTCGAACTTGTTGTCTTTGGGAACGAGCTCTTCATACGGCATGTCATCATAATACGCAGGTCCCATCACCTCTTTATAAATGGCATTGGAGCGGTGTATCGTTACCTTTCCGCAGGTTCCGTCCGGATTCTTCACCACTTCCATGACACAGCACGGGACAGTAAAAGTATCTGTAAAAGCCTGATAGTCCATAAATGCCTCCCTGATGGATGCTTTATATACCTTTCATAATACATGGTCTGCTTTCCCCGCCGCAATCCATAGGCAGTAATCACATCTCTTTCCCGAATAAAAATGCCCGCGGCTGCAGGCATTATTTTCCGAACGAACGGATGACTTTCTGTTCCCTGTCAATTGCCGCCCAGATCACGGCCATATCATCGAACAGCCCGATCACCGGCGTGCTGTCCTGAAAGTAGTCTTCCGAATCCGTCAGATACATCAGCGCTCCCGCCATCACCGCCGCGGAATCCTCACTGACCCCGGAAGCGGTGCCGTAGGCATAGCTTCTTACGATATGAATCATGGCCGGAAGATCCTGAATGGAAGACAGCTCCTCATGCGCCTTGATGATCTTCTCCGCTTCCACCAGCATTCTGATCAGATCATCTTTGTCATTGAGAATCTGCTTTGCCTTCTCCGCGTGCTCCGCAAGAATCTGATTCACCTTTTCCTTATTCAGCATTTCACCCATGTCTCTCCTTCACACTTTTCCACATTATAGCCGGATTCCTTCTTCCCGGTAAAGGAAGAACTGTGCTGTGAACGCATAGGAAAGGCCGCTTCCGCGGCCGATTGTTAATTCAATGTATCGGCATCCACCGCATTGAGGGATGTGACATCCGCATCCTTGGTCACGAAGTACTCGATGACTTCCGGGGATTCTCCGTCAGCGGGAACCACGAGTTTCAGGATTCCCTTTTCGATGGACATGTCGTACTCGGTAGAAGTCGGGGTGCCGTCCTGTTCAAAGAGACTGAGCTTCTTGCCGTCTACTTTCCAGTGCAGCGATTCCGCTTCATCATCGACGGTAACCGTGCCGCTGCCGTCTTCCTTCAGGGTGAAGATGAATACCATTTGTTCCTCTGGCGGAAGCTTGATGCACTTACCATTGCTTTCCAGCGCATAGATCGAATATTCGCCAGCCGCAGCCGGATCGCCGCCGTACGTTGTTGTGGCAGCTCCTGCGGCTTCCTTGGCGATCTTCTCATATTCATCGACGCTGATCACCTTGCTTTTGTCGTAGGATGCGCCGTCCTGGGCAAACACGATGACGAGACCATCGCCGAAGTCGAGATCGAGGATTCCGTTCTTCAGGGTTCCGGTGAAATCAGAGACGCCTGCCTGCATCGAGAAATTTCCGTTGGATTCGCTCCAGGAGCTGACCGGTCCGGCATTGCCGCCGCCGAAGTCGAGACTTCCGGTGCCGTCTTTGTTGAGTTCAATCTTGAGTCCCGTCGCCGAGTCATCGGTGACGATGTAATCTTTTACCTGCATTCCCAGTGAGGTGTACTTCCCGTCTGCCGCAAACTCTTTGACTGTCTCCGCCGCAGCCGTGCCGTTGTCCGGTGCGGCGCTTGCCTGCGATGGTGCGGACGCGGAGCTGCCGCAGCCCGCCAGTGAAAAGACAAGGCCGAGAGTCAGTGCAGATTCCAGCATGCATTCCTTCCAATCTTTCATATCTGTTTCTTTCCCTCCTGACTTCATTTTCTCATAGCTTCGGGGAATAATGAATGCCTATGACCCCGCTCTGCCGCCTTCTGTGTCATATCCGGCAGGTTTGCCGTTTACGGCATTCTTCCGCGTTCCATAGGATCGGCATACATGCAGGCATACATTATGATGCGAAAAGCATGAATCATGCGTTCATCCTCCTGGAAGTAACGTATAATAACGGATGAAAAGGAAGTATTGAAGATATGAAAAAGATTCTGACAGCCTTGTTTTTATCTTGTTTTCTGGCGATGGGAATCCTGCCGCCGGTCATTGCGGAAGAGAATCCGGCCACCGAAGGATTTACCTATGTCCATGATCCGATGGAGAATCCCTCCGCTGTCCAGGACATTGTACGCAACCCGAAAGCGGTCTACGGCTACTCCCCGAGTCCGGACTCCGTGCGGCTCAAGGACTATGTGGATGCGATCGACTGGACGGATGCCAAACAGGTTGAGGACGCCCGCCAACAGAGAATCGAATATCACGATTCCCTCAAGGAAATCTATAAACTGATCGAAGACCGCAAAAAGGAAGGCAAATCGACCGAAGAGATCGCGAAGGAAGCTTCCTCTCTGCGCAACAAGATCCGCCTTGATGCCTACAAGGATGATCCGGACGGCCTTGCGATTGCGAAGAAGAGCAATCTCGACACCTATGGCAATGAAGAAGGTCCGACCCCGGAATTCCTCTTCGATAAATACGGATCCTGGGACAAGGTACTGGAAAAGACAACCTCTCCCAACCCCGGCATGGACGCATGCCTGGGCCTGTATGATGAGATGTATTACACCTATGGCCTCTCAGAGGAAAAGTCAGAAACAAAGACAGAGACCAAAACACCTGCCGCATCTACCGGGGTTGAACCCGCACCTGCGGTCTATGTCGTGGAACCCGGAGATTCCCTCTGGTTCCTTGGTCTGAAGTTCTATGATTCGGGCATGAAATGGAAAGACATCTATGACAACAACACCGATGTCATCTCTGATCCCTCTGTGATCTATCCCGGCACAACCCTGCGGATGCCGGACTGACAATCAGCCAGACAGGAGACAGCGCCTGATACACAGGCGCAGCGTCTCCTGTTTTTTATATGCGCTCGATCCTTTCATTCCGAAAAAAAGACCCGAAGGTCTTTCCTTATCTTCCGTTTTTCAGCATACATCCCGACCACGCCGCCGTGATCAGGGCGCTGATCAATGTCACAGCATGTCCGTTGATCCCCTTGTCGCCTGTGCTGACCGCCCGGTATTTTGCCGGTGTCTGTTCTGACGAAACCGCATGGAAGTTTCCCGCCTGATCCAGTATACCGGGCTGGCAGGCCTTTGCGGCTTCGTTCCAGACATATCCTTCCGGAAATCCCGCCATCTGACAGGTAACCCGTGCCGATCCTGTTCCAGGAGAGGGCTGATCTGAATCCGAATCGGAGTCGGGTTTTGGCTCCGGCTTCTTCTGCAGAAGCTCAAACTCCGCCGTTTCGGAAAGACCGTCCGAGAAGATCGCCTGAACCTTATGAGTTCCCTGTGTCAGCGTTTCCAGGAAGGAGGGAAGAAGGGTGATCTTCAGGCTTCCCTCTTCGGCGAAGTAACAGTGTTCATCAAGCTTTGTGTCGTCAAACATCAAAGCCGCAAAATGGGAGAACGTGCCGGTATCCTCTTCTTCATTCTTCCAGACAAAGCGCGCCGGCTTTCCGCTGTTCTTATACCAGGAGGGATCCGCATGGGTGACGATATAATTCCGCCGGTCTTTGGGGATGCATACATAGCGGTACTGATCCGAGAGGAATGTCATTTCGGAACCCTCAAACGTTTCCGGGATTTCCTCATTCGAAAGCGTCCTGCGCATCAATGCCCCGCGGCCGTCCTTGTCATGGATTTCATCAAAATGCAGGGCGGTATCCGATCCGCTGACTTCCAGAGCGGATGTATCGAATGTCAGAAGTTCCGATCCTTCTTCGCCATACGCCCCGACGCCGGATGTTGTATCTGTGGCATCGATCCGTACCGAAGTGTTCTCGCTGTAGATATGAATGCCGCTCTGGAGCCTGCCCGAAACGGTGTGAATTCCGATTCCCGCATCTCCCTTTCCGGTGACTATATTAAGATCGGTTTCATCGATGTTGACATAGATCGCGCTGATGCCGACGAGCTCCTCGCCATCCGCGCAGTAAATGATGACATCGCTTCCTTTGATCCCGATATCTTCGCATTCAATTCCCCTCTGGCTCGCCGCTTTGGACTGGGAATGCAGCGATACGGAAAGTCCGGTATGATACAGAGACAGACTGTTGACATCCCTTCCGTCACTGACGCTGATGCCGGTTACCGCACTGTTTGCCGGCGACAAGAGATGAATCGACAGGGTGTACTGGTCCCTGCCGTCCAGGTATACGCTTTTACCGCCTCTCTCATTCGTCAGGCGGATGCCGGCAGCCGGCTGATTCTCCGGAAGCGGGGATGAGAGATGAATCGAGGAATCCGAGGCAAGGCGGATCATCAGATCATCTTTCGCATAGACCGCCGCGCTGATCGCCTCTCCGGCTTTCTCGGAGAGATCCGCAATCTCAAGATCGGCGCCGTCCAGAGTCAGAACCCCGATCGTTCTCTCTTCCGAAGTCGTTTCTTCAAAGAAGGCCGTCTGATCCCCGAGGATATCATTCCGGTTCCGATCGGTTACCCGTATACCGCTGACCCAAACATCATATTCTTTGATCTCTTCGGACTTCTGCCCTTCTTCCAGAGCCTGTGACTCCTCCCGCATAGATTCGGGGAGTTCTGCCTTTTCCTCTTTGTTCTCTTTCTTCTGTTCGTCTTTCTGCTCTTCTTTCACCTCATGGACGGAAGAAGGTTCCGGGGGCTCTTCCGCCCGTACCGGAGATATCGAAAAAGCCATGCATGCAATACACGCCAGGCTCAGAATGGATTTCTGAAACAGGTTGTTTTTCATGATGCGAAACCTCACAAAGACTACAGATTCTATTATAAGGTTATCCAGCCGGATTGGCTCCTGAATTTCGACCCATGACACGTCTCAGAAGGAATGTCGCAAAGCATGCACCGAGCGCTTCTCCGACCACAAGGGCCGAGGCAAGGCCGGTTTCTCTGAAAAGCCGGTCAAGAAGAAACATACAGGGAATGTAGAACACAAGCTCCCGCACCAGGGCATGCAGCATCGTCGCCCTTCCGTTGCCCATCGCCTGCATGCAGAAACTGGCATGGTAGTTGAGCAGTTGGAAGATCGAGGCCAGACACCGGATTCTCAGAAACATCGCCGCATAGTCCAGCACGATCTTAGCCTCCTGTGCGCCGCCCTTCGAGACGGAGAGAAAGACGCGGGTCACCTGGGGTGCGAAGATTTCAAGCAGTACGATACTGCAGAGAGAGACGATGATTCCCCAGGTTCTTGCGGTATTTGCCGTTTCCTTCATGCGCCGGTGGTTTCCGGAGGAGTAGTTATACGCCACAATGGGCAACATCCCCTGGCAGATGCCGATATTGACGGCATTGGGGATGCGCTCCACCTTCATGACAATGCCCATCGCCGCAAGCACCAGATCGCTGTGGGCGGCGGAGAGGATATTGACGCAGATATTGGCAAGATCAAACAGGCCGGTCAGAATCGCCGAAGGGATGCCCACCGTGAAAATTGCCTTCCGGTTTGCGGCTGTGATAAGGCCCGCTTCTTTCGGCGACATCGAAAGCGGTGCACGTCCTGAAGCGGTATGGAAGGCCCGCAGCAGATAAATGCAGGAACAGACATTGGAAAGCAGGGTTGCGATCGCCGCCCCTTTCACTTCACTTCCCTTCGGAAGAAGGACAAACATGAACAGGGGATCGAGAATCATATTCAATACCCCGCCAAAGCTAAGGCCGAAGCTTGCCTGCGAGGAGTATCCCGTATTGCGAAGAAGATGCGCCAGCGTCAGGGAAAGCATCGCCGGCAAAGACCCGATCACAATCACAAAAACGGTATATTCCCTGGCAAAGCCGATTGTCATATCCGAGGCGCCGAGGAACCGTAAAACCGGGGTCATGAAACAGCCGATCAGAAGGGAATAGGAAAGCGCAAGCAATATCGCACCGCAGAAACTGAATGATGCGGCAGCTCTTGCCTCATCATCTTTCTTCTTCCCCATGAGCCGGGCGACCAGGCTGCCGCCGCCGACTCCGAAAAGATTCGAGAACGCCACATTCAAAAGCGTAAGAGTCAGGGTCACGGTCGTGGCTGCCATCATATAGGAGCTTCCGGTGCGGCCGATGAAAAAGGCATCGACCATGTTGTACACCAGGTTGATCAGCTGGGAGATGATGGTCGGCACCGCCATCGCTTTCAGCGCCTCGCTCACCGGAACGCTTTCAAACAGTTCTTTTTTGGAATAGCTTGCCATAGATTACAGAAGTTCCTCGGATTCTGCACTTTCCACCCGTTCCTCTTTCAGGATCTCATACATCGCCGAGGCATCCTTTTTGCGTTTGACCTCTTCAATGGACAATACCCGTACGGTGATCTTCCGCGAACCGAACTGCACGCTGACCTCATCTCCGACATTCACTTCCTTCGAGGGCTTGACGATCTTTCCGTTGATTTCCACCCGCTGGTTTTTCGCGAGCTCCTGAGAAATGGTTCTCCGCTTCATGATCCGGGAAACCTTCAGCCATTTGTCAATCCGCATTGCGCACCGCCTCCTTTGACCGCATGATCATCTGAATCGTCCCTTCCAGGCTCTCCCGCGAGCGGGGAAGAGAGGCGATGATCTGACCGTTGGTATAGCGCAGATCGATATCCTTGCTGATCTCGGAGAAAATCGAGAACAGCTTCACACCGTCGATCTTCTGGGAAAACTCCTTCGAGAAGCTGACCTGCACTTTGTCGCGGATCTCCTTATAGCTGTCCACATCGGGATCGTTCAGAAGAATATCCAGCCTGCGCTTTTCAAAGAGGCTTCCCACCTCTTCCGGCAGTCTTCCGTACTGGTCGATCACTTCGCTCTTATACGCTTCGAGTTCTTCGAAGGTAAGGAGTTTATCTATTTTCTGATACATCGAAATCTTGTCGAAATCATCCGGGGCGAATTCCTTCGGGATATAGCCGGATACCTTGACATTGGCACGGCTGATCTCCTTCGGGGTTTCCTTCTTTACGCCCTTTGTTTCTTCAATCGCCTCTTCCAGCATCTCGATATACATATCGATGCCTACGGTATCGATAAACCCGGACTGCTCTTCGCCGAGCAGATCGCCGGCACCCCGGATCGTGAGATCCCGCATGGCAATCCGATAACCGCTGCCGAGCTTTGCGAATTCCTTTACGGCCTGAAGCCGCTTGCGGGCGGTTTCCGAGAGCACTCTCTGCTCGGGAATCAGAAGGTAGGCATACGCCACCCGGTCGCTTCTTCCGACTCTTCCCTTGATCTGATAGATCTGCGCCAGTCCGAAATTCTGGGCATTGTCGATGATCATCGTGTTGGCATTGGGAATATCGATGCCGTTTTCGATGATCGTCGTGCATACCAGGACATTGATCTCCCGCTTCGTAAAGCGATACATCACATCTTCGATCGTTTCCCGGTCCATCTTTCCGTGCACGATTCCGATCCGCGCATCCTTGATCAGGTTCTGAAGCGTTCTTGCGGTGTTGTAAATCGTATCGATCGAGTTGTAGAGATAGAACACCTGTCCGTCTCTTGCCAGCTCCTTTTCGATCGCATCGACGATGAGCCCCTCGTTCTTCTCCACGACGTAGGTCTGTACGTTGTAGCGGTTGCTGGGAGGGGTATCGAGCTGGGACAGGGAACGAATCCCGACCAGAGACATCTGCAGGGTTCGCGGAATCGGGGTCGCACTCAGTGTCAGGACATCGATGCTGGATTTGAGTTCCTTGATCTTCTCCTTGTGTTCCACGCCGAAGCGCTGTTCCTCATCCACGACCAGAAGCCCGAGGTCCTTGAATTCCACATCCTTCGACAGGATGCGGTGGGTTCCGATCAGGATATCCACCTTTCCTTCCCTGAGCTCCTTCAGGGTTTTCTTCACGTTGGCCGGGGTCACAAAGCGGTCGAGCACCGCAATCTGAAAGGGATATTCCCGGAAGCGCTCGGAAAAGGTGCGGAAGTGCTGTTCGGCGAGAATCGTCGTCGGGCAGAGCACCGCCGCCTGTTTGTTTTCGCTGGCCGCCTTGAAGGCTGCCCGCACCGCGATCTCCGTCTTTCCGAATCCGACATCGCCGCAGATCAGACGGTCCATCGGCTTATCGCTCTCCATATCGCGCTTGACGTCTTCCACTGCCTTCTCCTGGTCCGGCGTCAGTTCATAGATGAACTCCGACTCAAACTGCTTCTGCAGTTCGCTGTCGGGCTGAAAGGCATGACCGATATGTTCTTCCCGCACGGCGTACAGTTTCACTAACCGCTCGGCGAGATCGTTGATATTCTCCTGAAGCCGTTTCTTCGTCTTCTCCCATTCCCCGGTGCCGAGCTTGTTGAGCTTTGGCACGACGCCTTCCCGGCTGACGAACTTCCGCACCAGGCGGAACTGTTCCAGCGGCACAAGAAGCTCGGCATTGCCGCGATAGATGATGCGCAGAAAGTCGCGCATGACATTCTGCACTTCTCTTGTCTCAATGCCCACATACTGACCGACACCGTAGTTGGCGTGAACGATGTAGTCTCCCGGTTCGAGTTCGTCATAGCTGTGAATCACCTCGGCGCTGTGAAACTTCTTCTCATATCTTGCCGAGACATGATGGACGCCGAAGAGCTCTTTTCCGCTGACGACGGTAATTCCGTGGTCCGAGAGCACAAAGCCTTCCGGCATCGTAAACAGGGTAAAGGAAAACCCCGGTTTGATCTCTTCGTCTTCCTTCAGAAGCACATAGGGATGATGTTCTTCCGCACAGGCATTCAATGCGAGTGCGGTTTCCTTTTCATTCAGGGCAAAGACCACCTTGCCCTGGGTGCTTAACATGCGCAGGCGCTCGCTCAGCGATCCATCGGGAAGATGGAGGTCGATGATATTCGAAATATTGTCGGAAAGAGGATCTTCGACAATCCGTTTCCGGCATTCAATCCGCTCAAAATCATGGAAGACCGCAAATCTCGGCAGAAGCTTTTTCTCCTGAACCATCTCCTGCAGGTAGGCAATCGTCTCTTCATTGAGACGGCGGATGGATTCCCTCACCGCGGTTTCATCCGAGATGATCATCAGCGGATGGTTCATGTAATCCGCAATCGAAGCACAGTGATCGAGCAGTGCGTAATAGGGATAGAGCCCCGGTTCGCTCAGGGAATTGGCGATGAGATCGAGCGCAGTTTCCACCGCGGACTCCATCATCGGATCTTCCCGTTCTTTGAGAATCTCCCCGGCTTTCTTCCGGATCAGCTCCGCATCCTCTCTGGAAAACAGCACATCGCTGGCGGGGATGATGCGGGCTTCCTGTACGGGAACGATCGTCTTCTGGCTTTCGGCGTCAAAGAAGCGGATACTGTCGACTTCATTGTCAAAGAATTCGATCCGCAGGGGCTGATCGTAGTTGATCGAATACACATCGATGATTCCGCCCCGCATCGCAAAGGACAATGGCTGGTCGATATGGCTGGTCTGGTAGTAGCCGCCCGCAAGCAATCGCCGGCGCAGCTCTTCCATCTCGACCGTATCTCCGGTCCTGATCGTGATGCACGCATCTTTGAACTTTTCTTTTTCGGGCAGAAAGCGAAGCAGGCCGCTCGGGCAGGTGACCACCACCTGGCAGGGTTCCTCGATCAATGATCCGAGGCACTCCACCTTGCGGGCGGTCATCTCCGGGCTCTGGGCAATTGCCTCGACCCGCAGGGATTCATCCGCGCCGAAAAGCGCACATTCCTTTTCCCCCAGGAGGGGTGAGAGTCTCTCATAAAGTCTCTGTGCGCTGTATAAGCTGTGTTTGACGACCAGAATCGGCCTTGGTTTCTTCCGGAACGATGCCGCGATGACCAGCGCCTCTTCCATGAAGGAAGCACATGGCAGCGGGCTTTTTTCTCTGGTCAGTTTCGTCACAGCGGGATTGGTTTCAAGCAGGGCATAGAGCTGCCCGGGTAATACGTTGTTCACTCCTCCCTCTTTTCCGTCTCTTTCTTCACCTTCAGGTTATATTGATTCATCACCCGGTCCATAGGTTCCTTCACCCAGGCCCGGGCTGCCTTCGCCGCTGTATCCACGGCGGTTTCAAAGTCTTCCCGTTCCGCTTTCGAGACCGGCGACAATACCCAGTCGGGAACGATGTCATGATTGCCCGTCTGGCTGTGTCCGACCCCGATCCGGATTCTTGCGATCGCATCCGTGCCGAGGCAGGAGATGATGTGCTTCATTCCCTTCTGGCCGCCGGCACTGCCGCTGCGGCGGATGCGCACGGAGCCGGTCGGAAGATCCATGTCATCGTGAATGATGAGAATATCCTCCGGCTCGATATGATAGTAGTCCACAGCGGCCCTGACCGCGTTGCCGGAGAGATTCATATAGGTCAGGGGTTCCATCAGAATCACCTTTTCCCCGTCGATATTCACCATCGAACACAAGGCGTTGAACTTTCTGGCAGGCTTTTCTGCCCCGACCTCTTCGGCGAGTTTTGAAAGAGCCATATAGCCGCTGTTGTGCCTGGTCTTTTCATACTCCTTGCCGGGATTGCCAAGACCCACAATCAGTTTCATGCGTTTTCCTTCACTTCCGTATCTTCGGCTTCCGTGAGTTCCGTTTTGATTTCCGGATCCTTCATTTCGATCGCCTTCACTTCTTCCTGTCCCTCTTCGCCTTCTTCCTCCGCCGGAGTTTCTTCCTCATCCTTGATCTCAATGCCGAGTTCCTTCGTCCACCGCTTGCCGAGCCGCGTCTCCTTTGCGAAGTGTTCCAGATTGGATACGCATTCCTGATAGCCTTCTTCATCGCCCTCATCGCGAAGGATCACCGCGAGAATCGCCTCTTCGCAGTGCTTGTAAAGCCCGATCAGCTGCTTGCTGTACTTGTAGCCGCCGTATTCCCCATCGAGCAGAGAGTTTATGAAAGCCTTGCCCTTATCCTCTCTGCCTTCGTAGAACTTTCTGTTTTCCGCGTTCAGTACGCGAAGAAGCGCATTCTCATTGACTTCATCATATTCCGCCATGCGCTCATAGATCATTTTTCTGAGATCATTCCGGCCGCGGTAATACATGCGGTTGGGAATCGCGAGATACAGATAGAAGAAGCTGTCTTCATTCTGGCTGTAGCCGTTCTTCTTTCCGTCGGGATCGAGAAGACCATCGATATTCAGTTCGGCAAGATGTCTCTTGTAATCTTCATCCCGCTCATAGTAGGCATCTCCCCAGAGCCGCAGTACCGATACCTTGTTTACGAATTCCTGATTCTTTTCCGTTGCGATGAAATCTTCCGCACTTTCGAAAAAGACATCTCTGTCATCAAAGGAATCGAGAATTTTCAGCATCTTCTTATTTTCCTTTGTACGTCCGCTGAGCTTCAGAATCCGAAATGCGAAGAACAGCGTCATCGCAATCAGAAACACATTTACGATCAGAGTCATATTCATATCGTCACCTCACTCTCCGCGTCTGTTCACGGAGGTTATACGCATGAAATTATAACCCGAAACATGGAAATTACCGCTTTCTTTACTTTATTTACTGGCTGTTCCGCCCAAGCCGCAGAACGTCTCCTTTTCATCTCCGGTTCTGATTCGGGAATGCAATGCGCTTCTCTTTGATCCGGTACACGCAGAGAATCAGCCCCAGGGAACAGAGTCCAAGCAAAGCGCACAGAATCAGGGAAGAGTCATAGCTCTGACTCCTGTCAAAGAGAAGCCCGAACACCACCGTAAAGACGGCATGGGCAATTGTCGAAGTCAGTGCGGCCGTGGGATAGAGATCCTTATAGCGGGCAGGCCCGAAGACATCCCGCGTGAGCACCGCAATCGATACTGTGGATAAGGCAAAGCAAAGCCCGTAGAGACCGGCCGATCCCACCAGGATCGCGGGATTCCGCAGGGCGAAAAGACAAAGCGATGCCAGGGCCACAAGGAAAGAGAAAACGACAACCGGCTGCTTTACGCCGGAGAGATCCACCCATTTTCCCAGGATCACCTTTCCGGCGGTGTTCATCACCATGTTGGCACTGACCATCATCGCGCCAAGCGCTGCCAGGCCGTACGTTTCCGCAAGCCCGGCAAAATGCGGGGGCAGAGCAGAGGTGGCCGAAGCGCAGATTCCGTAAAGAATCACCACGGGAAACAGCAGCTTTACCGACACCTGCACGTCCTTCTCTTCCGACGGGTTTTCTGTTCTCTGTTCGGTTTCTCCATATGCCTTTAAACCTTTCTCTTCCGGCCTCAGGCTGATCGGAAACAGGAGGGCCGGCAGATGAAACATCAGGGCAATCCCTGCCATGATCTGATAGGCAAACCGATATCCGTTGTTTTGAATCAGAGCGGAAAACAGCGGCGAAAGCAGTGCCCCGGCAAGGCCGGAGAAGCCGATCGCAATGCTTGTCATCAGGGCGTTGTCCTTATGAAACCAGTGATTGATCAGGATTGTCACCGATACCGTTCCGATGAGCCCCGCCGCAAACCCGCGCAGCACGTTGAGCAGCCAGAGCACCCCGATGCTTTGAGCCATGGACAGAAGAAAGGTGGAAAGAACCTGCAAGGCGGTACCGAAGTACACCGTCTTCTTAAGACCGAAACGCTCCAGCACGGTAGGTGCGATCATGCCGGTGAAGGCATGCATGAGATTGTAAATCGTAAGCGTCGCCGACGCACTTCCCATGCCGCACTGCAGGTCATCCGCAATCGACGTGAAAAACAGTCCCGCGACGTTGATTCCAAGTCCAAGACACGTACCGATGAGACCGCACCCGGCAATCAATACTAAGAGGTGCGTCATTGGCCGCATGTTCTTCTCTTCCATGGTTCTCCTTCCTGCCAGGGCAAAGACCGCGCGTCTGTTTCTCTTTCCGTTTCAGCGCGGTCTGTTTCGTTTATCATTTCATCCACACATCCCGGTTTTCCCGGAATGCGGAGACAATGCTTTCTTTTCTGTTCGCCGCTTCCTTCATCAGGATCGCTCCGTAGGAATCCGCAATCGCCTCTTCCAGGGGATAGGGATTCTCCCCTTTTCCCTTTGCGTATGCCCGCATCTGTTCGAGCATGCAGGCAATCGCCGTCTCATCTTCGGAAAGTCCCGCTTCTCCAAACGGCGGCGTATAGATCTCTTCGCCTTCCAGTTCGATGCCGGTGATCTCATCGAATTCGCTGAAATTGGGATTCGGGTTATCGGTTTGCACGCGCCGTTTCCTGACCTGTATATATGCCTCTTTCGGCAGGTTGTTTTCATCCAGCCAGCGCACTTTCTCATCGATGATCTCACCCCGTACGCCCTGAATCTTCAGGAGGTTGGAGCGGATCGGCGAGCGGTACTGTTCCGAATCGAAGTCATACACGCCTGCTTTTCCGTTTGCGAATTCAAAGACGGCAAGCATGCGCTGTTTGTCGGCGATTCTTCCGTCGGTATACCGCTCATATCTTGACAGGGTTTCCACGGTGGGAAATTTCCATGCCTTTGCACTGACACAGTACTCCGTGTCGCAGGGAAGATTCAGATAGTACCGGATCAAAGACATGCCGTGATATTCATGGGCATGGGAGAGACAGAGATAGTACGGCTCTCCGATCAGCCCTTTGTCAAAGATCCGCTTTCCGGCGATATGGGTGGCATAACAGCGGTACTGTTCCGCCACCGCGATCTTTCCCCCTTCCTGCTCTGCCTTAGCTAACAGAGCGATTTCCTTCAGGTCCGTGCCGGCCGGGGTTTCCATCAGAACCGGCAGGATCTTCGACCATTCCGCCGCGGTTTCGCTCATATGCGGCTTATCCACCGCGATCACGGCAAAGTCGGGCTTTGTATTCAGACATTCTTCT
This sequence comes from Solobacterium sp., assembly GCA_017536885.1. GTDB lineage: Bacteria > Bacillota_I > Bacilli_A > Erysipelotrichales > Erysipelotrichaceae > Bulleidia. The sequence continues at coordinate 16,735 of JAFWCM010000240.1, forward strand.
CTGGTTAGGAAGGCGGGAATTCCTTCCTGTTCCATCTTCTGTTTCTTTTCTTCTCTTCGGCAGAGCATTGCCGTCAATTCAAAATCGGGAAGTGCTTTGGCGATTCTTGCATAATACATGGCGCGCCAGCCGGAGCCGACGATCATAAATCTGACGGTTTCCTTCATAGATACTCCTCTGGAATTGTTCCGAGCATGCAGTCCTTAAAACTCACATCGTGAATCGACAGGGGAACTCCGCTCAGCGGGCGGATGATCACCTCTGCGGTCTCATCCGGACAGATGCAGTCTTCAAAGAAGAGATCTCTGAATTCCGGAATGTCTTCCGGATCGCTGCTCTGCACCACCGGGTCGAAATAGTCCATCTGATTGTGGACATAGTCCATCGAAATCTTCACTGCAGTTGTTTTGATATTCACCATCAGGATATTCCGCATCGTGATATTCTCCACCGTTCCGCCCCGGCCCATCGCGCTCTTGAAGGTGATGCCGGTATCGGAGTCGATGAAGGTACAGTCTCTGACCATGACATTATGAATCCCGCGGCTCATCTCACTGCCGATCACAAAGCCGCCGTGGCTCTGTCCCACTTTGCAGTCATGAATCAGAACATTCTCGCATGGTTTCCTGAGCTTCCTCGCCTCCCGGTCCTTGCCGGCCTTGAGGCAGATGCCGTCATCTCCGGTCTGTAGATCGCAATGGTGAATCCAGACCCGATTGCAGGAGTCGATATCAAAGCCGTCGCCGTTCTGGGCATGGTAGGGATTGTTTACGGTCACATCATGAATCGTAAGTTCTTCGCAGAACCAGGGATGCGTATTCCAGGCAGCGGAGTTCTGCAGATGCACGCCTTCGATCAATATCTTCCGGCACCAGCGGAGGCTTACGAGCACCGGCCGGTAGAAATCATAGAAGGGCTCCGCTCTGGCAAGCGCCTCTTCCTCACTCTCGCAGTCACCGGGGAATACTTCGCCGAGATACCTTGCGTCATAGATCGATTTTGCCGGCACCCAGACGCCGCCCTCTTTCGATTCGATCACATACGGCGATTGTTCCAGCAGTTTTTTCCACTGCCGCTCCGTCATCTTCCATTCCTTGACGGGACGCCAGAGATGCCCGCATCCGTTGATCGTTCCCCGTCCGGTGATCGCGATGTTTTCCGCGTGTTCCGCATGGATCGGCGATATCGCCCGGATCCTTCGGATGCCTTCGAAATCGGTGATGACCAGCGGGTATTCTTCCTTTGATTTGGAGAAGAGAATCACTGCATTGTCGGAAAGATGCAGTTCCGTATTCGAGAGCAGTTCGATCGGCCCCGTTGACCAGATCCCATCCGGCACAAGAACCTGTCCGCCGGTCTTTGCGGCTGCCGCAAAGGCGCTGCGGAAGGCTTCGGTATTGCTTTGCCTTCCCCCGCTTACCGCTCCATAGTCCCGGATGTCATATTTATTGTCTGGAATCCTGGGAAGACTTACTTCAAATTCCTGAAACATCAGTGCACCTCCTTCACATCCAGCGGAATGCGTTTCTCCTCTTCTCCCGGCTTCAGTGTTACTTCCGCAATATCACTTCCGTTGAGGGAAACTCCCGCGGGAAGCAGAATGGTGTAATGCACTTCCACGGGAAGAATGGCCGGCCGATTCACAATCAGGGTGTTGTCTTTGATGCCCAGTTCTCTGCACTCGCCGCCCATCGAATAGTGATCGTTTGATTTTACGATGATCGGCTGATCTTCCATGCGTTCGATTTTGATCACGTCTGAGGCATGCGGCTTCAATGTGCCAAGTGTCACTGTTTCTCTTTCCCCGATCTTTGTCTTATATGTGCCCGCATGAAATCCGCACACGGCATAGTCTCCCGGCTTTAATGACA
>JAFWCM010000241.1 GCA_017536885.1 Solobacterium sp.
AGAATCATCACCCCGAGCACGGCCGCAAGCACGCCGCCTCTGCCGCTGCGCAGAATGGAATCCAGCGGCGATTCATTGTTGAACCAGCCGACGGCGGAGGAAATCGCATTGATGCCGTCCAGCCCGGTGATCAGTCCCAGCATTCCGCCGAGAATCGGTGTACCCCCGAAGCGCTCGGCGGCGCGGTACCCCGCCCAGGCGGTGAGATAGGTCATAAATGAGGTGTTGATGAGACCGAGGATATTGCATATGACCGAGAGCACGGGCTGATCGGCCCAGCCCGGATTCAGCTGCTGGATCAGGGTGTTGAAGCCGGCACAGAGACCGGCCGCAATGACGCCGGGAATCAGCGGGATAAAGATCTCGCCGAAGATCTTCAGGGCATTGCGCACGGGATTGTCCTTCCGCTTTGCCTGAACCTCTTTCTTGTTTGCCTGCCAGTCGCCGTAGCTGACATCCTCCTTCTCCATCGCAGCAGAAGCAGGGATTCCCATCTCGGCGCAGATATCCGCGCACTTCCGGCATTTCCCCGGCCCCACGACCACTTCGACATAATCGACCCGGTCATGCACGATGCCCAGAACTCCTTCGATCCCCTTCAGTTCTTCGTCATTAATCTTCGCGTTATCCTTAACGGTGATGCGCAGACGCGTCATGCAGTTGGCGGCGGAGATCACATTCTCCCTGCCGCCGCAGGCATCCAGTATCTTTACTACAAGTTCCTGATTTGTCATGATCTGTTCTCACTTTCCGTTTTCTTCCGAAAGCGCGATGCGGATATGGCCGTTGGCCCTTGCAAGCCGGGCATTTGCCTCTTCTGCGGAGATGCCGGCAAGGATCATCGTGATCGCCGTCTTGCATGACCCGCCGGCTTCAAGGAGTTTGTCTCTGGCTTCCTCTTCGCTGGCGCCGGTGGCTTCCATCACGATTCTCCGGGCCCGTTTTTCGAGCTTTTCATTGGTCTGCTGTACATCCACCATCAGGTTGGAATACGCCTTTCCGCAGCCGACCATGACCGCGGTTGAAATCATGTTGAGAATCATCTTCTCGGCGGTGCCGGCCTTGAGCCGTGTTGAGCCGGTCAGCACCTCCGGTCCGATCACGGCATCGATGCCGATCTCGGCCTTCTTTGAAAGCTCGGAGTCCTTGCAGCAGGTGATTGCGCAGGTATGACAGCCGATGCTTTTTGCGTATTCGATCGCTCCGATCACATAGGGAGTCCGCCCGCTTGCGGCAAGCCCGATCACAAGATCTCCGGCAGTCAGTCCATAATGCACCAGATCAGCTTTTCCATAATCCATATGATCTTCGGCGTTTTCGATCGCTTTGGTGAATGCGCCCTCGCCCCCGGCGATGAGACCGATCACGGTATCGGGAGATACCCCGAAGGTCGGCGGGCACTCCGAGGCATCCAGCACGCCGAGTCTTCCGCTGGTGCCGGCGCCGACATAGAAGATGCGCCGGCCGCTGCTTACGGATTCGATCCCATAGGTGATGACGCGTGCGATCCGCTTGAGATGAGGCTGAATTGCGCCGGGAATCAAAGCATCTTCCCGGTTCATTTCGGTGATGAGTTCCAGTGGTGTCATCCGGTCGAGATTCATGGTTTCCGGATTTCGGGTTTCCGTTGCCATCTGCTCAAAATTGATTTTCATGTCTGTTCCCCCCGGGTTTCCGGGTTCCTTCTTTTTCAAGCGTAATTCTTCCCGGATTTGATTTCAATGGCACATTTCCCTTCGCGTTCGGTTTTGTATTCATGCATGGTTCCGGAGATCTGTTCTGAAAAGACGGGATACGGAGTACTCCGGGGGCTATAATAAAAAAAGCCATGACCACCTATCACGAGATTACCTGTGCCTGTCCGCTGTGCGCCCGGAAATTCAATGCTTTCGCCCTTTCCACGATAAGCTCCGGCAGGACCTTCGATCTTGATCTTCGTCCCCATGGTCCGCAGAGAGCGGCAATCGGAGCGGGGCTTTTTCCCTGCCCGGACTGCGGCTTCGTCACGAAAGAGAGCGATCACGGCATCACGGACCCTCAGCTTCAGAAGCGGCTTCAACAGATGATCCGAAGCGAAGACTATATACATCCCCTGTTCGGTACGATCGAAGGCAGGGGTAAAACATGCATGCAGAGAGCGTATATCGAAGATCTCATTCATCCCGGAAACGGATATGAATACTATCTTCAGGCCGTCTGGGCAGCCGATGACGCAGACGGGCAGAAGAGCGCGGCAGCGCTTCGGGAACTTGCCCTGCTGTCCCTTGCCAGGAAACAGACGCTGAGCGAAGAGGAAGAACTGATCCGGATTGATCTGCTGCGGCGGACCGGACAGTTTGAAGAAGCCAGGGCGCACTGCAGAAAGGAAGGAAAAAGTCCGCTCTTTTCCCTGATCGCAGCCGTTCAGATGCGGCTTCTGGAAAAGAAAGACGAGTCCTGTCATGCCTTTGCGGAAACTGGTACAGAATCAAACTGAATGAACTGAAAGACAGCCGGGTAGTCCCGGCTGTCCTGTTGAATGATATTACTGCTTTGCGAAGTAGACGGGAGAAATTCCCGGAGTCGGTTCCATTACGGCATGGAAGCCGATCACTTCGCCTTCTTCGATGCGGAAGGTAACGGGGAACTGCATGCCGTAGACAAACATCATCGCCGTAAACACATCATAGTTGTAATGGTTCAGAATGCCGTCATAGCCATTCCAGTTCAGCATAAGGCCGCCGTCATTTTCTCTGACCACAATATCGAGAAATCCCGGATTGGAATAGGTACCGGTATATTCGCTTAACGGCAATGTCGGAACAGTGTCTTTGACCCTCGCCTCTTCCATTGCCTGTGCCCCGGCTGCCATGCCGGCAAACAGCGGGCCGAGCACCGCATTGAGCTTTTCGGTCCAGCCGGCATAGGGAACTTTAAGGGCGTCATCCAATATTTCATAGGTGATCGCCTGCGGCAGGAAATTCGTCGTTCCGTTGGACAGGACGATGATGCCGAGATCCTCGCACGGAAGCAATGTCATCAATGCCGAGAAGCCAAGCGTATTTCCGCCGTGACTCAGCATCCGGCATCCGCGGTAGAGATCGGTAAACCAGCCAAGACCATAGGTTGTCTCGGTGATTTCCTCCAGGGAGAACAGATACGGGGAGCCGAGAAACTGCGGCTTGTGCATCTCATCCAGGGTTGCCTTTTCGACAAGCTTCACGCCGTTCCATGTCCCGTCACCGAGCTGAAACTGCATGTATTTCATCATATCCTTCACGGTGGAGCAGATCCCCCCTGCCGGACCCACGGATTTGAGATCCAGATACGGCTGAGCGGCGTTTTCCTGACCGTTGAAGAGATAGCCCAGGGAGCGGTTTTCGATCTGTTCCATCTCCCTTACTCCCATGACGGTATTCTCCATTCCCAGGGGCTTGAGAATCCGTTCTCTGACGAGATCTTCCCAGGAGCTTCCCGTCACCGCTTCGGCGGCACAGGCGGCAAGCATGGCCATCTGGTTGGAATAGCGGAACCCATAGCGGATTTCAAACTGATTTTCGAGGTATTCGAGCTGCGGGATCATATCCGCTCTGTGATCGCGGACGGCATAGACCGCCTGAGCGTCATAGGCGGCGATGCCGGTGCGGTGAGAGAGCAGATCGCGCAGAGTTGCATGTTCCGTGACATACGGGTCATGAAGCTTCAAAGACGGAATGTAATCAATCACGGGTTTATCCCAGCTGAGCTTTCCCTCATCCACCAGCATTCCGATCAACAGCGAGGTAAAGCTTTTGGTCGCAGATCCGATCGGCATCATCGTATCGGCATCTGCCGCTTCCGTTTCGTTTTTCTTTCCGTAGCCTTTTGCGGCAAGCACGGTTCCGTGCTTTACCACACCGATCGTAAACCCCTGAAGATTCCATTTCTGAAGAAGATCCTGTGCGTGCTCATCGAGTGAGTTCAGATAAGTTCCGGTTTCCATGTTTTATTCCTCCGTTTCAGAATCCGTCCACATCTATTCCGATGCCTGGGCGTTCCGTCAGTGTGACGGTACCGCCCTGATTTTTAAATCCGCCTTTGATCCAGTCGCAGTGCGAGAAGAACGTGATATCGAGATCTGCTTTGGTGATGTTGTCCATCGCCGCAAACAGATGCATGGCCGCGGTGTTGGCAATCACGCTTTCCCCCATACAGCCGAGCATGCAGAAGCGGTGGTTCGCTTCGCTGATCGCGTTGATGCGTATTGCCGGTTCGATCCCGCCGCATTTCATCAGCTTGATATTGATACCGTCGCATGCCTGCATGGCGCATAGTCTGGCAGCATCTTCGGGCAGATGACAGCTCTCATCCGCCACGACCGGAATCTTTGCGGCAAGGGAGATCTGTTTCAGTCCCTCGGGATTGCTGTCTTTGACCGGCTGTTCGAGCAGTTCGACATAAAGCTCTCTGAGAACTTCTTCCGCCCGTAAAGACTCTTTGACCGTCCAGCCCTGATTGGCATCCACCCGCAGGATCACCTCTTCCCCGACCTCCTTGCGGATGGCACGGATGCGTTCCATATCCCGTTCGAGATTTTCTCCGAGCTTGATTTTGAGAATGCGGAATCCCTTCGCCTTCCACTCGGCGCATTCCGCCGCCATCTCTTCCGGACTGCGGATCGGCAGAGTCACATCGGATTCAAAGACCGGATTACTGCCGCCGAGATACCGGTACAGCGGCAGTCCCGCCCGTTTGGAGGCGATGTCATAGCAGGCGATGTCAAACGCTGCCTTCACGGCCGTATGGCCATGAAACATTCCGTTCATAATCGAATGAATTCTCTGGATTGCCAGGGGATCCTCCCCGATCAGCTTTGACCGGAAGGCTTCGGCGATCACCATGCAGGAATCAATCGTATCCCCGGTCACATATTCCAGCGGCCCGGCTTCGCCATAGCCGGTAATTCCCTCATCCGTATCGATGCGCAGCACCATCGTTTCAAATCCGTACAGCACCGCAAAGGCAATCTTAAAAGGTTTGTCAAAGGCAAAGGATGCTTTTCTGATCCGTATCTCTGTAATTTTCATACCTTGTTCTCTCTCATGCTTAGGTAGTGTCAAAAATCGTCACTTTTGACCTTTTCTGACCCCACCTGTTTTCTTATGTTCCAACAGCGATTTTCACTGCCTGAAACACTCTTTTCACCTCTTCAAACGAAAAGGTGGTAGCTCTGTGCTATCTTGTTAGCGC
>JAFWCM010000242.1 GCA_017536885.1 Solobacterium sp.
CAAAATTTTCTCCGACCCCGCTGCTCTGCAAGCCAGGGAAGGATTGGTTGGACTGTGCACCATTAACCGGTTGAAATCGAGGCAGGGGTACACTATCGTCCATGCATAATGGGTTAATACACTAAATCGTTAATAACTCCAGTAGTGTATCTTGAGGCTGAATACACAACAGCAGATGAATTTCATAAATACGTCCTTGGCGCAGCGCATGCAGCGGATATCGGGGCGGGAATCGGAAAGGAAATGCTTGGCGACAGTTTTGAAAGATGATACAGCTGCACTGCTGCCTGAAAGAACTGAAGTGACTCATCGAAAAAGACATCGCTTACCGGATCAAGCGACAAGGGAGAAAACCTTGCCGGAGAAAGAGGTCTTGGAACAGACCATGCGGTAGGGTTCAAGTATGATGCGGGTGACAAGGCTGCTACAACAGCCCTGACGGTTGAATTCAAAACCGCTTCCGGCTACAGTGCCAGCTTCAACACACTGAAGATCGAAACAGTTCCTATTTCCATTCTTGCGGCTGACGCTCTGACTGGTGCTACACCGATCGCTTTCGAGCCGACAACCGGAAAATACATGATCTACAACAAGACCGGTGAGGTGGTTAAGGAACTCTACATGTATCCTACGGGAAGCAGCGACAAGGGTGCGAACCTGATCGATGGTGCCAGGAACCCGGATGGCGAACAGACCATTGAGTATACATCCGTTCCGGAAAATCTGATTCACGAAGACGGATCCATCGGACGCTTTACCCTCGAATTCACAACGGAATCGGGCTACAACGCGGCGTTCACCACGCTGTCCTATGAAGTCGCTCCGATTCAGCTGATTTCAGCAGATATGGTCAGTGGTGCGACCAAGATCAAGTTCGGTCTTCCCGACTGATTCAGGCCGATCACACAGGGAATATCTGATTCCTCCCGGTGACGGGATAAAGAAGTAAAAAGGTGCAGTATCATACCGGTGCAGTGTCTTTTTTTATTCCCGGAAAGAGCAGGGATGACCTGAGTGTTTGAGGCAGTAAGAAAAAGGGGGGACGACCGCTGATCGTCTCCCTTGCTCTTTTATCCGAGAAGCTCTTTGACCTTATCGATGATTTCACTCATTGGCACAACACTCATCTCGCCGGTTGCCCGGTTCTTGAGTTCCACATTGCCTTCACTGATCTTCTTGCCCACAGTAATCCGCCAGGGGATCCCGATGAGATCCATATCCTTGAACTTGACGCCCGGACGTTCATCGCGGTCATCGAGCAAGACATCAATGCCGGCTTTGCGGAATCCCTCATACAGCTCTTCCGCCGCTTTGACCTGGGCTTCATCCTTGAGGGAGATCAGCACGATCGCAGCCTTGTAGGGAGCGATGTTAGCCGGCCAGCAAAGACCGTTCTCATCGCTCTTCTGTTCGGCGATGGCGGCCATGGCGCGGCCCGGACCGATGCCGTAGCTTCCCATCCAAACATACTGGAGTTGGTTGTTGGCATCAAGATACTGAAGGTCGAGGGCCTTGGAGTATTTGGTTCCGAGTTTGAAGGTGTTGCCGACTTCGATGCCGTGGGCGAAGTGCACGCGGCCGCCGCACTTCGGGCAGATGTCTCCCTCGGCGATATTTCTGACATCGGCGATCTTATCCGCCTTGAAGTCCTTCTGGTTGACGCCGGTGTAGTGACAGCCGGTCTTGTTTGCGCCGACGATGAAGTCAGACATATAGGAAACTTCCTCATCCATGACAAGTTCGCATCCGATGCCGATCGGGCCGGCAAAGCCTACTTCCGCATGAGTTACCTTGACGACTGTCTCGGGCTCGGCGAGCTCTACTTCATTGGCGCTGTACAGCTTTCTTAGCTTGGTCTCATTGACTTCTCTGTCACCTCTGACCATGACGGCAACGGGTTTGCCGTCGACGCTGTAGATCAGCGTCTTGACGAACTTCTCCACCGGCTTCTTCAGGAAGTCCACGACTTCCTCAATCGTTCTGCTGTTGGGGGTTTCTCTGAGTTCAAGAGATTCCGTGCCTTCCATGTGTTCGGGCTTAACGGCAATCGCCTGGCTGACTTCGATATTGGAGGCAAAATCACAGCTGTTGCAGAGGACGAGAATATCTTCGCCAAGCGGTGTCACAGCCTGAAATTCTTCGGAGAGAAGTCCGCCCATCACACCGGTGTCGGCGCGGACGATCTTATAATCGATTCCGAGCCGGTCCATGACATTCTTATATGCCTGGAACTGCTTTGCATATGCTTCATCAAGACCTGCTTCATCCTTGTCAAAGGTATAGGCGTCTTTCATATGGAATTCCCGTACCCGGATCAGTCCGTACCTAGGACGGGGTTCATCGCGGAACTTGTCGGCGATCTGATACAGGGAGAAGGGCATGTCCTTATAGGAGCGGATCTTCATCTTCGCGGCAATCGCGAACAGTTCTTCATGAGTAGGGCCGAGCACATAGGGCTGGCTCTTTCTGTCCTTGAGAGAGAACATCGAATTTCCGAATCCTGCTCTTCTGCCGGAGGATACATAGACTTCTTCGGCGATCAGAGAAGGCATCAGAAGCTCCTGACATCCGGTCGCATCCATTTCCTCGCGGATGATCTTCTCGATGTTTTCGATGACCCTGAACCCCATCGGCAGCATCATGTACACTCCCGCCGAACTCTTTTTGATATATCCGGCTCTTACAAGAAGGTTGCCGCTGCGGGAATCTTCATCTTTGACATCTTCCCGGAGGGTAAAAAAGAAACTGTTTTTCAAGCGCATAATCCACCTCACATAACCTTGAAGATTATAGCATGACAAGTCATTTACAATCCGGTTTTTCGCGATATAATACATTAAATAAAAATAAAGGGGGACCTATGGCGAAATACTATACTGAACCATCACATACCTTCAGTGAATACCTTCTTGTTCCGGGGCTAACCGGGGAGAAGAACATCCCAGCGAATGTATCACTGAAGACACCTCTGACAAAATTCAAAAAGGGACAGAAGCCTGAGATCACACTGAATCTTCCCATGGTCAGTGCGGTCATGCAGAGCGTTTCCGACGACGTGCTTGGAATTGCCCTTGCCAAGGAAGGCGGTATGTCTTTTATTTTCGGCGCTCAGTCCATCGAGAATCAGGCAGCCATGGTTGCGAGGGTCAAAAACCACAAGGCCGGCTACGTCATCTCCGACTCCAACGTCAAGCCCGATACCACAATCGGAGAGATGCTGGAGATTCTCGAGGCGACCGGCCACAGCACGATGGCGGTCACCGATGACGGAACCGCCAACGGCAAACTGCTCGGCATGCTCACCAGCAGAGACTTCCGCCTGGGACATGTAAGCATGGATGATCCCGTGAAGAAGTACATGACCCCGCGTGAGAAGCTCGTGGTCGGTACGGAAACCGATGATCTTTCCGTATGCAATGACATCATCTGGGAACACAAGCTCAATCAGCTCCCGATCGTCGATGAGGAGGATCATCTCTTATATCTCGTATTCCGCAAGGACTACGAAAGCCATAAGGAACATCCGCTGGAAATCCTCGATGCCAAGAAGCGCTTCATGGTCGGTGCCGGAATCAACACCCGTGACTATGAACAGAGAATTCCGGCATTGGTGGATGCCGGGGTAGACTGCCTGGTCATAGACAGCTCCGACGGCTATTCCGTCTGGCAGGCCAATGTGATCCGCTGGGTTCGGGAGAAGTACGGTGAAAAGGTCAAGATCGGCGCCGGAAACGTCGTCGATGAAGACGGCTTCAACTACCTGGTCGAAGCGGGAGCCGACTTTGTCAAGATCGGCATCGGCGGCGGCAGTATCTGTATCACCCGTGAGACCAAGGGCATCGGCAGAGGCCAGGCTACCGCGGTGATCGAAGTCGCCAAGGCAAGAGATGCCTACTATGAAAAGACCGGCATCTATGTTCCGATCTGCAGCGACGGCGGAATCGTCTATGACTATCACATCACCCTGGCGCTTGCGATGGGTGCGGACTTTGTGATGCTCGGAAGATACTTTGCAAGATTTGAAGAAGCGCCCGGCGAGAAGCTCATGGTCAACGGCACCTACGTCAAGGAATACTGGGGCGAAGGGTCCAACCGGGCCAGAAACTGGCAGAGATATGATCTCGGCGGAAACAAGAAGCTGACCTTTGAAGAGGGCGTGGACAGCTATGTGCCCTATGCCGGAAACCTCAAGGACAATGTGGAGCTGACGGCAGCGAAGATCCGTTCCACGATGTGCAACTGCGGTGCTCTGGATATCCCGGAACTGCAGGAGAAGGCAAGGCTGACCCTGGTGAGTTCGACCTCGATCGTCGAGGGCGGTGCCCATGACGTCATCGTCAAGAACAAGGATAATTTCAATAAATAATCTTCGAGGAGATGCTGTTTGGAGAATGAAAAATCGCTGGAATATGCGACTTTTCATTCTCATGAATACGGGATGTGACAGGTATGATAGATAACGAAACCAAAGTTCGCCGGGAGGCGATCTCACAGAAAATAGCCAGGGAGTTCAGTGTGCGGACGATGCGTCTTGCCGAGGAGTTTCGTGTCAGCCGCAATGATATCATCAAGGATCTCAACGCCCTGGAGAAAGAGGGGATTCTCGTCCGGGTCAGGGGCGGTGCGATCTTTCAGAATACCCGCAGGGAGTCTCCGGTCAGCCTGCGCAAAAACGAACATCTCGAGGTCAAGAAGAGGATCTCGCGAACGCTTGTCGATCATCTGGAAGACGGATCCGTGATCTTTCTTACCAGTTCAACCACCAATCTGTATGTCGCTTCCATGATGGAGAAAAAAAAGAATCTCACCATCTATACCAACTCCCTGGAGATGGCATACCATCTTTCCGATACCCGGCATACCCTGGTGCTGGTAGGCGGTGTTTACAACCACAGGGAAAGATGTACCAGCGGCTGTGATGTGCTCCGTATGATCGAAGGGGTTCATTTCGATCTTGTGATTGTCGGCATGAACGGCTGTAAGGGCATGATCGGCCCGGCAACCAATGACAATGATATTCATATCATGGGGAAACTGCTGATGCGCAATTCCAGCCGCAGAATTCTTGTCTCCGATCAGTCCAAGCTGGATACATATGCGAGTTATCAGTTTGCCCGCTTTTCCGATTTTGATCTTGTGATCATGGATACCCTGAGCGAAGAGCACCGGCGCGTCTATCTCGAAGAAAACAGGGGAGATGCAAGGCGGCTGCTTGAAGTCATGGCATTCTGAACCCGTTCCGTATGTGTTTTTTTCTGTGCAAGAACTTATCTTTCTGTTGTGCAGGAATACTTTTTCAGGCAGAATATTGTTGTGCTTTGAGATGAGTGATGATGTCTAATCTGAGTTTTGTAATTCCCGGATTCGGTATACTTCTGATCCTGCTGGTGTATTATTTTTCCCGCCCGCAGCTTTCAACACGCTCCAACAATACCTTCATCCAATTGCTGGGAATACAGAGCCTGGGACTTCTGCTCGATGTGTGCGCGGGAATGATGCAGGCAGATTTCGGCAGCTTTCCGCTCTGGATGCACTATGGCATCCTGACAGCATATTACATCCTGTTTGCGGCCCGCATCTTCTGGTTTTATCTCTTCACCGTCGATCTTCTGCAGGTAGACCTGCAGGCCCGGGCAACCCGCATGATTCTGAGTTTTGCCGTCTTTGCGATTGCCGAGATCAGCGTGCTTCTGAGCTTTCGGACCGGTGCGATCTTTTATATCAAAGACGGGGTTTACCAGATCGGCAATGACTACAATATCCTCTACGGATGTTTCCTGTTCTATGTCATGCTTTCCTTTCTGCTTCTCTTCTTCAATTACGACCGCCTTGAGCGTTATCAGATTGTCAGTATTGTCGCCTACAACTCGATCCTTCTGCTCGGCAATCTCATCCATTTCCTCTTCCCGCAGTACCTGGTGATGAATACCTTCTCCCTGATGGCGATCATCATCATCTATCTGACGTTTCAGAATCCGGATCTCTTCCGGTCCGACCGCGGACCTTCGTTTAACTCCACTGCCTTCCGCTTCATGCTGGAAGAGGTGGGCAGGGCGAAAAACTACCGGATCCTGGGATTTGTGCTCAGAAACTATGCGGATGAACGGGAGATCTACGGCTATCATCAGATGGACCAGGGCATCGGACTCATCAGCAGATTTTTAAGAGACCTGTGTCCCGGGGATACGGTGTTCTATCTTCGAAACGGCTGTTTTGCGGTCATGGGAAATGAGCGGATGGACTGGGACACCATCCGCAGAAAGATCTATGAGAGATTCCAGCAGCCGTGGAACGCCGACGGGGCGGATCTCTTTCTGACCATCACCTTCGTGCGCATCAGCTCGCAGTCGAAGGATTATGATTCCGAAACCATCATCAACCGCATGCTATCGGCGTTCAACGAAGCGCAGAAGAAATATTCCGTGGATGATATTCTGATCGATCTCGATGAGATTCACGATGTGGACCGCCAGGTCGATGTCAAACGGGCACTCGACAGGGCGATCGAAACCGACAGCGTGGAGATCTTCCTGCAGCCGCTGATCGAATGCAAAAGCAAAAAGATGATCGGGGCCGAAGTGCTGGCAAGAATACGCAATGAAGAAGGGCGGATCATTCCGCCGGGCGTCTTCATCGAAATCGCCGAGCAGAACGGTCAGATCAACCGGCTCGGAACCCAGGTGCTGGAAAAGGCCTGCCGGTTTATCTCCGAGGGAAATCTCGAAAAGACGGGGCTGCGATGGCTGAATGTCAACCTCTCGCCGATTCAGTGCATGAACCGGGATCTTGCCCGCCAGTTCCGCGATATCCTCAACCGCTTCCAGGTCAATCCGGAAGAGGTCCATCTGGAGATCACCGAAGCTTCGATGGTCGATTTCACGATCCTCGAAAAGCAGATTCAGTCCCTGCGCGCCAGCGGCTTCCAGTTTGCACTGGATGATTACGGCTCGGGCTATTCCAACCTCACCCGGGTCAAGCACTATCCCTTTATCAACATCAAGCTCGATCTTGAGGTGGTGTGGGATTACTTCCGCGAGAAGGACGTCCTGCTTCCGGCACTGGTCAAAGCGTTCAAGCAGCTCAACTTCACCGTGACCGCCGAGGGGATCGAAACCCGCGAGATGGAAGAGGCGCTCTCTTCGATCGGCTGTGATTACCTGCAGGGATACTATTATTCCAAACCGCTGCCGGTGCCGGAGTTCATGGCGAAATATACGGTTTCCGATCTTACGAAACCCGTAAAGAAATCTGAGACGGCCGAAGTCAGGGCGTTCTCATAAGAAAGAAGATGCCGATCGGCATCTTCTTTTTGAACCATACTCTGTCTTGTACTGTGAATGCACGCATGTCCTACGTGCATGTCAGGCATTTCGCCCGGATTTAAATCGGTTTGTGATTCTGAATGCAGTCTTTGATGTAGGCAAATGCTCTGTCTTCGCCCTGTTCCGCGACCATGCGGAGGATTTTTTCCATCTTCTGCGCGGTCAGGGGATGCATGTACTCCTTATCGGGTTTGTTCAGAAAGTAATTCAGGGCATCCCTGTCCGTATACTTTTCCTTGTTGTAGGTCTTGCAGGCGGCGATCCGGTCGCAGACCGACTCGGCGAGATAAATATCCGGCATCGCAATCGGCTGCCATTTTCCTCCCAGGGTGTCATACCAGAACTCCCAGTGGTGGGGGTTTCTTCCCTTGTGGCGAAGCCAGCCCATGGAATAGCCCTTGAGCTCTTTCTCATAAGGGTAGGGACTGCGGTAGCCCTGATAATACCTGATCGAAGGGATGAGCTCGCCGAAGGCATACTTGGTGAGATCATGGGTCAGCCCCTGTTTGTAGAGACCGCATTTAAAGCAGTGCTCACGCACCAGGGAACGATGCATGTGCACGGTTTTCAGATGTCCGCACAGTTTCTCGAGAAACGGCGTTTTGGAAGGATCCACTTTCGGCTGTGTCATATGCTTCTATTATAATCCCTTTTTTTTCTTTCTGACGGGACAGCGATTCCCAACCGGCAGAGTCTTATGACTTCGAAGGGCGGAGAATTCCATGTTCATCTTCGGTAAAAACAGGTAAAATAATACGGTAAGAGAGGGTTTATGACACGTCATATCAATCGCGAAAAGGCAGTGATCGCCGTCTATCAGAATCAGATTCTTCCCCGGCCGGTAGAGGAACTGATCAAGGATAATTTTACCGATGAGGAAATAGAGGATACCTATATCCTCGATGTGGTCAGGACTGCCTGTGAAAATACCGACCGCTATCACGGCTATATCGATGAGGTGCTGGAAGGCTGGACCTTCAACCGCCTCGGAGAAATCGAGCAGGCCATTCTGCTCTGCGGATGCGCGGAATTCGATCTCAAACAGGTACAGGCCGCCGTCATCATCGACGAATATGTGCGGCTTGCGAAGAAATACTGCGAAGCCGACAGCTATAAGCTGATCAACGGCGTTCTTGACCGGATATGAGCGAGATCAGAGTAAGAAGCGTCTCCTGGCTTCTGCGGCAGATTTCCTCCTGCATCGGTGCCGATTCCGTTCTTCATAATGTGATCATCGAAGGCGAGCTGTCGAACTTTACCATGCATTCCAGCGGCCACTGGTATTTTTCTCTGAAGGATGAATATTCCAGCATCCGTGCGGTGATGTGGGAAAACGATAATCTTCTGGTGAACTTCACGCCGAAAACCGGAGACAAGATCCGGGTGCTCGGCGATGTGCGAATCTACGCAGCTCAGGGATCCCTGCAGCTGGCGGTGCGGAAGATGGCACCGGCCGGGGCTGGAGATCTCAAGGCGAGATTCGACGCATTGTATAAAAAACTCGAGGAAGAGGGCCTCTTCCGTCCCGAGCATAAACTGCCGATCCCGCACTATCCCATGAGGATCGCCCTTGTGACCGGAAAGGAAACCCATGCCAGAGCCGATGTGCTCAACACTCTGGCAAGACGCTGGCCGATCGCTGAGATCAGCGAGTTCTCAGCTCTTGTGCAGGGAAACCGAGCGGCGGAGGATATCATCCGCCAGCTGCGGAAAGCGGATCAGATGGGATTCGATGTGATCCTGCTCTGCCGCGGGGGAGGAAGCCAGGAAGATCTGTGGTGCTTCAATGATGAACTGCTTTCCCGGACGATCTACGCCATGCGTACTCCGGTGATCACCGGAGTTGGACATGAGCCGGACTGGACGATGGTCGACTATGTCGCTGATCTCAGGGCACCGACGCCGACCGGAGCGGCCGAGCGATGCTCGCCGGACATCCGCAAGGTTCACGATCTTCTCTATGAGACAGAGAAGACGCTGAACCGGATCATGGATGAGCGGCTGGAAGAAGAGCGGATCAGTCTCGATACGCTGAGCCTTTCCGAGGTGTTCACCGATCCGAAGACGATGGTGGAAAAGCGCCGCATGCGGCTGGCGATTCAAAGCGAAAAGCTGACCGGCGGGCTGAGCCTGCTGAGTGCACAGCTTTCTTCCTCTCTGGAACAGTCCATGAACCGGCTGATCCTTGCCAGCCGGCGGCGGTACGAACTGGCAAGAAGAGACCTTCTTGACAGCGAGAAAGCGCTGATCCTCGGCATGGACAGCGTCTTGAGTGAAAACAGGAAGCTGCTTGCCGTAAAGGCGGGACTGCTCGATGCCTACTCTCCCTTGAAAGTCATGGAGCGGGGATATTCGGTGGTCTCAAAAGGCGAAGAGGCAGTCAATGACGCCGGAACGCTACAGATCAAAGATGAGATTTCGGTGCGTTTCTTTCACGGCAGCGTGAAAGCGATAGTAAGTGCAGTGGAACGAGGAGAATCCGATGGAAAAGAAACTGACATTTGAAGAATCCATGGACCGGCTGGAGGAGATTGTCTCTCTTCTGGAAACCAACGAACAGCCGCTCAATGAAACAATTGCCCTGTTTGAAGAAGGGCTGAAGCTTGTTAAATCCTGTGACGGCCAGCTCAGAAAATTCGAAGACAAGGTCGCAAAGCTCAGAGAAAAGAGCGAGGAAGAGGAAAGCGATGAAGATTGATGAAATGATCGGCGGCGCTCTTGATCAGGTGGTGAACAGCCGGGTCAGAGATGCCATGGAATACTCCCTGATGGCAGGGGGAAAGCGCATCCGTCCGACGCTTCTGTTTGAGGTGCTGAAGGGCTACGGCAAAGATGAAGAGGCCGGCGTTCCTTTCGCACGGGCGCTCGAGATGATTCATACCTATTCTCTGATTCACGATGATCTGCCTGCCATGGACAACGATGATCTGCGCCGCGGCCGGCCGACCAACCACATTCAGTTTGATGAGGCAACGGCAATCCTGGCCGGAGACGGACTGCTTACCGAGGCCTTCCATCTCTGTGCATTGTCAAAGGAAGACCCGTCGCGGGTGCTGAAAGCCATTGCGATTCTTGCCGAGATGGCCGGGCCTTCCGGCATGATCTACGGGCAGTGCCTGGATATCGGCGAATCACAGCAGGACACCTTTGAGGATATCCGTAAGGTTCATCTCTACAAAACCGGATGTCTGCTTTCCGCTCCGCTCATGATCGGGGCGGTGCTTGCCGGTAAGGACGATGCGGAGGCGGAAGCCTGGCATGAGGTGGGCAATCTCATAGGACTGGCATTTCAGATTCAGGATGATATATTAGATATAACAGCGACTGCCGAGGAACTGGGCAAGACCAACAGCGACAGCCGCAACAATAAAGTGACAAGCGTGAGCCTTCTGGGGGAGAAGGAAGCACGCCGGCTTATGCATGACCTGTATGAGGAAAGCTGCGCCCGTATTGCGCAGTTCGGGGGATTCGAATCAGCGCCGTTAATAACCATGATTCGGGGAATCGAGGCGCGTTCCAGGTAGGAGGCAGTATGGATCTTACAGAGATTCGCAATCCGGAGTTTCTGAAGGAAATGAGTGTCAGTGATCTGACACTTCTCGCATTTGACATCAGGCAGTTTCTCATCAAAAGCATCTCAAAAACAGGCGGGCATCTCGCCAGCAACCTCGGCGTGGTTGAACTGACGATCGCAATGCACGTGGTTTTCGACTCGCCCAGAGACAAACTGTTTTTTGATGTCGGCCACCAGTCCTATACCCATAAGATACTGACCGGCCGGGCCAAAGAGTTCTCTACGCTGCGGCAGTTTCACGGCTTGTCCGGTTTCCAGAAGCGAAGGGAAAGCGAACATGATGTCTGGGAGGCAGGCCACAGCAGCACCGCGCTTTCCGCCGCCCTGGGCATGGCGGTCGCAAGAGATCTCCGGGGTGAGGATTACTGCATTGTTCCTCTGATCGGAGACGGTGCCATGGGCAGCGGGGAAAGCCTCGAAGCCCTGAACCAGATCGGAAGCGAACAGCGCAACATGGTCATTATCTTCAATGACAACAACATGTCGATTTCCACCAACGTCGGCGCTTTGACCCGCGGGTTTGCGCGGCTTCGCTCGGCGACGGCGTACAACAACCTGAAGACTACGATGAAGGAATCCCTGATCCGCACCGATTTCGGAAAGGTCATGTATCACGGCATGAAGAACGTCAAGGACGCTTTCAAGGATTCCGTGATCGACCGCGGCATCTTCGGCGAATTCAATCTCGAATACCTCGGACCCGTGGACGGACACAATCTGCGCGATCTGATCCGGGTGCTTCATGTCGCCCGGGAACACGACGGTCCCGTCGTCGTCCATGTCATCACCCAGAAAGGCCGCGGCTACCCCTTATGCGAAAAGGATCTCAAGGGATCCTG
Organism: Solobacterium sp.; assembly: GCA_017536885.1. Classification (GTDB taxonomy): domain Bacteria; phylum Bacillota_I; class Bacilli_A; order Erysipelotrichales; family Erysipelotrichaceae; genus Bulleidia. The sequence goes on from JAFWCM010000242.1 coordinate 11,736, forward strand.
GCACGGCGTCGGACCCTTCAACAAGGATACCGGCAAGCCGATTCATGAAATCCCGCCGGGATTCAAAAGCTGGTCGGCGCTGGTCGCGGATACTGTCACGGAGCTGGCGGACAAAGATGAACGGGTTGTCGCCATCACGCCGGCGATGATGTTCGGTTCGGCCCTGGATCACTTCTTTGCGAAATATCCCGAGCGCAGTTTTGACTGCGGGATTGCCGAAGAACATACGATGACCTTTGCGGCCAGCCTTGCCCTCTGCGGGATGCGGCCGTTTGTGAGCGTGTACAGCAGTTTCCTGCAGCGGGCCTATGATCAGATCAACCACGATGTCTGCCGCATGGATCTTCCGGTCCTGATCGGAATCGACCGGGCAGGGCTTGTGGGAAGCGACGGGGAAACCCATCACGGGGTGTTTGACATCTCGATTCTGCGGCCGATTCCCAATCTGATCCTGGCCCAGCCGCGCAATGGCCAGGAGGCAAGAAACATGATCTTCACGGCCATGCATCAGAATCATCCCTTTGCATTGCGCTATCCAAGAGGTGAGGTCAATGTCGAAGCCCTCACGGAGATGAAGCTGATCCCGCTGAAGTGGGAAGCGGTCTATGCACCGAAAAATCCAAAGGCGGCGGTGATCTCCTATGGGCCGGATGTGGAAACGATTGCCCAGAAGATGCAGGTCAACGAGATGCCGGTGCTGGTCATCGATGCGAGATTCTTCAAACCCCTGGACGGGGAATGCCTGAAGCATATCGCTGATCTCAAGGTTCCGGTCTTCCTCTATGAGACCGATATGAAGGCAGGCGGGCTTTCTTCCGCCGTTCTTGAGTACTGCTGTGACAACGGGATTTCATTGCCGCTGCATCGATACGGAATCGGGGATGAATACATTCAGCACGGATCAGCCGCACTTTTGAAAAAAGAAGCGGGATTTGACCTTTCGGTGCTGTATGATGATATTCTGAAAGCCGTTCTGTGATTATATGATTAACCATCTGTATATTAAAAACTTTGTATTGATTGATGATGTGAGCCTGGAATTCAAACCGGGATTCAGCGCTTTCATCGGAGAAACCGGCGCCGGGAAGTCTGTACTGATCGACGCCATTTCACTTTTGAGAGCCGACCGCGCCAGCGTATCCCTGATCGCAAAGGACGCGGAGAAGGCGATTGTGGAAGGAACGTTTGATCTTTCCGATGATGCCCATGCCCAAAGCGTGCTGAAGGAAGCGGGATTTGACTGTGAACAGGAGGTAACCTTTACCCGCGAAATTCATCGCTCCGGCAAGAGCACGGTGCGCATTGACCACCGGATCGTGACCCTCTCCCTGATGAAGGAGGTTCTGGAGAGGCAGATCGATATCCACGGCCAGCGCGACAGCCAGTATCTGCTCAACACCGCAAGCCATATTGATCTTCTGGATCAGTATCTCAAGACAGAAGACCTTCGCAGAGAGGTGAAAGAAAGCTATCAGGTCTGGAAGCTTCTGGTCAAAGAAAAGGAGAAAGCCCTGCAGGAGACCTACAACGAAAGCGACCTGGAATTCTTCCATCATGAGATCAGCGAGATCGAAGCCGCCGATCTCAGAGAAGGGGAAGAAGAGGAACTGCAGGAGAAGGAGAAGCAGTACAAATCGGTGAAAGCCTCGTATGAAAAGCTCTCCGCGATCCTGGATTCCTATGATGATTCGCTTTCCTCCTCCCTCTATGAGATGAACCGCATGGTGCAGTCACTGGATGACAATGAGCTCTTTCAGAGTGCCAAGAACGCGATGAACGATGCTTATTACGGAATCGCGGATGCGGTGGATACATTGCGCCGTGGATATGATGACATGGATCTTTCGGAAGAGGAGATCAACGCCATGGAAGAGCGCCTGTTTCTCATTCAGCGCATGAAGCGCAGATACGGCCGTTCCATCGCCGAGATTTTAAAGAAAAAAGAAGAACTCGAAGGGCAGGTCGAACGGATCGCCCATCGCAATGAATACCTCGAACAGATCGGCCGCAAGATCGACGCCGCATTTGCGGAGTATCGCAAACGTGCCGAAAAGCTCAGCGAAGTGCGCCGCAAAGGGGTGAAGAAACTCGATCGTGCGATCGCCGTCCACCTTGGGGATCTGATGCTTGAGCATGCAAGATTTACGGTGGATATCCGCACCTGTGACCCCGGTGAAACCGGGATGGACCGGGTGGAATTCATGATTGCCATGAACCGCGGAGAAGATCTCAAGCCGCTTTCGAAAACCGCCAGCGGCGGTGAGCTCTCGCGGCTGATGCTGGGACTCAAGGCGGTATTTACCGAACTCGAAGGCATAAAGACCGTGATTTTCGATGAAATCGACAGCGGTGTCTCAGGCCCGGTTGCCTCGGCGATCGGCCGCAAGATGAAGGAGCTCTCCCACAGCGCTCAGGTCTTTTCCGTGACCCATCTTGCGCCTGTGGCCGCCTCAGCCGACCATCACTACTTCGTGTCCAAGAGCGAAGAGGACGGCCGCGTGCATACCCATGTCAAAGCCCTGAACCGGAAGGAGATCATCGAAGAGCTTGCGGTGATCTCGGGCGGTGAACTGACCGAAGCGGGAATTGCGGCTGCGGAAGAGCTGTATGAAAGAAGCAGGGAATCATGAGCCGGGTCTACTTTCATATCGATCTGAATGCGTTTTTTGCCGGCTGTGAGGTATTGCTGGATCCGGGCCTTAAGGGCAAGCCGATCGCGGTCAGCGGCACCACCCGCAGAAGCGTGCTGAGCACGTGCAGTTATGAAGCACGTGCTTTCGGTGTACATTCGGCGATGCCGGTGGAAGAGGCAAAGCGGCTCTGCCGGGAGCTGATCATCGTCGAGCCCCATTTTCATTACTACCGCGAAGTGTCGGAAGAGTTCATGAAGATCGTGCGCAGTTACACCGATGAGGTCGAACAGGCCAGCATCGACGAGTGCTATGCGGATATGACGGAAGCGATCATGAAATTCGAAAAACCCCTGGATCTTGCCTGGACGCTGCAGAGGCGCGTGCGCGATGAGCTCGGGGTGACCTGTTCGATCGGGGTGGCACCGAATCTCTTTCTTGCCAAGATGGCAAGCGATATGAAAAAGCCCAACGGCATCACCGTGCTGAGACTGCGGGAAGTTCCGGCCAAGCTCTGGCCGCTGCCGATCTCTGACATGCGCGGGGTCGGGGCAAAATCGCTGCCGTGGATGGAAGAACTCAACATTAAAACGATCGGGGATCTTGCCAACTGGAGCGATGCCGAAAGCCTCAGGCCGGTATTCGGAAAGAATGCCGAGCAGATGATACGGCGGGCCAACGGCTACGATGACCGCAGGATCGTCAAGGAGTGGGATTCCAAAAGCATGGGCGTTTCGGAAACCTTCCTCGAGGATATCACCGATTACGATGAGTTAAGGGGCATGTTCCGGACGCTGTCGAGAACGCTGTCTGCCCGTCTTGCAAAAGCGAAGAAGGCAGGCCGTCTTGTGCAGATCCGCATCAAATACCATGACTTCTCCTCCGCTGACCGCAGCGTGCATCTCTCTTCGCCGGTGTGGAAAGCGGATGATCTCTTCGTGCAGGCGATCGGCCTGTTCAACGGGCACTGGGACAATGAACCGGTGCGGTTAATCGGCATATCCGTCAGTGACTTCGAAACCAAAAACAGCGCCGGCAGTCAGCTCAGCCTGTTCGATGAATCCGTATCCCGGCGGGAGGAGACGATGGCGGTGCTGAAAGAGCTCAACAGCCTTCTCAGCGGCACCCGCCTGGTGCGGGCAAGCGAGGTCAGCCATGAAGATTGACAAAGCACTGGACAGCTATCTTGCCGATCTCACGATCAATCAGGGGAAATCTCCCCGCACCATCGCCGGCTACAGAAACGATCTCTCTCAGTATGTCTCCTTTCTCAAAGAGCAGGGGATCAAGGATACGAAAGAGATCGGCCATGAACTCACGGAAGGGTTCATCATCGAAGAAAGCGAACAGAAAAAATCGACGAGCGTCGGCCGCATGGCCGCCTCGATCCGTTCCTTTCACCGCTATCTGAACTTTCTGCACGGGGAAAAGGATCCTTCCCGGAACCTCGAAATTCACCGCGGGGCAAAGACTCTGCCGGTTTACGCCACCGTGAGTGAGATCAGCCAATTGATGGATTCGTTTGACGACAGCGATCCCGTGCAGATGATGCAGCACGCGTTGCTCGAGATGATTTATGCCTGCGGCATGCGGGTCTCGGAAGCCTGCACGCTCAGCGTCAACCGGGTGGATATGAATGCCGGGTTTGTCCGGATTCTCGGCAAGGGAAACAAGGAGAGAATCGTGCCGATTCCCGAAGGGTCAAAGGAGATCCTCTCCCGGTACTTCCATACCGTGCGGCCGGTATTCATGAAGCGAAAGACAAATCTGTTCTTCATCAACCGCTTCGGGAGAAAGATCACCCGCGAGTCGGTCGAAGAACTGCTCCGGGACAAATGCATTGCCCTCGGATTTCCCGAACACATCACCCCCCACAAGCTGCGCCACAGCTATGCGACGCATCTGCTGCAGGGCGGGGCGGACCTGCGCTCCATTCAGGAGATGCTCGGTCACGCCGATATCCGCACTACGGAGATCTACACCCATGTCGCCAACCGGCAGCTCTTCGAAAGCTATGCCAGATGTCATCCCGGCACTTTAGATGACGAAGATCTGAAACGTTAAAAAAACGGAACTCATCGCTCCGTTTTTCATATCCGGAAGGAGATAACGCTGCCTGATCTGCCCAGTTCTGTCTGCCGCTTTCTCACTCGCCGCTCAATTGAGCGGACCGGGTACTGCAGCCTCATATGACCTCTGTGCCGGCAATGCCGGGGCCGCCTGTCTTTGCGGTCCGGATCGTCTTCCGATGGAAGGGCGCATGATCTCAATCCTTCGGCGCTTTCGCGTCCTCTTCATTCTACTTCAGCTGCCTATGTGAATGCAAGGACGGATCACGGTTATGGATGAGGGAAAAACCGTACACAAATGCATGGTTGATTATAAAATGAAAGAGAAAGCAGGCTGCGTCACACCTGCGTGCATGGAGCGCCCAGAACGAAGGGTGCGATTCATAGAGGGTGAGAACCCCTCCCGGTAAGGCCTAGCGAGCCGCCGTGTAGCAGACTTGGGCTGTGCTCATCTGCACAGTTGTACGCAACAGGAATGTGAGGTG
>JAFWCM010000243.1 GCA_017536885.1 Solobacterium sp.
GCCTTATAACCGCTTTGAGAAGATCAGGAATTTTATAGAAATTGCCATTTCTACACATAAAGTGGTGAAATATCGGGACGTTTTTCGCAAAAAAGGCCATAGGAATCGCAAAAAACGGGTCCCGTCTGCAAATTAAGGTTTATTTCAAAAAAATAGAAGGGTAAGCGCTTTCTCGCACTCTGCGAGGCCGCGGAACATTGCGAAGATGCGCAACAATAGTAAAATATGACTAGTACAGGAGAAAGACGAACTATGACGAACCGACTTCCCGAAAAACTGACGGCGCTGCGAAAACACTTTGGGTATTCCCAGGGGGATATCGCCGCAAAGCTGCAGATTCCCGTAGCGGAATATATGAACTGGGAAAACGGAGGCTCTATCTGCCGGATAGATCAGCTTCGTTATCTTTCGTCATTGTACCGGGTACCCATCGAGGATCTCGCAAGCAATGTGAGAACCGTTACCCTGCCGCGTCTCGATGAAGGGGATGACAGCATCGATATCGCCTTCGGGGCAAAGAGCAGTACGATTCCCTCGATGAAGGAGACGATGCCGCTGCAGGCGGAGATCGATCCCGCAGACAATCTGATTTCACCGGGCACTCCGATCGAGGAGCCGGTGTATGAGCGGCCCGTGCATCATCAGGATATTACCGATACGCTGGAGTTCGAAGAGACGACGGTCAATGAAATCTATGACGAGCCGAAGGAATACAAACCTCCGAAGAAAAAACCCGCTCCCGCCCGGGAGACCAGGCCGGACCCCGAACCGAAACCGGACCGGAGCCGCCTCTATCTGATCGGCGGAATCGCAGCCGCGGTGCTGGTTTTTGCCCTGGTGATCGGAACGCTGCTCGGCGGCCGGAAGGGGAAGACCTCGGTGGATATTTCCGGCGTCAACCGGCTTGCATTGGGCGGGACGTTCTCGATGTATCTGCCTTCGGAAGGAAGGCTGGTCACCGCGGGACAGAATATTCCCGGTCTTGATTCGAAGAATCTCGTTCAGGTATCCGCCGGCACCTCATGGGCCATGGGCCTGAGGTCGGACGGAACCGTGGCGTGTTCCGGAGCCGGCAATGCCTGCAAGGTCGATGACTGGAAGGACATCGTGATGATCGCCGCCGGCGAAAGCCACAGCGTCGGTCTCAAAAGCGACGGCACGGTTGTGTGCAACGGAAGCTCGGGTGCCTGTTCCGTTTCCGACTGGGAAAACGTTGCGGCAGTCTATGCCGGCAATGAGATCACGATCGGAATCACCGATAAGGGAACGGCTCTGGTTTCGGGGAATTTCTCCTCGGCGGAAAAGATCCGCGCTCTCAGCGGGATCCGCTCCGTGGATATCGGATCCAACCAGATCGCAGTCACAAACTCCGACGGAACCGTGACCTGCTATGCGATCGGCTCCTCCTCCACCAGCAACACCACCGCCTGGGCGGGCATGAGCAGCGCCGTGACCGGCGGCAGCTTTGCGGCAGGCCTCTCTAACGGCAGAGTCACGGTCGCAACAACGGATGATGAGATGGTGAAGACCGTCAGCGAGTGGAACAACATTCAGTACATCGCCGCCAGAAACAACACACTGATTGCCGTCAACGCCAAGGGAACGGTGATCGGTGCGGGTGACAACACCATGAAGGTGTACGGAGAAAACGACGATACCTCCGGCCCGGAAGAAAGCCCGGAGGCAGAGGAGAAGCTGACGCAGCCCGGCAATGTGAGATTCAACGTAACTTCGGCGAACCTGCAGATCAGCTGGGATCCCGTCGCTGCGGCGGATTACTATACCGTGGTCGTCAACACCAGTCCCGAGACGTCGCTGAAGACGGAGAAACCGAACGCTTCGATCTCCACCGACAAGCTGCGCAGCGGCACGAGCTATGTGGTGACCATCACCGCCTGTGCCAAGGACAGCACGAAGATGAAGAACTCCGATCCGCTGGTTCAGGCATACCAGTATGAGGCGAATCTCACGCGGCTGCCCAAACCCTCGGGCATCACATGCAAGCAGGACAACACCGATATGAAGATCTCCTGGAATCCCGTGGCGGGTGCGGATCACTATGAGGTGACGGTGCAGGAGATGACCCAGAATGTCACGGGTACTTCGATTGTGCTCGATATGGACGGCTGGGCGAGCAGTGACTTTACGGTATATGTCACGGCATATCCTTCGATGAATGATACGAGATATACCTACAGCGAAACGGCAAGCGCGACCGGCACCTACAAGGTGAACAAGACAAAGCTCTCCGAGCCCAGGATCGTAAGTGCCGTACCGATGCAGGGAAATATCTGGAGCCTGACCTGGAATGAGGTTGAACATGCGGTGAACTATACCGTAAACATCAACGGCAGCACCCAGGTGGTCACCGAGAATACGATTCAGGTCTCTGGTCTTGCGGACGGGGAATATGAGATTCAGATCACCGCAAATCCATCCGATCTTTCCAAATACGAAGCTTCCGTCTCGAAAGACCGCTGGACCTACACGGCGGTGAAGGAACCCGAACCTACGGTATCACCGGAGCCGACGGAACAGCCGACGGCTGATCCCGAGCCCGAACCGCAGCCGGAAGGCGACAATACGGAAAATGCCGGATAAGCAGGAGAAGTTATGACAGAGTTCAGCACGGAAGAAAAAGTTTGGTTTTACGCAAAGCCTGACGGTTCCAAGTACGGCCCCTATACGGAGGATGAACTGATCAAGCTCTTGAAAAACGGCATCCTCGACGAGAAGGACTACATCTGGATGATGGATTTCGAAAACTGGATGAAGGTCGCCGATTCGATCTACAGCTTCTATCTCGGGATGGAACAGCCGATCCTCGGACAGGAATCATAACAGGAAACATGAAAGGACCGAAAGGTCCTTTTATACCGGGAGAAAGACGGAAACTTCCCCTGCGCAAGAGAACATGGAGTCACGGCGCCGTTTCAGAACAGAGGCGATGTCAGAATATGGTATGATGCATTCAGAACACAGCAGAGGTACCAGATCATGAGAGACAAACTGAATTTATATACCCATGACGGGCAGTTTCATGCGGATGAAGTATTTGCGACCGCGATGTTTTCCCTGATGGCCGAAGAGATCCATGTGGTTCGGGGGCCGGATACGGAACTCCCCAAGGAGAAGGGGTGGATCATCTATGATATCGGCGGCGGGCCGCTGGATCACCATACGATGGAAAACAAGGAGAACAACGGCTTCCACCCGGGAACGGAGATTCCCTATGCGGCGTGCGGTCTTGTCTGGCGGGAGTACTATCCCGAAATCCTGGCGGAACTCGACTGCCCGGAGCGCTATATGGACCGGGTGTACACGCGGGTGGAAAACTCTCTTGTCATCGGAATCGACGCCGAAGACAACGAGGTCAATCCGACCTTGCTTTCGCTGGAAAAGGTTCCCAATCTGAATGAAGAACTGAAACAGGAGATCGCCCGGGCTGCGCGCACCTCGATTACCGTCACCCAGATCATCAAGGATTTCAATCCGACCTGGAATTCCAACATGGATCCCTACGAGTGCTTCATGGATGCGGTGAGCTTTGCGAAGGACATTCTGCTCAACCGGATCTACAGCGCGATCTCCAGTCTCGATGCCCGGGATTTCGTAATGCGGGCAATTGATTACAGCGCTTCGCACATTCTGATCATGGACCAGTTCGCCCCCTGGGAAGGGGTGCTCTACGGCCAGAGAAACAACGCCAAGGCAAACGACATCTGGTATGCGGTCTACCCGGCATTGCGCGGGGGATGGAATGTGCAGTGCGCAAGAGCGGGCGGAGAGAAGCGGGATGAATTCCGCCATCCCCTGCCGAAGGAGTGGTACGGGCTGCGGGGCGAGGAACTGCAGAAAGTTTCGGGAATCAAAACCGCGCTCTTCTGTCATGTCTCGGGATTTCTCGCCGCTGCCGAAACTCAGGAAGACGCCCTGGCAATGGCATCTCTTGCGGCAAGAAACTGAATGATCCGTTTCGGTATCTTCATAAAAATCAGGTATGATAGGAATTAGCAGCTTCACTGACTGAATAAGGAGACAAGCAATGACAATTCTGAAACTGAAACCGGCTCTCAAAGACTATCTTTGGGGCGGACACCGCCTTGTGGAAGAATTCAACATTCCCTATGACGGCGAAATTCTCGCAGAAGCGTGGGAGCTTTCCTGCCATCCGGACGGACCGTCCGTGATCACCAACGGCCCGTATGCGGGGAAAACTCTGAGAGAGTATCTGGATGCGGAAGGCATGGAAGTCCTCGGCACCCACTGCCGCCGCTTCCGCGAGTTCCCGATCCTGACAAAATTCATCGATGCAAGAGACAGCCTTTCCATTCAGGTTCATCCCAACAACGCTTTCGCGCTGAAGAATGAGAATCAGTACGGAAAGACGGAGATGTGGTATGTTCTCGACGCCGAACCCGGTGCCTATCTGTACTACGGATTCAAGAAGGAAATCTCGAAGGAGGAATTCCGGGAGAGGATCGAAAACAACACCCTGCTCGAAGTGCTCAATCCGGTAGAGGTGCAGAAGGGCGATGTGCTGTTCATCGAATCCGGTACGCTTCATGCGATCGGCAAGGGACTTCTGATTGCGGAAATCCAGCAGAACTCCAATGTCACCTATCGAATCTATGACTACGGCCGCGTCGGCAAGGACGGCAAGAAGAGAGATCTTCACATCGAAAAGGCGCTGGCGGTAACCAACCGCATTCCGATTTCGCGAAGAGGCGAAAACTATCCGCACGTGGCGGACTGCGACTACTTCACCGTCGACAAGCTGGATCTTGACGGCAAGTATTCCTATCGGATGATGGGATCGGTGAATGAGGAATCCTTCCTCTCGATCCTGATTCTGGACGGGGAGGGAACCATCTTCAACCGCGGGGAAAAGGTATCCTACCGCAAAGGCGACAGCATCTTCCTGCCGGCGGGAAGCGGCGAATACAGCATCGAAGGAAAATGCGATGCACTGATCACCACGATCCGCGAAAAGGCGGCCCCGATCCGTGTCGGCATTGATATCGGAAGCAGTGAGATCAAGATGGGCATTGTGAATGATGCGCAGGAGATCATTGCGAGAGAATCCTATCCGTTCAACCGTAAGCTGAGTGCGAGAGAATGCATCGAAGAGCTCAGTGAGAAGATCCTGAAGCTCCTGGAAAAGCACGACATCCCGCTCGAGCAGTGCATCGGTGTCGGTGTCGGTATTCCCGGAACGATTGACCGCAGAGAAGGCAAGGTCGTCTATTCCAACAACATCCGCTGGGAGGATGTTCCGATTGTCCACGAACTCGGCAAGGTGATTCCCTGCCCGGTGCGCATTGCCAACAACGCCGACTGCGCAGCGCTTGGCGAACAGCTGGTCGGTGCCGGCAAGGATTATACCGATGTCGTGATGTTTGTGCTTGGAAACGGTGTCGGCGGCGGTGTCATTCTCAACAACGAAGTGTTTGAAGGCGGCGCGATCGGCGGCTCCGAGTTCGGCCATATGGTGGTGAGAACCAACGGCAGACTCTGCACCTGCGGAAGAAAAGGATGCCTCGAGGCCTATGCCTCCGTGCGGGCACTGAAGGAGTCCGCTTCCAGAGCTGCCGGCAGGGAAATCGATCTGAAGGAGCTCTTCGAAAAGGAGAAAAACGGAGACATCGCACTTCAGGAAGTCATTGAGCAGTATGAGGAAATGCTCGGCAACGGGGTTGTCAACCTCGTCAACCTCTTCCGCCCGCAGCTGGTTCTGATCGGCGGCGACATCTCCGATTACGCCGAACGCCTGCTTCCTTCTCTTGAGAAGATGATGAGGGAAGACAGCTTCGGCGGCGCGCAGACCGCGATTCCCGAGATTGCGGTCGCCCGCCTTGGCGATAATGCCGGAATCATCGGCGCGGCAATGCTGTAAAACAAGGTTACGGAAAGGGACGGAATGTCCTTTTCTTTCCTTTCGGCAGTTCTTAAGGTATGATATGGAGCGAAAGTGAGGAAAGACATGAAAATTGCGGTAACCTATGATAACGGAACGGTTTTCCAGCATTTCGGAAAAAGCGAACAGTTTAAGGTATACGAAACGGAAGGGACGAAGATTCTCTCTTCCGAAGTGATTTCTTCCAATGGCGAGGGACACAGCGCGCTTGCGGATCTGCTTGCCCGGCAGGGAGTCACCATGCTTGTCTGCGGCGGGATCGGCGCCGGGGCGCGGGAAGCGCTGAAAAACGCCGGCATCGGTGTCTGCGCCGGGGCAGAGGGAGACTGCGATCTGGCAGTAAAAGCATGCCTGGAAGGAACGCTGGTGGGATCGGATGCCTGCTGTGATCATTCCGGGGAAGGCCACAGCTGCGGCCATAAGGAAGAAGGCGCCTGCGGAAGCAGCCAGGAAGGTGAGTGCGGCGGATGCGAAGGAAGCGAAGGCTGCGGGATGTGTCCCGGTCATCGCCAGGTCATCGGAAAGAACGTCGGACATAAGTGCACCGTGCATTACCGCGGTACGCTGAATGACGGAACGCAGTTTGATTCTTCCTATGACAGAGGCCAGCCGCTGGAATTCGTATGCGGTGCAGGAAACATGATCTTCGGATTCGATCAGGCGGTTGCCAATATGAATAAAGGGGAGATCATCGATGTTCATCTGATGCCGGAAGATGCGTATGGCATGATCAATCCCTATATGATCATGAGTGCGAAATTCGATGAGCTTCCCGGCTCAAAAGACCTGCAGGAAGGCGAGCAGGTAATCGTTGCGGATGAGGTCGGATCCCGCTACCGCATGACGGTGATCAGAAAGGATGAGGATTCTGTCACCCTCGACGGAAATCATCCGTTTGCGGGAAAGGAACTGAATTTCCGGATCGAACTCGTCGATCTTGACTGATCCGGTTCAAAGCGGTGCGCGGATTGCATCGCTTTTTCTTTTCTCTTTGATTCCGACTGAATAAAAAAGAGTCCGGCAGTCCGGACTTTTGAGTCAGTGAGCAGCTGCGGACCTGATGAGGTCCCAGTTTTTTTCGTAGTAGCTGTCGATGTAGGAATCCCATTTCTCCGGCGGCCACTTCTCACCAAACTGGGTTTTAAAGGCATGGATGCTTTCTTCCTCTGAAATGTCCTCTAATTTACAGATGGCAATCCAGAGTCTGATATCGATGTCGGGAGTGCTCCGCTGTTTGTGATGGGACTGCTCCGGATCGGCGGCTCCGCCGTAAACCCTTTCGAGATATTGTTCAGCCAGCTTCTCTGCTTTTGTCTTTTCCATCGGTTTGTCTCCTTTTGTACAGTGGTGTTTCTGACATTATAACCGCCTTTTGCGAAGCGGGAATGATGCCGGTTGATTTTCCGGATAACGGCCGGATTCCGGGGACATGGGCGGGTATATGTTTTTCTCTTCCGGAAGATATAATAGTACATATGACAGAACAGGAACAATTCATATCCGAAGAGATTCTTCCCGAAAACGGAAAGTGGAGTGAGCTCAGAAAATACCGGAAGGATCTGAGTGTGGCCGGAGAGGCAATCCTCTGGTTCGGCATCTGGACGGTGATCAAGACCTATCTGACCGTTCTTCTCAATGAAGAACTGGGAGAGATGATACAGAAGATGAATCCGACGGATCTCGATCAATTGTACACACGGCTCGGGGTATTGGCGGTGTTTACCTGCCTGCTGTTTCTGATTCATTTTCTGATCTATCGGGGTGCGGAAAAGGAAGGATACGGACAGAAAACCGGACCGATGTATCTGGTGCTGGCAGGGCTTTTTATGATCGGCTGTATCATCGGAATCGTCATGACCGTCTTTCAGATTTCCATTCTGAAGGATACCTCCCTGTTTTCCGTGGTGCTGGACGGGACGCTGGCGCTGATCTGTGCGGATATTCTGTATAATGGCATTCAATGCCGAAATCTTTCCGAAAAACTGGAAGCGCAGGAGGATATGGGCAATGAACAGTGATTTCCATTATTACGCCACCTATTGCGCAGCCGTGCTTGCCGGCTACAGCCATGAGGAAGCGCAGGAGATCTGTTACAGCGCCCAGCTGGCAGATCACTGCACGAGAACCTGGCTCAGGAAGATCGACGGCCCCGAGACGGCGGCGACCACTCAGCTTCAGTCGGAGCTGATCTCCGCCCGTACGGATCTCGCCGGTCTGCAGGACATCACCCGCATCTGGTCCGCGTTTCATTTTCTTCCCCGTGATCTGTATGCGGACATCACGAGAGGATCACGGCGGTTCAAAAACAAATACCGCCTGATCTGCGGTCCCAACGGGGATCTTCTGAAGAAGACCGTCGGGATTGCAAGAAAGCGCAATACCCTGCAGGCAATCGGGCTTGCCATGCATGTCCTGGCGGACACCTGGGCCCATACCTACTTTGCCGGCACCCCGTCACTGGTGATCAACAACACGGACTACAACTTCTTCGAGCTGAGAGAAGAGAACCATACGCTGAAGCGGATTCCGATCGTCTTCGGACATAATCCCGCCGCAAAGGAAGATCCCGAAACGGGCGCGTATACCGGGAGTATTTTTCAGGCGAATGAAAACTCGATCATGAATCTCGGGCACGGCCGGGCCGGGCATCTGCCCGATTACAGTTTCATCCGCTATGCCTATGCGCCTTCCTGGGATCGCTATGATGAGATCATCAAGGACAATCCCCATGATTACCTGTGTGCGTTTGCCCAGATGGTCTATGCCCTGCGGCTGCTTCATGAGGAATCGGATGACTTCCGAACCGATACCTATGCCTGGGATGAGATCCGCCCCTATGAAAGGCGGATCCGAAAGATTCTCGCAGCCCGGCGCACCGATGATTCAGCGGACTGGAAGGAGCTGGGAGAAGATCTCTCTTCCAGAGAGATCCGTCCCTTCAGCCTAGAGCTCTTTGAAAGGGAATACCTTTCGGCGGGCAGTGATCTTGCGGCGATGCTGGCCAGTGCCCCGGGAAAATTCTTTACCGCTGCGATCGATCAGAAGGCGATGCTGGTGAAAGAGACGGAGCGCTCCGGCAGTCTGCTTGCCGGCAGGTCACAGAACAGTGAAGAGCAGAATGCGGCAGAGAAGGAGGAGAAGAGATGACACAGTGGCAGAAACTGAAAAACCTCATCTTTGCCGTGCTGGAAATTCTCTTCGCCGCCCTGATCCTGGTTCTGCGGGACAAGGATTTCAGCCATCTGAATATTCCCGGCGCCGAGCGGCTCACCCAGGGCGTGGTCTCCTATTATCTGATCATGACGGTATTCATGATCGTCATGTTAATCAACGGGATTCGCTTCATCGTATTCTATTTCACCATGGCGAGATTCATGACCGGGGGAAGAGGAATGCTGTACCGGGGAATTCTGTATACCGACCTTGCGCTGTATACCCTGTCGCTGAACAGTGTGCCGGTGAACTACATCATGACCTATGTGACCGCGATTCTGATCATTTCCGGGGCGATCAATCTCTTCCAGGCATTTGACATACTAAAGCTGGGCGGGTTCTGGCAGTTCAAGCTGGTGCAGGGAATCGTGACCATCGGTCTTGCGTTTTATGGCTTCACGCATCTTCATCAGCCGATGGTTCTTTCCGGCATCTGTGCGATCGCTTTGATCTACGATGCGATCATGCAGGTGATTGCCGTCTTTACTCCCACCCGGATTATCACCATTCCCTGAGGGTCAGAGAAAAGGTCTTCGGGAAAGAAACAATAAAGCCTGATGCGCTTTGCCTCAGGCTTTTGATCCGGAATTCGGGACAGGGATGTCTCAGAATACAAACTGATTCACTTCCTCAAGGGAGGGGATCGAGGTGCTGGCTCCTTTTCGCGTGACGGAAATCGCGGCTGCTTTCGCGGCGGTCTCCAGCGCCTGAGCAGTGTCTTTGCCAAGTGCCAGCGAGCCGATGAAGAAGCCGGTGAAGGTATCTCCCGCCCCGGTGGTATCGACGGGCTTCACCGGGAAGGCAGGCTGGGCTGTCATCTTGCCGTGCTCGGAAAACACGCATCCCTGCGATCCCAGGGTGATCAGAATCGCCGCATTCGGGAATCTGCGGATCAATGCGGCAAGGGCACCTTCCGCATTGCCGGCAAGAGCCGCCGCTTCCGCTTCGTTGAGCAGAAAATAATCGACATATTCCAGCGGCATCTTCCGCACCGAATCATTCATCGGCGAGGGATTCAGGACGATCTTCATGCCAAGTTCATGCGCTTTTTCCATGATGTAGGGAATTTCGGAAATCTCATTCTGAAGCACGAGCCAGTCGCCTTTTTCAAATCCGGAAAGCACTTCTGTGACATCCTGTTTTGTGATTGCCTGGTTGGCACCGCCGTCCAGCACGATGGCGTTCTCGCCGCTTTCTGTGACCTGGATGAAGGCACTGCCGCTGGGCACATCGCCGAGGACTCTGATCCGGTCGGTGTTGACGCCGGCACGTTTCAGCGTATCGGTCAGGATGTCCCCGTCAAGTTTTCCGACGGCTCCGGCATGGTACACTTCCGCCCCGCATTTTGCCAGGGCGACCGACTGGTTGAGACCTTTTCCCCCGCAGGCAAGCGTACGGCTCTGGGAAGCTTCGGTTTCCCCGGGTTTTACAAAATGATCCAGACGATAGGTATAGTCAAGATTCAGCGAACCGAAATTCAGTATTTTCATGGGCTTTGTCTCCTGTTACCTGAATTGTATCATCATTGCCTGAGGGTTTTCGTTACGATATAATTTCGATGATTCCAGAAGGAGACATCATTTATGATCAGACTTTACAACACCAGAACACTTTCGGTGGAAGACTTCCATCCGATCAGAGAAGGCCATGTGAACATGTATGTCTGCGGGCCTACCGTTTATAATCACGCACATATCGGAAACGCCCGCCCGATGGTCGTCTTCGACGTGCTCAAGCGCCTGTTTGAGGCCGAGGGCTACACCGTTACCTATGCGAGCAACTTCACCGATGTCGATGACAAGATCATCAATAAGGCAAAAGAGGAAAATGTCAGTGAGGCGGTGATCGCCGAGCGCTATATCGAATCCTACCAGAATGTCAGAAGGCTTCTGAACACGGAGCTTCCCGACATCACCCCGCGGGTTACCGAGACGATGGATGAGATCATCGATTTCATCGATCAGCTGGTCAAGAGCGGGCACGCCTATGAGGTGGACGGAGATGTCTACTTCTCGGTGGATTCGGTTCCCACCTATGGGGAAATCTCACATCAGAAGATGGACCAGCTGGAAGCCGGCGCAAGAATCGAAGAGAATACCCAGAAGAAGAATCCCTATGATTTCGCGCTTTGGAAAAAGACGGATTCCGGCATCCAGTGGAACAGCCCCTGGGGCATGGGACGGCCGGGATGGCATACCGAATGCGTCGTCATGATCAATGACAACCTCGGCGAGATGATCGACATCCACGGCGGCGGAATGGATCTTCGCTTCCCTCACCATGAAAACGAAACCGCCCAGCAGGAGGCGCTCCATTGCAACTCCCTGGCGAATTTCTGGATTCACAACGCGATGGTGAACATCAACGGCGAGAAGATGTCCAAGTCCCTCGGCAACACGATGTGGGCGAAGGATGTCGTGGAAGAGCTCGGCACCAGGCTGACCCGCTGGCTGATGTCCTCCGTGCATTACCGCAAGGAACTGAACTTCTCGGATGAGACGATCGAAACCGCCCGCAAGGAGCTCGAAAAGGTGATGACTCCCGTCCATCAGGCGGATGTCAAGGCAGCCCTTTCCGGAGAAGTCAATGACGGCAGCTATGATGAGAAGGCATGGCGGGAATTCCTCGATCAGATGGATGATGATATGAATACCCCCAATGCCTATACCGTGATCTTTGAGACGGTCAAGAAGCTCAACCAGGCATTGCGGCAAAGACAGCCCGACTGGAACGATGCCCTGGCAAAGCGCAACAGCATCGTGAAGATGCTCGATCTTCTCGGCATCACCGTCGATGAGGTCAAAGTCACCGATGAGGACCGCGAGCTGTTTGCGAAGTGGAATGAGGCCAAGGCGGCGAAGGATTTCGCTTCGGCGGATCAGTACCGGGCAAAGCTTACGGAAAAAGGACTTCTTTGATGAGGCCGAAGGAACATTCGGGAAGAGACCTCGCGTATCTCGGCGATGCGGTGTGGTCGCTGAAAATCCGGCAGAAGCTGATCGAACTGGGATACGGCGGCGGCAAGCGCCTGCAGAGCCTGACCGTAAAACGGGTCAGCGCCAAAGCCCAGGCGATGTTTTATGACGCCATGCATGAAGAGGGATTTTTCAGTGAGGAAGAAGAGGAAATGTTCCACCGGGGAAGAAACGACAATGCCGGCACTGTGCCGAGAAACACCGATGTCTCAACCTATCGGAAATCCACCGGCTTCGAAGCGGTGCTGGGATATCTTCAGCTGGAACAGAGAGAACAGAGAATTGACGAAATCGTGGAAAAGGCGTTTGCGCTGAGTGAAAGACTATGACACAGATCTTATACGGAAAACAGGTCGTAAGACAGGTCCTGAAGGAAAGAGGACGGGTCAGGAAACTGTATCTTCTGAATCCTGACAGAGAAATCGAAAAGCTGGCAAGAGAAGCGAGGGTGCCGGTGGAGCGCGCGGATAAGAACCGCATGAACCGACTCTGCGAAAACGGAAACCACCAGGGCATGGCGGTGGAAGTGAACAGCTATGAGACTTATCCGCTCGAAGAGCTCGTCCGCAATAAAAAGGGGAAATACGGTTTTCTGATCCTGCTGGATGAGATCGAAGATCCCCATAATCTCGGCGCCGTGCTCCGCAGTGCGGATGCGGTGAACGCAGACGGGGTGATCTTCAAGAAAACCCACAACGCCGGACTGACCCCGACCGTTGCCAAGGTGAGCGCCGGTGCGATCGATACCGTAAAGTGCGCGGCTGTGACCAACCTCACCCGAACCCTTCAGCAGCTCAAGGAAGAAGGATACTGGGTGGTCGGAGCGGATATGGACGGGCAGGACTACCGGAGTGTTGACTATGACTTTCATACCGTACTGGTGATCGGAAACGAAGGGAAAGGAATTTCCCGGCTGGTGCGGGAACAGTGCGATTACGTGGTTTCCCTGCCGATGCGGGGCACGATCTCTTCTTTGAACGCATCGGTATCCGCCGGGATTCTGATGTATTCCATCGACAGCAGGCGCCATCCTCTCTGAGGAATATCATGCCGAAAAAATCAGTCAGAGAAAACAAGACGATCTACCAACTGGCCCGCGAACAGGCCGGGCTTACCCGCGCTTTGGCCAGTGAGAAGACGGGGTTTCTCTCGGAATCGGTGATTGAAAAGATCGAATACGGAGAGAAAAGTCCCGATGCGGATGAGGTGCTGGCTCTGGCAAGAGCCTACCGCAGAATGGATCTCACCAATCAGTACTGCACGGCGGTCTGCCCGATCGGGATGCGGTACAAACCGGCGGTGAATATGAGTTCATTGTCCGATATCGTTCTGAACATGCTGGACTCGCTGAACCATCTCGAAAAGGAAAAGAACCGCCTGATCGAAATCACCGCCGACGGAAAGATCAGCCCGGAGGAGATGGAAGACTTTGCCAGGATTCAGAAGCTGATCGGCCGGATCTCCAATGTCGCGGATTCGATGCGGCTCTGGGTGGAACAGAGCGATGCGGAAGGAACGGTAAACCGGGAAGCACTGGAACAACTGATGGAAAACGGGAAACGCTGAGGCGCTTCCTTTTTATGTCGGAAAGCAAACGGATTCTTAAGGAAATCTTAAAGGATCCGCCCCTGTTTTCTTAATCGGCATGTTTTTACAATGAAAAGCGTAAGGGGGAGAAACACATGGCGGCAGTACTGATTGCGGATGATGAGAAGGATATTGTGAACGCGCTGAAGATCTATCTTTCCGGCGGCGGATATGAAATCTTTGAGGCTTATACCGGAAAACAGGCGATCGAGATCGTCGAGAGGGAAAAGATCGATGTGATCCTGATGGACATCATGATGCCGGAGATGGACGGAATCACCGCGGTCGCAAAGCTGCGGGAAATCACCAATGCGCCGATTCTCTTCATCAGCGCAAAAAGCGAGGACTCCGATAAGATACTGGGTCTGGAAATCGGGGCGGATGACTACATCACCAAGCCCTTCAACCCTTCCGAAGTCCTGGCCAGGGTTCGCTCGCATCTGCGCCGGTATATGCGCCTTGGCGGCAAGGAGATGCCGGAAGAAGTGCTTGTCAGCGGCGGGATCGAACTCGACGACCGGAAGAAACAGGTGCTGAAAGACGGGGAGGAGGTGAGCCTGACTCCCTATGAATACGGAATCCTCAGGCTTCTTTTGAAAAACCCCGGAAAGGTGTTCTCCTCACGGGAAATCTACCGGGAGGTCTGGCAGGATGATCCGCTCGGAAGCGAAGGCGTGGTTGCGGTTCATATCCGCCACCTGCGCGAGAAAATCGAAATCGACCCCGGAAACCCGAGACTTCTCAAGGTGGTCTGGGGACGGGGATACAAAATGGAGGAACGATGATGGAACCCAGGGAAAACTCTTTTTTATACAGCCCGGCAAGCAAGGCAATCGGGGTGCTGATCCTGTGTCTCTGCGGGAGCGTGATGCTTGTCTCTTTGATAAGCCTTATCATGATCGATCAGCTCGGTGTAAGGAAGGATATCGCATATCAGGAGAGTGCGTCGTTTGAGAGAAGGCTCAGAAATGAAGCGTATTCGATCGAACACATGTATGATTCGGGAACGATCGGAGATGCCGAAATCCGCTATGCGCCCTCCGAGAGCAACGTGCAGTTTGCGCTGGAAACCTATGATCCGAAAAAGCAGATCTTTGCCAAAGCTGCGGATAATATCAGTCCGCACGCGGAGTACGGAGTGAAAAAGGAATATGTCTTCGGGGTTCTGCAGCAGGGATATGAAAAATATTCCCAGTACTACTACACCGGAGAACTGGCTCTGATGCCGAAAGATGCCTATCACGGATACCGTGTGACCATGGCGGTGCAGAAGGACTTCCCGGTAAGGGATGCCTATCAGAATGAGAGAGACGTCTACGTCTTCCTGCAGGAGGTATACGGAAGCGGGACAAACGCCATGCTTGCGAGTATTGCGAGCGGCGGGATACTTCTCGTCGTGCTGGTTCTTGAATGGATGGCGGCGGGAAGAAGAAACGGGCAGCCGGGGGTCTTCCTGCGTGCATGGGACAGGATTCCGATGGATCTCTTCACAGTGATTCTTTTCGGGGCGGAAGGATTTGTCGGCCTTCTGCTCGATGAGATCACAGACTCCCGGGGGCTTGCCCATTCGAACTTTGTGCAGAGCATCCTTCCGTATCTCTTCGCCGCCCTGATTGCTTCGCTTCTGTTCTATGTCTGGCTGATGAGCCTGGCGCGGCGGATCAAGGCGAAAACGCTCTGGAAGAACAATCTCTGGCGGTTTGCGCTCGACGGCGTGATCCATGTTCTGAAGGAATACCCCCTGACGATGAAACTCATCCTGGTGTTTCTGACCGGCTGGCTGATCTTTGCCGGTGCGGTTCTTCCCGTGAATTATCTGGACGGGGGACAGTATCTGGTTTCGGTTGTTCTGACGCTGGCCTTTGCGGCAGTGATCTTCTATGGCATGGCGGCGCATCATGAAACCTGTAAGGCAAGCACGGCGATCGCCTCCGGCGACTTTGAATACCGGATCGGGGAAGAGAAGATGAAGAAGATGCTGGGCTCCTGGCTGACTGAGGCAAGGGCGCTGAATTCGATCGGTGACGGCATCGCGATCGCCGTGGAAAAGCAACTGAAGAGCGAGCGGATGAAAACCGAGCTGATCACGAATGTCTCGCATGACCTGCGGACACCATTGACCGCCATCATCAGCTACACGGATCTGCTTCAGAAGGAGCACACGGAAGAACAGGAAAAGGAATATCTCGAAATCCTGATGCGCCAGTCATTGCGGCTTAAAAAGCTGAGCGAAGACATCATGGAGGCCTCCCGGGCAAGCAGCGGTGCGATTACGGCGGAGCCAGTACGGGTGGAAGTGAAGGAGATGATCGATCAGGCCCTGGCGGAATATCAGGAGAAGTTCGCTTCCCGCATGATTGAACCGGTGGTGTCGGCGGAGGATAACCTCTCCGTCCGTGCGGACGGAAAACTGCTCTGGCGCATCTTCAGCAATCTGTTCTCCAACATCGACAAATACGCGATGGAACATACCCGGGTGTATATCGATGCGAAAAAAGAACCGGGCGGCAAGGTCAGAATCTCGATCAAGAACATCTCAAAGGATCCTCTCAACATTCCGGCCGAAGAACTCACGGAACGGTTTGTAAGAGGCGACGAAAGCCGTCACAGCGAAGGGAGCGGACTGGGCCTTTCGATTGTAAGCTCGCTCTGTGAACTCATGGGCGGTCGTCTCGAACTTTCGATCGACGGAGATCTCTTCCGCAGTGATCTTCTGCTTGAGGAATACCGCGAAACAACGGGCTGA
>JAFWCM010000244.1 GCA_017536885.1 Solobacterium sp.
AGCTTATGCGGAAATTGCCGGCGATGAAACTGCCGATCTCACCGATGGTCAGTATCCCTGGCTGAGCAAGGACTCCGCGCTCAAGTACATCGAAGCTGCCAAGGCAGACGGAATCGAATTCCCGGTTCACCTCGACATGCTTGTAGATGAAACCTCCAAGGCCCGTTCCGACCGTGCCCGTTCCATGAAGGATTCCATCGAGACCAACACCGACGGAAACATCATCATCGAACTCGTTATGAGAGACACCGACACTGTCACCAACATTGCTTACAGAAGCAATGATCCGGCAGCTATGGACTATGACATCTCCACCTTCACAGGATGGGGCCCGGACTACGCTGACCCGAAGACATTCGTTGACATCTACAGCCCGACAACCGGTTACTACATGAAGGCGATGGGTCTTGAAGCCGGCGCCAACACCGCCGACAACGACATCAAGGAAGCTGCCGGTCTGAATGAGTATGAGCGTCTCTACAGAGAGGCTGATGCGATCGTCGATGATATGGATGCCCGTTACAAGGCATTCGCAAAGGCTGACGCATTCCTCATCAAGACAGCGTTCTACCTGCCGACTTCCACCAACACCAGATTCGTAAGAGTCAACCATGAAGTTCCGTTCTCCCGGTACTACTCTGTATGCGGCATGAGCCAGTACAAGTACAAGGGACTCCAGATGCAGTCTGACATCGTTACCTCCGCCGACTATAACGCAGCCTATGCGAAGTGGGAGAAGGGTGAGTAATCAGTCCTGAATCAAACCGGAAAAAGGCAGTTCGCTCATTCCCGGTCCCTGAAAATTCTCCGATCCGGATTATCCTGAATCCACATCAGCCCCGGCTTTTTCACCGGTTTGTGCTGTTCAGCAGCATGATCCTCCAGGCCGGGGATTTATTCTGCTTCTGTCTGATGATGAGCTGACTGATTATCCCTTCTCTGAAGTTTTTTATCATTCCTCAATGAACATGATGTCTGCTTTGAAACAGGAAGAATAAGAAAAGGAGCCGGTATGAAACATCTGATTCTTCCATCGGATGTTTCTGCCAGCTCCTTACCGTACGCCATTCCTGGTGAACAGTTCACTCATTCCGGTTTTACATCGGATCAGGATCTGTCATGTTCTGGAAAGCTCTTCTGTTACTCTCACTGCAGGTTCAGCGGGAGGGTTCAGCCTTTTCCGAAGAACAGACCTTTGATCCCGTCTACCACCTTTTCATGGGTCTTACTGCTGGTGCCGAAGCCAACTCTGAAAGCATCACTCATGGCATCATAGAATCCACCAAGAATCTCTTCTTTGAACTCCGCCTTGAGTTCTTCTTCACTCTTGCCCAAGTCCTCGGCTTTGCCCTCGAACTCCTCATAGATTTTAGTGAGATTCTCATGCCAGTCAGCGCCGAGAAGTTTCGTGCCGTACTTTTCCTCGAAATCCTCAAGTTCTTCGCAGACATCATAAGGAATATCCATATAGTAATACTTTATAAGGCTTTTTGTCTCCTCATGATAATTTCTCAGCTCAGCAACCTTTTCATCATTCAGGGCATCCAGATCCGCAAAGTAGTTCTCATACAGCTGCCGGTATCTGTTGTAAACAGCCCGAAGAAGCGTTGCTAACTCTACTGTTTTCAACGTCTCTTTCTGCAGAATCTCGTCAACTCTTTCTGTGCTTAATTCAATCATTTTCATTCTCCTTTAATTATCATTCATACGGTCTGTCAGATCGCTTTCAGTACCGCTGACAAAACCATATCGGTGAAATCATTATACCCTTTAAATGATCATTCGATTCAAAGATGTGATTGACGGCACATGGATGCGGATTCTCTACGACTCCCGGGAATAAAACAAAGAACGCCTGGACCGAATCTCATCAGGAACATTGGTGATCATTTTCCGATGGGACTGCCCCTTACCATTCAGAGCGGAAATCACGCAAATGAAAACGAGGCTCCTGTGTGAATTCATTCAGTATTGTATAAACCGGAAACACGCTCAGCACTTCTCGGGACTCAGCAGCGAAGCGGAAGGATATGCCTGCTGCGATATGACAGGCTTCAATGAAGACCATAAGAAAACAGTGCGCCGGACAGGATCATATCCTGTCATCTTCGGATCCTTCGGATGCAGAAATCACAGCGTTCCCCTCCTCTTCCGATTGTTTCATTCCGTTGAAACCTTAAACCGGGAAGCCTGCCGTAAACCTTGTCATCACACGTACAGTAGATCTTTGTGAGTTCCGGACAGCCCAGCTCTTTGAAATAGCGAACATACGGGCAGGAAATAATATCCATCCGGAATTCATCCTTCTGTTTCGGATAAAACACATTCTGAAACCCGTTCTTTTCCCCAAACAGTTTTCGGGTCAATGGATCCCACATCTTCACAAACAGTCCCGGCACCCCCGGGATCCGCATCAGAACGGCCAGTTTTTTTCCGATGCTTTCTGCCCGTTTCAGTATTGGTTCTTCTACCATCCGATAGGCTTCGTCTTTTCCGAGATGTTCCTTCAGGGTCAGATAAACTGACGCGGCAGGAAAGATCCTGCTGTCGGTGTGAATACGGTATTCCTTTGGAATCGACGCGTACTGTTTCAGCATCTGATCCAGTTTTTCCTCGGCCTTCTTCCAGAGGACGTCACTTTCCTTCTTCGGAAGATGATGGTCCAGTTCATCCTTGATATGAATCATTTTGTTCATGACTGCCGCCGCATCCGTCATTCGATATTTCCTCCCTTCATCCGATTTCTTCGCTTTCAGAACGGGTTCTCCTTTGTTTCCTATGAATTTCATCCCAGCAGCACTCTCCGCTTGAAAGATCCGAATGACGGATGAATTGCACATGCCGTGTAAGACCGGTATATGCCCGGATATCGGTATTGCAAAAGATTTTACACAGTTCCCGGATCCCGTAATACCGGAACATCTCCACATACATGCATTTCGAGATACGGTATTCGATATCACTGTCTGCGGCACGAAAATAGTCGTAGGTAATACTGCCGTCCTTCACCCGTTTGGCGTGGTCATTGATATTCCAGAGCCTCACAATCGCAAAGCTGTTAGGAAGAAGATCGATCATATGAATGAGATGGTCAAAGAAGCTTCGTCTTTCCTGAAACATGATTTCCGTAAAACGAATGATTTCTTCGTTGGACAGCCCAAAGCTTCGCAGTTCAAGACACATCGCAATCACTGCATAAACCAATATGGCATCCGTTGACGGATACCTGTTATGCTCTTTGAATGCATGGGAGTCATACATCTCACGTAGCCTTGAACAATACTGATTTTCTTTCTCCTTTGTTTCCGGGAAGTTTTCCCTGATCAGTGTGTTCCGGTACATCTTTGCATACCGCCGAATCGCTTTATTGGTCTCTCTGCTCATAACTGGCCTCCGATCCGCATTGTGATCCATGCCATCAGCGCTGATGCGAACGGAAATACCAGAAGACGAATCATCTGTT
The DNA here is from genome assembly GCA_017536885.1 of Solobacterium sp. GTDB lineage: Bacteria > Bacillota_I > Bacilli_A > Erysipelotrichales > Erysipelotrichaceae > Bulleidia. The sequence goes on from JAFWCM010000244.1 coordinate 3,464, forward strand.
CTTTCCGGTTGAACCCAAACTGATGGTATCCTTCACAGCCTTCTGTTTCCGGGTAGTATTTCTGAAAAAAATGAGACTTTGTAAGAAGATACCAATCCAGACAGATCACATCGAACGCTTTCCAGAGATAAAACATGACAGCAAACCGAAGCCAGTGCTGAAAGAACGAAAACCCGTTTTTCACACCGTCATACCCGGCATATACAAACGCACCCGCCATCATGAAAAGACTGATGACAGCCAGGATCCAGCCAAACACATGAGCTCCCGGAAAGCGTTCGGGATGATCCGATGCGGCAGCCTGAATATCCTTTGGTGCGGTTGTAAAAAACCGCCTGTCCTGAATCAGAGTGACTGCCGCGTACAGCAGCAGGCATACTCCTGCAGTAAATACCAATGACAGAAGAATCGTAAGTTCCATTCGTTTCCCCCCCGTTTCTTCGGGAAACCCGGATAATCCCGTGCTGGCCATCGCTGTTCAATCAAGGTCCCTGCAACTCGCCGGCTCATAAATCCCGCTGGCAGCCATGCGTCAGGATAGCAAACAGAACACCAGACAATACCGGAAACATCCCACACCATCACGGAAGCGGTGTATTCCTCAGAGACGCTTTGATCTGAAGAATGGCAGCCAGAGAACACCGAAGAAATCACAGCAGCCGATGATCTCTTCCCGAGAAAACGACAGGGATCCCAAACTTCAGAAGATGATGGATACGTGCCGGGGCTGGTTCAGAATTCATCCAGTTCCCTTTCCCGCATTTCATTTCGCGCCGCTGTTTTACAAGGCTAACCCGCACTCGAAATTCATACTCTTCATTTTTCTGCAGCAAACTTAACATCACCAAATGTTAGTTAAATCTAACTCAATTATGTTCTAATCCGGGAATTAATCAAGTATAAACTCTTAACTTCCGAAATATTACCCACTAGAAAAATTAGTATAAATGCCGAATCCTCAAATAAGCTTTAGGAATCGTCTTTTTTTGTGTTTTCAGCCTCTTGTTTAGTGTATAATAATAGTGGGTATTACCACTAGACAAAGGAGGCTTATTGTGTACTTCGATTTCACTGTTCCTGTCCCTCCGACAGAGGGTATTATCACCTTCAATAAAATCAAAAATACTACTTATGTG
>JAFWCM010000003.1 GCA_017536885.1 Solobacterium sp.
CGTATTCGGGGCATAGACACCCGCTTCCGCAAACGAGCGGTTGCGGTAGGCACCGGCCGGAATGAATCCCATTTCGGCAAGCTCATAGGCTTCCGGATGCCAGGGAATCCGATCCGGGAAAAGATGCAGGGTTGTGTCACTGCCCTGGGCCATTTCATAGCTGTGGCCCAATAGGCCGAATCCCGTCACATCCGTGCATCCGTGCACCTCAGAGTTCCGCATGACTTCCGCAGCGGCTTTGTTCAGAGTCGTCAGCTGTACATAGAGCCGCTTCATGACTTCTTCCTCGACCATGCCGGCCTTGTTTGCGGTGGTGAGAATTCCGGTTCCGAGAGGTTTGGTGAGAATCAGCGCATCGCCGGGCTTTGCCCCGTCGTTTCGCAGGATCTTCCGCGGATGGCCAAAGCCGGTCACGGCGAGGCCGTACAGGGGTTCACTGCCTTCGATCGTATGACCGCCGGAGATGATCACGCCCGCCTCATATGCCTTGCTGTATCCGCCGCGAAGGATTTCCTGAATCCATTCTTCCTTCATGGAAGCCATCGTGCAGAGCAGATTCAGGGCGAGCTTTGGTTCCCCGCCCATGGCATAGACATCGGAGATGGCGTTGGCCGCGGCAATCTGACCATAGAGAAACGGATCATCCGCGATCGGCGGAAAAAAATCCACCGTCTGAATGATCGCTGTATCCTCATTGATCACATACACGCTGGCGTCATCGCTCTTATCGAAGCCCACGATGAGATTCGGATCGGTATGTGTTTTGAGATCTTTTAAAAGGCGGCTCAGGGTGCCGGCGCCCACCTTGGCACCGCATCCTGCGCATTTCGCCAGTTTTGTCAGTTTTACTTCTGTTTCCATCAGAGTTTCTCCGCCGTATAAATGCTGTTCCAGGGATGCCTGCTGTCCGCTGTTTCTTCATAGATCTGTTCCACCTCTTCGGGAATCTCCGCAGGAGAAAAGGACAGACGGTCATCTTCCCAGATCACGCAGACGCCGCAGCTGCTCGAAAGCATACGCGGCACCGGCCGCAGGGTTCCGTCCAGGTGTTTCTTCCGGCACAGATCCCGCATGGACATCGCTCCGAAATGGGAAAAACAGGTTGCGAGGTATTTCATCTGTTCTTATTTTTTGAGAAGAAGCGTATAGACTCCGTCTTCTTCGGTGATGCTTACCTTATAGCCCTGATGCTCGGCGTAGCGGGTCACATTCTCTTTCGGGGCAACGTCATCCACAAGAATCTCATATTCCCTGTCTCCGGAAGAGAGCGCTTTTTTGGTCATGATGACCGGTTCCGGGCAGCTCAGTCCCCTTGCATCGATTTTTTTCATTTTCGTTCTCCTCCTTACGCTTTCTCATTTCCCTTCAGGTTCACCCAGGCAATGCATACCACAGCAAAGAGGCCGATGACGACGGCAATCATTCCTGCACTGGTCGGTCCCTTGCCGCTGGAAGCGAGTCCGAAGTTATGGGCAAACGCCGCACCCATGAAGTACCCGAGCACCGTCACGGCACTGTCGGTATTGCCCTCTCCTGCCATGACCAACTGACGCAGCGGGCAGCCGCCGAGCAGCACGCTGCCCAGTCCTGCCAATACCATTCCGAGGCAGTTCCAGATCATATCGGTATGGGCAACCGGCTGCTCTGCCATTCCGAGTTTGAAATAGGTTCCCGGGGTGACGCCGGTCAGAATCAGGTTGACGACAAGCGCGGTCACAAAGATCGCACCGAAGCCGCTGAGCAGTGTGAATTCCTTAAACAGAAAGGCATCGCGGAAACCGCCCGCCATGCAGAGACGTGTTCTCTGCGCCAGAGCACCGACCGCAAGACCTGCCGCAAGGCTGAGAACGATGGCCGCATGTTTGGCACCGGGGCCTGCCCCTTCTTCGCTGAACTTCAGCAGCGAAGGGAAGAACAGCAGGATGGCAAGCAGGAATACGGCGATGACGCTGATCATCTTGCCTTCCGGTTTCTTCTGGCTGTAGGTGCGCTTGAGCGAATATCCCTTGTTCAGAAATACGACGCCGAGCAGGATGCCGCCGACAAATCCGATCAGGGCGGGAACCGCATTGAGATCACCGCCGGCAAGACGGAGGATCATGCGGAACGGGCAGCCGAGAAACATCAGGCAGCCGATCATGACCGCAAAGCCGAGGAGAAATCTTGTCATCGGTGCACTTCCGCCCCTTGGCCGGAATTCACCGCGGAATAACGACAACAGAAAGCTGCCGAGAATGATTCCGATGATTTCGGGTCTCAGATACTGCACCGCAGCGGCGGAGTGGAAGCCGAGCGCACCCGCCGAGTCACGGATGAAGCAGGCAATGCAGAAGCCCATGTTTGCCGGGTTGCCGAACAGGACAAGCACGGCCGCAATACATCCGATTACGGCTCCGGCACCGATCATTAAAATCTTTTCATTTTTCGCATCGAGCATAGATTCCAATTTCCCTTTCAATCAAACCTTATTCTCTATGAATTAATGATATCTCTTTCCCCTTGTATTGAAAAACATTTACTTCATACCAGTGGATTTTTCTGAAAAATTTCCCGTATCTGAAAAAAGAGATATACTTTTTCAAAAGAAGAGAGGCAGATCATGGAGCGAATCTATCTTGACAATGCGGCGACGAGTTTTCCCAAACCCCCTGAGGTGGCAGAAGCCGTATCCCGGTTTATGACTTCCTGCGGAGCCAATACCGGCCGGGGAAGCTATCGCAGTGCCGAGGAAGCGGAAGAGCTTGTCTATGGCACAAGAGCAATGATCAATGATCTCTTTTCCGGCGATCATCCCCGCAATGTCGTCTTTTCCTCCGGCATCACAATGAGCCTGAACCAGCTGCTGTACGGCATCCTGAAGTCAGGCGATCACATTCTTGTCTCCTCCTTCGAACACAATGCCGTCATGCGTCCCCTGACCCTTCTCAAAGAGAAGCGGAACGTCTCCTTTTCCCTCATCCCCTGCAATGAAGAAGGACTGATTGAAAGAGGTACGGTGGAACAGAGTTGTCTCCCGTTATTAAAACCCGAAACCCGGGCGGTTATGATCAATCATGCCGGCAATGTCTTCGGCAATATTCAGCCGCTCGAAGAAATCGGAAGATTCTGCAGAAAATACGGACTGCTGTTTTTTGCGGACACGGCCCAAAGCGCCGGAGTGCTGGAGTTTGACATGCAGAAAATGAACCTCGATGCCCTGGCCTTCACCGGCCACAAGGGGCTGCTGGGCCCGCAGGGAATCGGCGGCCTGGTGCTGCGACAGCGCGCCGCAGAGATGATCTCACCATTGATCGCGGGAGGAACCGGCAGTCAGAGCGATCTTGAGGAGATGCCGGCATTTCTGCCCGACCGGCTGGAAGCGGGAACCCTGAACCTGCCCGGGATCGCCGGGCTTTCCGTTGCCCTTTCCTTCCTCGACAAGACCGGTATATCAAAAATCCGCGCGCATGAGCAGGCCCTGACCCGGATCTTTCTGAAGGAGCTCTCTCCCCTTGCGGAGAAAGGTCTGCTTCGGATTCCGGGACCGGCATCTGTTGATGCGCGCGTCGGTGTGGTTTCGGTTGTTACGCCGGGGATCGATGAAGCCCTGGCGGCAGCGCTCTTGAATGAGCGCTATGGCATAGAGGTCAGAGTCGGTCTTCACTGCGCCCCAAGGGCTCATCAGGCCATGGGTACCTTTCCGGGCGGAACGATCCGCTTCTCCTTCGGCTGTTTCACGAAGGAAGAAGAGGTCAGGCTGGCCGCGAAGGCGCTTGGTGAGATCCTCACTCAGCCATTGGAATAATCTATCTCAGAACTCAGTTTTCCGCGGGTTTTCCCAGTCGTTTCAGCATGGTTTTCTTGACGGCGCGGAAGATGTTTTCATATCCCGTACAGCGGCAGAGATGGCCCGACATGCGGATGCGGATTTCCTCATCGGAAAGCTCTCTTCCCTCATTCAGGATTTCCTGGGCGCTGAGAATCATGCCCGGCGTGCAGA
>JAFWCM010000245.1 GCA_017536885.1 Solobacterium sp.
GAAACCTTTTTGTAAAATTCCAGATGTTCCAGAATCCGGGCAGCGTCCGTATCCCCGAGCTGCGCATTGACAAGCAGACAGGATTCGGCGGTATGAAATACCGGATTCACTTCTTCTCTCAGCTGATCCATCTTTTCTCCTTCACACGTCCCTTAGTCCAGACGCAGATCAAACGCCTTCTTTGAATCCGAACGGAATCCTTTTCCCTCATAAAAGCGGTGTGCTTCCGTCCGGGCCGATCCGCTCTGCAGGATCACCTTGTAACAATGATGTTCTTTCGCAAAGGCAACCGCCATATCCATTACCGCCGAAGCCAGTCCGCGCTTTCTGTACCGCTGATCGGTAACCACGTTTTCTACGAAGCAGATCGGCCGGCTTCCCCGGGTCAGATTCGGAATGATGACGGCATAGCAGGAGGATACCACTCTTCCGTCCTGTACCGCTCCGAAATACCGGATGTTGTCATTTTCTTCTATTTTTCTCCAAACCGCCTCGCTCTTTTCTTCCGAAGCAGAGCGATTGCTTTCATCCAGCTGGGTATACAGTTCCAACAATGAAGGCAGATCTTCTGAACCTAATCTTCTGTATTCCATGGTGAATTCCCCTCATGATCAATAAAACTCTTTGCGCGTTTCTCTAAGACTCATAGGCAATCTTGATGATATCGTCAATGCCGGCTTCTTCGATCGAGATATCCTTGATCGTCTTTTTCTTTGACAGATCCGCAATGACTTCGGCTGCCGTCAGATCTTTTTTCATGAACCGGTATCTGGCGACGTTTCCTTTGTGCTCCGTCATTTCACACCGATCATGTTCCGGGGCGAATTCGTCATAGTATTCCACAACGAGTGTCTTGTAAGGAGCGATCCGATCGACGATCTGGGAAAGATTTCCGTCTTCCACGATCTGACCGTGGTTGATAATGATGATCCGTTCACACAGTTCCTGAATATCCCCCAGGTCATGCGTCGTCAGGATGACGGTCGTTTTTCTGACCCGGTTGATTTCCTTTATGAATTTACGGAGCGCATACTTGGCCGAGACATCAAGTCCGATCGTCGGCTCATCCAGAAACAGAACGTTCGGGGAATGGATCATGGATGCCACAAGATCGCCCTTCACCCGCTGTCCGAGCGACATCTGCCGCACCGGCTTGTCAATGATCTCACCGATTCCGAGTATCCGGTCCATCTCATCAAGCGTCCGGTCATAATCCTCCTGCCTGATCTGATAGATATGCTTCAGAAGTTCAAAGCTTTCGCCGAGCCGCAGATCCCAGTTCAGCTGAGAGCGCTGACCGAACACGACACCGATGTTTCTGACTACTTCCTTACGGTGCTTCGTAATATCACGGCCAGCAATCAGAACGCTTCCCCCGGTCGGGGTGAGAATGCCTGACATCATCTTGATCGTCGTGCTCTTGCCGGCCCCGTTAGGTCCGATGAACCCGACAATTTCTCCGGGATCGATATGAAATGAAATGTCACGGACTGCGGGTACAATCCTGTGATCCGGCCGGAACAGGCCCTTGATCGCACCCCGAAGACCGGGTTCCTTTCGTTTCAGCACATAATCCTTGGAAAGATTCTTCACATCGATCATGATCAGTTTCCTGCACTTTCATATTGTTTGAGGCCCCGGTTGAAGAAGGCCCCGGCAATCAGGATCACCGCAATTCCGACCCCGAGCGTCACCAGCGAAACGGTCAAACCGCTGCGCACCCCTTCCGTTCCAAGCATCGACGCAGCCGGATAGAACGAGATCCAGCCGACGGGAATCAGATAGGTCAGAATGAACTGTATGCTTTCGGGATACATGGAGAGCGGGTACATCGTGGTTTTATCCATAATCTCCTGGGTATACTGTCCGAAGTCCACTGCACTTCGCGTATAGAAGGAAGTGCTTCCCAGAAGAATGTATATGCCGCCGCGGATGAGCGTGGCACCGATCAGGGTGATCATCACCTGAACCAGAAACGTCAGATTCACGCTGACCCCGCATTTGACGCATCCGTAGAGAAAGACAAGGATGCCCGGAATCAGATCGGTCACGCCGAAGATATTGATATTGGTGAAAAAGAACTGATACAGAACGCCGAGAGGTCTTGTAAGATAGCGGTCAAATTCACCTTCGATCACGTAATATCCCATGAACCATCCCTGCACGAAAAAAATCATGGACAAGGCATGAGAGATCACGGAAAGTCCGTACAGAAATGCAAGCTGGCCATACGTCCATCCGTTGATCTGCCCGAACGATTCCACGACAAACTTGATGATCGCAAATCCCATGATGAACTGAAGCGGATTCGAGATCAGCCAGCCGGCGATGTTGGACGGATATTCAATGACGGTCATAACCGCCATCTTGATCACGTGCGCCGTCACATCCAGATAATGAATCAGTTCCCGGAATAAGTTCTTCATATCACCCTCCCTGAACCATTACCTTTCCCGCGGCCTTCTTCTGGGCAATAAGAAATGCGGCCGCAAGAATCACCAGCCAGATCGACTGGATTCCCATCTGACGCAGATGCTCGGCCCGGGTTCCCCTTCCGATGTAGATGCTCAGGGGAAGCTGGTAGATATACACAAAGGGAAGCGATTCAAGCACCCTCGCCACCCCGGCCGGAAAGAACCAGACGGGAATGATCGAGCCGGAAAGAAGGCGGAGGAGATGTTTCTTCACCTGGATCAATGCATCGATATTGACAGCCGTAAAGGCGATCATTCCGAACAGCGCGGCAATGAGCCAGTTGATCAGAAATGATTCGATCACCGAAATCAGAAACAGCGGCAGATCGTGAACATCGGCCATGACGGGAACCCGGATCATGAGCGATCCGATGATCAGAATCGGAAGCATATTCTGAAAGACAAGCGCAATCACCGCCCCGATATCTTCGGCAAAATACACACCGAACAGATTGATGGGCTTCATGAGATCCGTGGCGACCGTCCCCTTTTCCACACTCTTCTCGATTCTTCTCTCCACATTGGTAATAAGCAGCACGGAAAGAACCGACGACAGCACCACATACGTCAGCATGCTTTCGGCATCCACATCTCCGACCATTCCCTGCCCTTTGTACAGGGCCCTCCAGAAGTACGCCGAGGTGATCATGATAATTGTCTGCATGATGATGTTTCCGTAGACATTGAATTCATAGGTCATGCTTTTGATGATCTGGGTTTTGATTACATACAGATACTTTTTCATCGTTTACGGGCACCCGCCTTTGTTTATAAATCCGCTTCCGCTGCTGTAAAGCAGCTTTCTTACCCGACTATGATGTCATAATCGCCCTGTCCCAGTTCATTATACTGAACCGGGAAATCTTCCGCAGAGGCAAATTATTCCTATACCGTTCGATCAAAACCAAAGTGAGTTAAGGCATTCCTCCTCCGGAACGCTCTGATCGGAGGTTTTTTACCGGAGAAAAATCAGAACCCCGAAAGCGGAACAAAAAGCGGCACCTGATGACAGGCACCGCGATCCACGAGGACCATCTTTATAATGTTTATATCATTCTGATTTTCAGAATCCGAATACCTGTGCCAGCCGTTCAAACCAGTTCGATGCCACATTTCTCTGGTTGACCTTGAAGGATACCGTCTTTGTTCCGGTGAAGTCTCCCATTCCGATGAACGTGACTTTGGCTGTTCCTTTGTTCATATTGTTCTCATAACAAAGCACTTTGTAATCCGTGTCGAACTCGAGCTTCTGTGTACTCTTTGTATCCCGAGCTTTTACCCATCGTGTGAGACGATCAACATCGCTGTTGAGAAAGAACATATTGGTTTTAAGCTGTTCATTTTCAGATAATAAAAGCCGGTTCTTATTCTCGAGCAGATCATTTCTCTTAGTGAGGCGGTTGATCTCTCTGTCTTTTAGAGCCAGCTTTTTCTCGTATTCATTTTTGAACTTCTGATATATTTCACCGGACTCAAAACCTTCAACACGACGCCGGAGTTGAATAAGTTCATTGTGGATCCTGTAGTCCTGATTATAAGAGTTTTGTTTCATGATTACCCCGACCATAATATGAGATTATACCCTCATATCTATTGACTAAATTATCAGCTTTTTTACAATGGTATTCAACCGATAAATGCGTAATTTCGGTAAAATATCAATAAATGAAGGCAATAATATGACGGTTAACCAGAAGATCCGTATTATGCGGAAAGAAAGGAATATCACAACTACAGTCCTTTCAGAAAAAATCGGAATCAGTCAAAGCTCTGTAGTCAGATATGAGAACGCCTCTGTTAAGTATGTCCCATTGGATTTACTTGATAAGATGGCTGAAGTTTTTGGATGTTCTGTAGATGATTTGATTGAAGGAGACAGCAGATATACCCAGAAAAAAAACAGAGCTAAATCAAAGCAGTTATCTGAGGATGAGCAAAATCTTCTGGTCAAATATCGGGAATTATCAGCCAAAGAAAAGAACGCAGTCATAGGACTCTGCGATCTTCTCATTAATCATTAATCTCATTGATTATTTACATAGGCGGTGAATGGTAACCAACTCTATCCGCTTTCAACACCAGAATAGAGTCACAATCC
>JAFWCM010000246.1 GCA_017536885.1 Solobacterium sp.
ACCGGCGGAGCCGGCGGCGCGAGATTCTGAGTGATGGATACCCATGGGTATCCATCACTCAGAATCAATACGCATTTCACTCTGACCAAAGTTATTGTCTACAACCCCAAAATAAATGTCCTTGACATTGGGTACACATCAGATCCGTTTCAGCTGCCAAACAGTTTGGGGGACCACTTTATTAAGTGGCCCCCATTAAAAATGTTTTTTCTGTTTTTTAAGAAGAATATGTCAGCGCTGATCCGCTCTGTGATCAGATGCGGTACCCGCAGCTTCTGCATACTCTTCCTCTGAGGGGAGAGCCGCACTCGGGACAGAAGGGCATGGAGACGGCAGACGCCGAATAGATTTCCCGGATGTTTTTATCCTTCGGCCAAAAGATCTTGTATCCGAGCTTTACCGTGACGGTTTCCTTCGGAGCAACCCGGATCGTCTTTCTGAGGATGCCGGTTTCTTCATTCAGCTGGGCACCGTCAAGCGTGACGACTTCCACGGTGACGGATTTGTTCTGGGAGACGGGAATCTGATCGTTGATCACGACCGTGGCTTCCTGGCCGCTGTTGTTGGTTACGGAAGTCTCATAGCCGTATTCCGTGTACTTCTGCCCTTTGAGCAGAACATTGCCGGATTTCTTCAGGACCTGTTTTGAGGTGACGTGAATGCGTTCCTGACGGCCGAGGGAGAGACTGACGGCCTCTTCGCTGAAGTCGGGAGAGAGATCGGTATCCCCGGTATAGATGCCCTTGAGATAAACCTGGGCGTCGGTGATCTCGCGGGGCGGAAGATCCGCGGTTTTGATGCGGGCCGTGAAATAGGCATGCGGGTGTTTTCTGGGCGCGGTCACAATTTCATATTCTGCCGGAATTGTGAACGTAAGCAGATCCGCATAGACGCCGTTGGGATCGCTGGCGATGCGCATGCGCTGAGGAAGGATGTATTCACTCATGGTCTCTTCTTCATTGACAGACGCCGCAGGAGTTTCCGCCCGGACAGCGTTCATCATGACGGTTTCCTCCATGTCAGGCGCCGCATCTTCCAGAACCGCCATCTTCATTCCCGCTCCCATCATCATGCCTCTTGCGACACTGTTGGAGGGAGCCGGCACACTGAGATCGACATAGAGAGGCCGCAGTTCCGGCAGGCGGTCACCGGCGGAAGGATTGCCGGAAAGCAGCGATATCTTCACATCATCCCAGTCTTCTCCGGTGGTCTGAGCGACCTCTGCCCGCATGCGGAGTTCCAGGGGTTCCTTCGCATCGGTGTGGATTTCATAGAACGGATACCATCTCGCATTTCCTTCCTGATAGCGAAGTTCAATCTGGCAGATGCCTTCTGTTTCCGAAGTGAGTTCCGCCCGCAGAATCGGGCCGCTTTCCCGCTTCAGGGCTTCATCGGTTTTTTCCTGCAGGTCTTTGATCTTCTTTTCGGTTTCGAGAATTTCCCGGTTGAGTCGGATGATGCGGGAAGGAAGGGCTTCGATATACGCTTCGACTTCGGCGGGATTCACGCCGGTATGCGCGGTGAAATCACCGTTGGTCTGCCATAATCCGATCTGCAGGTTCCTCGCTTCGTTTTCCTTTTTCAGAAGCTCGAGCTCTTCTTTGAGCACATCGGATTCTTTCTCCATCTCCTCGCGTTCCCGGTCGCTGAGAAAACGGAATCTGGTACAGAGAAACGGCTCCGAGGTGAAGAAACGCACGGTATTGCGGTCGGCACCGGCGGAGATTCCGGTAATCTCAAGAACGGAAGTTCCCTCTTTCAAAGAGACGGAACCGCGGCGGATCACTTCCGCGCCAGAGCGGAAGATGCTTACGGTATCGGGTTTTGTAATGACAGTTGTCATGTTTGTCTGCCTCCTGTACTTTCATGATAAAACATCCGCTCTTTCTTTGCGGGAAAAAGAGAACAGCTTCCGCAGAGACGATCACCTGTCTCTGGCTGATCTTATGGGGGAAATGCCGGCGTACTCTGCAGGTTTTTTTCCTGCACGGTCAAAGCCTGCGCTAGAATAGAGATATGGAAAACGACAATAATAAGGAACTTCTGAAGAAGAGAATTCAGGAAGAGTTTACAGAGGATTATCTTTTGGAGATGCGCTCCTTCGCGTCTTCCCCGAAGGCATTTCATGTGCTTCCGCGGCTGCTTATGGAAGGGGTTGATGCGACCGCCGCGGATGCTTACCGCAATACGCTGGAAACAGAGGTGATCGGGGAATCGATCGCTTCTCTGATCGCGGACGGAAATTGCCGGGATAATCTTCTTGAACTCACCCGGGGGTCGATTCTCGGCGAAGCCCTGCCGCAAATCTATGAGAAATGGGACAATTCCCTGTCGAAAGAGGCCAGCGCACAATTGCTGGCGGATCTGCTCACAGGCCTGAGAAACCACATTGATGAGGCAAGAGAAGTACTGCTTGCCCAGGCCCAGGATGAAAACAGCGATGTGGAGGCGCTGCTGGAAGAACTGCTCTTCAACAACGACTCCATCAACCGCAGCTGAATCAGCGCTTCAGGAAACGGTATCTTCTGATATCGTTTTTTTCGTAAAGAAAATCCCGGAGGGCTCCGGGATTACCATATTTCCAGCAGCTGGCTGACTCTGCGGTCGATGTCGATCCTTGCCTTGCGGCAGAGCAGGGGATGCATTCTTCCTGCCTGAAACACCATGCACAGGAGAATTCCGCCGCCGACCGGCAGGATCCGTTTCATCATGGATTCGGGGAAGACGAAGTGGGTGCCGTGTTTGTAGGTCAGGGAATAGAACGTGCACTTCCGTTGTTTCCGTAACCGCTCTTCGATGCGGCGGATATACTGGCAGGTGTCCCAGAGCACATCATCCTCGGCCCCGATGCAGATCAGAGTTCCGTGTATCTGTTCCGTTTTGATCGTCTCTTCTTCCCGCAGGGGATGAAGGCGTTCGGACAGATCAAACATCTTCCGCGAAGCCGCAAGATCCCCGCCGAGCCTGGCCTCTTCCGAAAGCTTCTGCCAGTATTCCGGATGGCGGCATGCAAAGGGCAGATACGGCAAGGGCTCTCCCCTCCAGGTGAGCGTCGATTCATTGTCGCCGGGCCGCTCAGCCGCACCGTCTTTTCCATCCCGTATAAATCCCTCCATGATGAAATCGGAAGGGGACAGGGCAATCGTCATGGTGATGTCTTTGATCACGGAGGCCGCCGCCAGGGCGATCATGCCGGTGGTCGAGGCGCCGACGATTCCGATTTTCTGAAAGCCTTCCGATCGGAGAAAACGGACGGCACTTTCAAAACGCTCCAGGGGAAAACTGTGATATCCGTAGTCTTTGACATCCGCAGACATCGCAAGACACGCACATCCCCGCTGAGAGAACCACCGGACAACGCATCTCGCCAGATGGTCATCGCTGGAATCTCCCGCCATGACAATCATGGCCCGATCGGTATGTTTTCTGGGGTAATACACTCCGTAAAACCCGTCGGAATCCACCTGAAATTTTCGCTGTTTCATACTTTGCACGCTCTTCTTTCAGAATCCGAACAGGGATTTCTTCACAAAGGGCGATGACTGCACGGAAGTGCACCGGTATCCCGTCGCATCGATCGTTTCGCGCAGGAACGCTTCCTGCGGTGCTTTTTCAGAGAGGAAGGTCGCCTGCTTTTTCTTCCGGTCGGCCTTGATTTTCTTTGCCGAGGGAATCGCCTTGTGTATGGTTTCGGCGATGTGGGATTCGCACATCGGACACATCATTCCCTCAATTCCTATGGTTGTTCTGATCATGATGGATTTCCTTCTTTCTTCAGATACCCGCAATCGCAGTACGGATCGCCATGGGCAATGGTGTACCGGCGGACAAAGCGGGAAGTTCCGCCCGCTTCGCTCATGGCATAGTCGAGCCGGCACATCGCCGGCACAAGGCCGAAGAGACCGATCTCCCGAAACAGACGGCAGATTCCGCATTTTGTAAACCGAGCTTCATATCCGTTTCCGTCTTCATACGGAAGAAACTCCATGTTCCAGGAATAGGGGTTGCGGTCTGCCGCTTTCTGCGCAGCGGTTTTCTTCATGGCCGCAAGATCTGCTTCACTGAACTTCTCTTTTCCTTTGATCCGGCAGAAGAGCTTCATCGCCGGTGTCATCATCGCGGCTTCGTAATAGTCCCCGAGTTTCTCAGCGTCCGGGCGGTCGGGCATACTCAGAACAAACGCTCCCAGCATGGCACAGCTGATGATATTCATCACAAACCTGTCGTTTTTCTCAAAGGGCGGAAGATGGCGGGTGATGGTCCGGTACTTTTTCTTTGCCCGGTTTGTGATCTTCTCCGCATCCGCCCTGGAATATCCAAGCACTGTGCAGAGACTGTGACGGAAGCTGTTTTGAAACAGCATCCACATGCCGAAAGGCATTCCGTAAAAGTTCATATCCGTCCTCCTTTCCGAACTGAATAGTTAAATATGACTAACTAAAGTGTATCACTTCCCGAAAAGGAAATATACCCCGGATCACTCTGAACCAAACCTGCGCATGCGCAGTCAGAAGGGTTTGTTATGAAACCGGAGAACTCCACTGTCCCGGACAGGGCAATACATGCAGCAAAAGACAGAACACCGCGACAGACAGCAGAAAAAAAACGAGGGCCGGTCCATGGCCCTTGTCAGTTCATTTTCGTGCGGTCTTTTCCGGCATCGGCGATGATGTGATAAATCTCATCCCGGATCTCATCAATGTGCTCTTCAATCTCTTCTCGCCGCCGCAAAGAGGCGGTTTCCTTTTCCTCCTCAAGACGTGCGGCTTCTTCTCCGAGATCACTGAGCTTTTCGGGAAGAAAAGCCAGGAACTGCCGTTCGGCTGTTTCAAGACGGTTGTCATTTTTACGATGATTCATGGTTCCCCGGCCTCTGTCTTTCGTTACCCAAGTATAATACAGATTCTTCGGAAATCCGCAGTCCTGCCCGTGACAATTCACCCGCAATTCACCCAAATCACAAAGATGCCGGACTTATTCAAAGGGCAGGCGGATGGTCTTCTCTTCCTCTTCTTCTGACATTACGAGAATCTCCGCCGCATCGCTCTGCCAGAGGACGGAGAAGTTTTCCGGCCCGGCGTTTTTTCCGTCATTTTTCATTTCGAACGTTTCTTTTTTCACCAGCGTTCTGTTATTGTACAGGCGTACCTCACAGCGGACGGGTCCGAAGGGAAAGCCGGGATCGCCGATCTGAACCACTTCAACAAGGTGAGATCCCTCCGGCTGATGTTCGGACAGAATTTCCTTTTGCCCCGCGCATCCCGAAAACAATACAAATATCATTCCCGCAAGCAGGAAAAGAAGAAGTCCGGTTCTGAATCTGTACGTTCTGATCAAAGGCATCCGGGTTCCTCCCTCCGTGATCAAAGCCCAAAGACTCACAATCAGAAGAAGCGGTTTCTTCTCTGTGCGGTGACGGATTCATCTTATCAGAGCCCGGCAGGGTTCAGAGAAGAAAAAATATGCCGGAAGTTTGGGTATGGAACCTGTTCTTGTAAGGAACTATCCTTCGGGTGTGAAACCACGGGAAACAGGAAACTGCGAAAACAGATATTATACGGTTGCGGATATCTGCGCAATGCTGGGCATAACGCGCAAGACGCTGTTCTTTTATGACCGCGAAGATCTTCTCAAACCGCACAGACGGCAGGGACCCCAGCGTGCCAAGCTGTATCTCTTTGAAGATGTCGAGCGTCTCAGGACGATTCTCGAATACAAGAAGGCAGGTCTTCTTCTGAAGGAAATCCGCTGTATTCTCGAAGAGGACAATGCAGTAAAGCAGGAGATCTTCGTGCAGGCGCTTGTGCGGGCAGAGCAGGAAAAAGCGCAGAAAGAAGAGGAGATCCGCCGTCTGAAGTACTGGATCGCATCGACTGAACCGTGAGTTTTCATTTCCGAATACCGTTCCCTGAGGGAACGGTTCGCGAAACAGCAATTGTGAATAAACATGGTGTTTCATCTAAGAGAAAAGGAGGATTGAATGGAAAAACACAGACTGATTTACGGAACCTACAGGCAGAAGGAATGGGAACAGATCGTCGCCATCTTCGAGGAGCTGAATGTCGAGTATAAGGAAAGCCTTCATATCCACAGCTTCAAAACCTGGACGGGCGATGAGGATGTCTGGTACTTCCATCAGCTGGAAACAGCGGTGGACAAGCCGACAGAACTGGAAATCCGCAGGCGGAGAGATCCTCTGAAGAAATTCTACGGATGAGAATTCAGGCAAATCGCCCGGAAAGCGGCAGAAAAGAAAATGCCGGGAACCCGGCATGATCATTCAAGTGCTAGTGTGTCTGATACTTTTCTGAACCATACGTCTCTCGGTCCGGAGCGCTCATTGTCTCTTTCGTAAACCCCGAGAAAGCGATAGGGATTGCCGGGGGTTCGTGCAAAGACGTAAAGCAGGGAATCGGAGGAGTGAGAGCTCAGAGAAAGGCTGCGGGTAAACATGCGCAGATCCTCTCCGTTCTTCACGCAGACCCAGGTATCCGCCGCCGAGGATGCACTGCCGGCGGGATCGTTTTCCGACAGCCTGACGAACCAGACGGTGCCTTTGGCGCCGTTTTCAAGGCGGTAGTATTCCCGGTTGTAGGAGTCGCAGTCAATGCGGAATACGTGGTTCAGAATGTCGGCCGGTGCGGCAAAGAAGTAAGGGTCAGATACCGAAATGGATATTGCTGTCTCCAATCCGTCCGTAAAGGAGAGTATTTTTTTCTCCGGTGCGGGTGATGAGGATTCTGTGCGCACTTTCGGGGTTCTGGAAGCCTTGCGCACTCGCTTCTCCTTAACCGGTTTTTCCTTTGCGGAGCGGGCTCTGGAGCCCGGCATGATGATTCTCTGCAGGGTGGCGGTGTCTTCGAGAAGCTGACGCCGCTCTTCCTGGCGGTCTTGCTCTTCCTGTTCGCGGAACAATGCGGCCGCAGATTCCGCATCGCTCTTCAGATTCTGATCTTCCAGGGTGAGAAACCGCTCAAAACACTGAGGAAAAGGAAATTTTCTTTTCTCATCGGGGGAATTGTCAAATGTCACAATCACATAGGAGTCCCCGGCTTCTGTGATCCTGCCGCGGCCATATTTGGCATGGCTGACGGACGCGC
>JAFWCM010000247.1 GCA_017536885.1 Solobacterium sp.
GTAAGAATTCTGCGCACCGCCTGTTTCTGAATCATCTCCCCGGCCGCTTTTTCCTTATCCTTATTGCTTGCCGAAGTGCCCACCAGCCGTCCGGTGATATGGGTGATGCGGTTGTTTCCGCCGCTGTAAAGGTAGTTGTGATACCTCGTGGCGTAGATTCTGCGCTCTGAATCGGCATAGTCCGGAGCCTCCTTGACGGTGAGGTCAGAGTCTCTTACGGTGATGAAAAGATCTCCGAACCAGATATACAGAAGATCCAGCTGCTTGGGCATGCGGGCATTTTTAGCCCGATAATAGAATTCGGTGATATATCCCAGTCTCAGTTCGGGATGTTCGATATGGATTTCGTCTTCGCGGTTCATGACTTTATTATCGGCGAGAACCACAAAGGAAAAAAGAGGGAAACACGACAGAAACCCGTACCCTGAGAGAACAGGAGAAGTTGCATGAAGCCCCTTTATCAGAAGGCTGAGATCTTTATAATGGATGCGTACGCAATATCCGTATATATAGATGCAACTATAAATGCAGAAAGAACAGGGAGGACGGGATATGAAGCTCTTTATGGAAAAGTATGACAGATATATCTGGGCGGGAGTGTTTCTTCTTCTTGCGGTAGTCACTTTTACCTTTGTGCATGATTACTATCTGAAAATGAATTTTATCCGTGACTCGATCACATACCTCGACGGCAAATCGGGTACGGTAATGGCTCTGACCGGAGCCGCAACCAGCGCTTCGGTAGCGATCACGATGCTGCCGCATGACATCGGTACCCCGATTGCCAGCGAGCTTGCCAATATCACAAGCTATTCGATTCTGATCCTGGCTGCGGTACATCTCGAGAAATACCTGATCACGATTGCTGCGGAGATCGGCCTCAAGATCCTGCTTCCCTGTGCTTTTATCGCTCAGGCAGGCAATGTCGCATTCGGACCGAATGCAAGACTGGCTTCCGTGATCCGCAAGGTCATCATCTTTTCCCTGTCGGTGCTCTGTGTGGTGCCGCTTTCGGTCAAGGCATCCCAGCTGATTGAGAAGACCTATAAAGATGATGTGGAGATCTCCATTGAGGAGACCCAGAGAGAAGCCGAAGAGATCAAGGAATCCCTGCAGGGCAAGGATCAGAGCTTCATCGAGCAGTTCGTCAATACGATCCAGGGCGGAGCCACAACGCTCGTAACCCGGTTTGAGACAAGCCTCAACAACTTTGTGGAGGCGATCTCGGTGATGTTGATCACCGCCTGCCTGATTCCGATCGGCACCTTCATGTTGTTGATATGGCTGCTGAAGATGATTCTTCAGATTGATGTACCGATGCCTTCCTTTGACGAAATGGCAAAGAAAGTAAGAATTGACCCGGGCAAACTGACGGGAAAAAGGAGGAATGAAGATGAATGAAGAAAAGAACCTCCCCAATGCGGCATTGGGTGTTGTACTGATTGTGATTCTCGGCGCGGTTCTCGTCTTTTATGCGGTTACCGGATCGGCTTCTGCAGAGGAGCCTGTTTCCGAAGCCACGCCTGCCCCGACGCATACACCGTTTATCATCATCGAAGAACAGCATAAGAAAACGATCAGCGCCGAGGAAGTCAAGTCGGTGCTGGCACCGGCCAGCGATCTCATCACTTCGAGATACTACTATACCGATGTGGTGGGGTTTGAAGATGTCAAAGACTGGTTCGGCACCGGGATCGATAACCCCTTCACCAAAAGCAAGGGATTCATCATCTATGACGGCATCGTCAGTGTCGGCGTTGATCTGAATGATGTGAAGCTTGCGGTGGACAATGACAGAGTGATGATTACCGTCACCCTTCCCAAAGAGAAGATCCTGGCGCATGAGGTGGACAACTCCACCCTGCGGGCAGAAGGTACATCGGAATCCATCTTCAACAATCTCAATGCGGAAGACTATGCAAAGATTGTGGATAACTGCCAGAAGGATACCGAAGTGAAGGTGATGAACAACACGGAGTATATGAAACAGGTCAGAGAAAATACAAAATCCGTGATCCGCAGTTTCCTCTCTGCCAACGAACTCACAAGAGAATACGGAGTGGAGTTTAAAGACGCATGAGACGATTGATTAACTGTTTTATGGTTCTAATGCTTGCCTGCTCACTGGCGGGATGTTCCGGGGAATCTGCGGCTGCGGCAGAGGATGCTTTCAATGCGGCATCAGACGTTTATGAGGAAGCGAAAAAGGCAGTCGAAGACTCCGGAATCATAGAGAAGTCCGAAGAGGTGATGGAACAGGCGAAACAGAGCATTGAAGACTCCGGGATTCTTGAAACCTCCAGAGAGATTCTGGAAGAGGCAAAGGATAAAGCTGCCGGAGTCCTTCCAAAGGAGTTATCCAATCTGATGGATCCCTCTTCTTTTCTTAATCTCATCGATGAAGACAACTTCGAAACAATCAGTGCCATGGGGGACAGCATCGGTGTGCTGGCATCATTGAGCACGGCTGACAGCTATGAAGAGATTTATGATGACTACGCTGCCCGCATCCGGAAAGAAGGGCCGAAGCTTCTGGAAGAATACCGGAAGGAAGCGGCGGACAACCTCGGAGGAATGGAAGGCCTTGCCGAAATCGCCAATGAAAAAGTACAGCAGCTGGCCGATCTCAATGCGAAAGGCACCCAGGCCATGGCAGTGTATATGTATGCGAAGGATCCGGAAGGATATGAGAATTACGAAGCCTGGGCAAAGAAGCTGTATGAGGTTTACAGCGAAGAAGGAGAGAAGATTTACAGCGCTTATCTGTCAACGTTTGGAGGATAGGAATGAGTGAAGAGAATACGGCGGGGAAGAATCTCTTCTGTTTCCCGATCGGCACCATCGGCAGAGACATGATTTACTGCCTGGTGTCAAACTTTCTTCTGACCTATGCCATGTTTACAAGACAGCTGAGCGAGGCTCAGCTTGCGGCAATCACCGCAATTATGGTGGGATCGAGAGTTCTCGCGGCGGTGAGTGATCCGATTGTGGGAATATCATCGAACGCACGCGGACGAAATGGGGAAAGTTCAAGCCGTGGATGTTGGTGGGGGCGCTCAGCACCTTTGTGGTTGTCGTATTTCTTTTCACCAACAATCTGACAGAATGGCCGTTTGTGACGGCATTTGGGATCTGTTACTTTCTTTACAGCATCACCTATGCGATGAATGACATCTCCTACTGGGGCATGATTCCCGCACTGTCAAGAGGCGGCGGGGCAAGAGATGCGATCACCTCCCGGGCTACCCTCTGCGGCGGCATCGGCAATGTCCTGGCCAGTATGGCGATACCGCTGTTTACCACCGGTGCCCCTATCCGTAAGGAAGATCTTCTCCACGATCACCGGCAATGATCAATTGCTCTGGATCTCCCTGTGCTTTTTCGTGCAGGCGGTCGGAAACAATCTGATTGCCGGCGGGCTTGGAGCCACCTATATCTACTTTACCTATGGCTATGCGGGCGGTCTCTATTCCGCCTTTACCCTGGTGGGAATGTCCGCAACCGCTCTGCTTATGATCTTCTACCCGAAGATTGCAAAAAACTTCGGAAGAAAACCGCTCATGCGCTGTCTTCTGTTTCTTTCGCTTGCCGGTTATTTGATGATGCTGGGGTCTTTCCTGATTCCTGCCATGGCAGGGTTCTGGATTCTTACGATCGGATATATGTTCGCAGGCTTCGGCCAGTATGGCTGTTACCTGATCATGATGATCTCGATTCTCAATACCGTAGAATACAACGAGTATCAGTTCGGCAGAAGAGATGAGGCGATCATCGCCTCGGTGCGTCCGTTTGTCTCAAAGCTCGGATCTGCGTTTATCGTACTGATCACCTCAGTTACCTACATGATCTTCGGAGTGACAAAATACACCAATGAGATCTCCGCGCTGGAAAATGAAGTGACACTGAGAATGATCAGTGAAGGGCAGAAACTCAGCGCCGTCGATTCACTGCTCTCCTCCGTAACCAAAGGACAGACCGTCAGTCTTCTGTTGGTGATGGTCATCATCTCCTTTGCGTTTATGGTGATTTCCTATGCCTTGTATCTGAAACACTACCGGCTCGATGAAGCGGAATATGAGCGCATATGCAAGGAGCTGGCAAAGCAGTAAACAACAAAGAGCGTTCCGATTGAAACAGAATATATAGTGTCGATAATCACTATATATTAATGAAAGGAACGCTCTGATGACTGACCTGAATTGCACACAGGGGTGACCGCATTCTGTACGGTACCGCTGTTGGTGCTGAAGAAGATTTCTGTAAGACTGAATTCCGCGTTAACGAGTGCAGGACTTAGTTCCGGTCAGCCTGATACGAACCGGAAGCTTGTCTTACACTTTACATTGGCAACCGGTATGGATGGAATCACAGGTATAACAGACGTAAAATTGTGTGGAGGAAATGGGTATGGAGAATAAAGAAAAAGTTCAGAATGAAGAAAAGATGACTGATGTTGCGGGCGAAAAAACCATAAACTCATAACCTGGGTGAATGGGGTTCTGTGGAGAGTGTGCACTGAATGCCAGATATGTCATAAAAACTGTCCGGCTGGAGCAATTTCTTTTGTCAACGGTGCTGCATCGATTGATAAAGACAAATGCATTGGATGCAATGCGTGTTATTATACCTGCCCGGAGCACTGCATTAACCCGGAAAAACTGCAGCGCTGAATGAATTCATGAAGAATGAAAAATACCGATCATCTGTCGGTATTTTCTTTTTCCAGAAGGATACAGGAAGGAGAGAAGGAAGAACTGCCGCTCATCTTGTAATATCCCTTGAAAATCCGGTCTGCCGCAATCTTAGCGCCTTCGGATTCGGTTCCGATCAAAAGAACAAGAAACTGATTGGCACGGTAACGGGTAAGAATATCCACATCCCGGATATTCTGCCGGACAGCCTGATCCATGAAGAACATCGCCCGTTCCAGTTCTTTTTCGCTCGGTGTTTCCTTTCCTTCCGGATTCAGCGAAATCAGAATCATTTCAAACGGATGATCAAATCGTCTTTTCAGATTGGCACTGAACTCATAGAGCTTCGCAAACTGTTCATAATCCACATTCAGGGCACCGTGATAGGTACCTTCTTTTCGAATGTCTGACACAAGCCTGCTCTCTTCGTCCTGAGCAGCCACAAATTCCGCTACTGCTTTCTCCATCGTAGCGGAAACGGCAGGTTCATCTCCGTCTTTATCCGTGGCATCCTGACTGAGGATTTCGTCCAGCTTTCCTTCATCCCAGAGCTTCAGAAATATATCCGCAAACTGCGGATCAAACTGTTTGCCTTTTCCTTTGATCAGTTCATCCCGGATATGATTTTTGTCACAGGCCCTTCGATAAACACGGTTGGAACTCATGGCATCGAAAGCATCCGCCACCGCTGCAATTCTCGCTTCTTCGCAGATCTCATTCCCGGCCAGTCCGTCCGGATAGCCTTTTCCGTCATATCGTTCATGATGGCTTCTTGCGACATGTTCTGCCGCAGGATCCATATGGCCTCTTTTCAGAATTTCCGAGCCGGTAACCGTATGCGATTTGATGATATTGTATTCCGTATCTGTAAGGCGTCTGGGATTGTTCAGGATGGAATCGGGAATTCCGATCTTTCCGACGTCATGAAGCAAGGCAGCCCATTTCAGTCTTTCCCGCTTCTCTTCATCCCATCCGAGCGCTTCGGCAATTTTCACGGAATACTGACTGACCCGGGAGGAGTGACCGCGGGTATAGGGATCTTTGGCATCGATGGAATACACGAGGGTCTGAATGGCCTGAAAAGACATCTCTTCAATCCGGCGGCTTCTTTCCTCCGCCACCGCTGTCTGTTTGGCGACTTCGGCATTCAGACGATCCGTATATTCGTTTTCCAGCAGAATACCGCGGTGATACTGCACCAGCGCAATCGCGGTAAAGATTGCCATGCTTGCGTAAATAAGGGGAAAACGGTCCATGAACTCGGGTGTATAATGCACGGCAACAAGATCCCGGACCGGCGTATAGAATATTACCGTAAAGAGAATGGTGTAATAAATCGACAGAAGGATCCCGTATTTGACACTTACAAAGTAGCTGATTCCGATCGGAAGAAGCAGACACCACAGGATCGCAGTTCCCTTTGCCGCACCGGTAACGGTATACACCGTAAAGGCAACAATGCAGAAAATCGTGGGCACAAGAATCGCCTTCTCCCGGTCTTTTTTCACACCGGCAAGCCAGGCACATAACAGACCTCCGATCATGGTCGCGGCAGAAGGCACCAGCATTGATGTCGTATGTGAAAAGAGATCCATGATAAGCAGTATGAATCCGAGCAGTGCGGTAAACAGACTGACATATGTCAGTGCTCTGAGATTGTCTTTCAGACGGGTTCCGGTGTATATGGACCTGTTCAGAAGGGCCCATGCATTTTTGATTTTTTGAATCATATATTCCTGCTTTCTTTTGTGCGGAACATCCTGTCCGCTCTGATCTCTGTCAGCGGCTCACCGGCTGATCTGCCGAACTCATCGAACAGCCGGGTAATCGAATCATTGAATATCTGAAATGCCCGGAAGTGGTCCGGGAGTCTCTGAAATTCTGACTCCCTGCGTCCGGCAGTGTGTTCTGGATGGAGAGAAGCGGATGAAATTCCGGAAGACAATATCTGTGCAAAAGCAGACAGAACGCATCGCTGTTGAAATGACGCAGTCCCGTCCTGCTTTCTGTTGTTTTTTGTTTCTTTCCTATGGTATGCGTATGCCTGAACGGTTTCTGTCTTTGATCCGCAGTCATGAAAGAATTAAGCTTATCTCTGTATCAGTTACTGAATCTGCTTCATCCATTTCAATATAACAAAAAGGTCTCCTGTACGATACCGTCTGTATTAGATACTGTTTATCCACCGGCCAGCCGCAAAAATCGGTTCGCCGATGAATCCGGAAGGAACATAATCAGAATGGTCTGCTTGTTTTGACAGTGTGATTCATATGTCGATTTACAGCCGCGGCAGATGAACTATAATGGGTGACTGGGTTACCTATGAAGGAAGATGCGGAGAGAAACCAGGAACACAGCAATGAGGGAAGCGGAATAAACCGCCTGCTTTCCATCGCTTTTCCTGTTCTTTTTATTTTCTATGAAGAGCTGTTGCTGAAGTGGTTTACGCTGAAAGGTCCATGGAATATCACGGTGTTTTATACCTGGCTGTTCTCTGCCGCATTCGGCCTTTTTATCTTTCTGATTACCTCTCTGTCAAAGCATCCGGGCATCAACCGTTTTGCAAGAGTTCTGGTATGTATCTTCATTGCGGTGGTGTTCGGGGTGAATGTCTTTGTCTACCGCACCTTCAAGATGTTCTATGATGTGCAGACCGTTCTGGCCGGAGGCAGAGATGCGCTCGGAGGCTTTGGGGGAGATGTTCGTAAAATGGTGTTTTCTTCCTCGGGGCTTGCCAGGATTGCGCTGATCTTACTGCCGGTGATTCTGTATCTTTTTGTGTTCCGGAAAATGGACAGCGGCAGGAGGCTGGGGAAAAAGGAAGGGGTGACGATCTTCCTGCTTGGTTTGCTCTTCTATGCAAGAGGAGTGATCCTTGTCTCTATGAATCCAACGGCAGTCAGTGTTTATACCGATGAGTATGCATATCAGAATGCGATAAGCAATTTCGGACTGCTGAGCGGAATCCGGCTGGATGCGGTGCAGTTCGCAAACAGGAATGATACGACAGCACAGTTTGCGGCAATCGAACCCGAAGAGACAGAAGAAAAACCTGTGATCTATGGATACAACAGGATGGACATCGACTTCGATGCGATCAGTACCGGCGCCGGTACACCGGAACAGAATCTGGATGAATATGTACAGACCGTACAGCCAAGCCATAAGAATGAATACACCGGATTGTTTCAGGGTAAGAATCTGATCTTCATCAGTGCGGAGGCGTTCTCTGCGGAAGTCATTGATCCGGTATTGACGCCGACATTGTATCGTCTTGCGAACAAGGGAATTCAGTTTACGGATTACTATCAGCCTGCCAGTGCGGGAACGACCGGAGGGGAATATGAAAACATCTTCGGATTACTTCCGATCGAAGGCGGGTCTTCCTTCAAGATCACATCGCGGTTTCACAACAATATGATTATGGGATCGGTGCTCAACCGGCAGGGATACAACGGCTGGGCATTCCATAACAACGACTATACCTTCTATGACAGACATATCACCCATAACAACCTCGGATATTCCAATGGCTTTATGGGCTGCGGCAACGGTATGGAACAATGGGTGGATACCTCCGGGATGCCGGAGAGCGATCTTGAAATGATGGAGGGAACCATAGATCTGTATATAAATAAGGAACCGTTCAATATCTATTACATGACCGTAAGCGGACACAGCATGTATGACCGAAACAATCCGATGACAAAAAGACACTGGGAGGAAGTGAAGTATCTCGAAGGCTATACCGAATCCGTGAAGTGTTATCTCGGAGCGAATCTGGAACTGGAAGCCGCGATGAAATACCTCGTAGAACGGCTGGAGAAAAAAGGCATCGCAGACAATACGGTAATTGTAATCGCAGCCGATCACTTCCCGTATGGTCTGGATTACGGAGAGGATATCGACACCAGTGACAACCTCGCAAACCTCTATGGGCATAAAGTGACAGACTACCTGGACCGCGATCACAACCGCCTGATTCTCTGGAGCGGATGTCTTGAAGACAAGGATCCGATCGTCGTGGATACGCCGACTTCAAGCCTGGATATTCTTCCGACTTTGCTGAATCTGTTTGGGGCAGAATGGGACAGCCGTCTTCTTCCGGGAAGAGATGTCTTCTCTGATCGTTCTCCGCTGGTCTTCACACTGAACTATGACTGGAAGACAGACAAGGGAACCTACTATGGCGCATCGGGAATCTTTGTGCCGAATGAAGGAGTAACCGTCAGTGATACCTATGCGGAGAATATCCGCAAGGTTGTCAAAAACAAAATCAATTACTGCAGAGGACTTCTGCATACGGATTACTTCCACCACGTATTTCCGGACCTTGAGTAATAACTGGTGCATAGCAACAAAACCATTTCGGGATCATAAACCTGAAATGGTTTTTACATTTCTTTCCGCCCGCATTGCTTTGTCTGCACAGGCGCAAGGGGGATAATGGAAGCGGAGAGCACAATGGAAAAAGTTCTGAATGAACATCTGATTTATGAGATTCTTTCGGTCGTAGGAGAAATACCGGAGGGCAAGGTCGCATCCTATGGCCAGATTGCACGTCTCATCGGCAGAGACAACAATTCCCGTCTTGTGGGCAAGATTCTCAGCATGGCCGAGTATTACGGTTCCTTTCCATGTCACCGGGTGGTAAATCATGCGGGACGTCTTGCGCCGGGCTTTGAAGAGCAGAGAGATCTGCTTTTAAGAGAAGGCGTGAAATTCCGGGAGAACGGATGTGTAGATATGAAAAGGTGTCGCTGGAAGTGCTGAAAGCAATGCGTGCATGTTGTGTCTATTTTCACCATATGCATGAATGTCAAATCAAAACAGAATAGAAATGATAATTGAGCAACCTGCAGACTATGCCGGAAAGGAGAGAGACATGGATAATAGGGTAATCAAAATGAACCGCAATACCTGGCGGATTGAAGATGCCGGGGTGAGATTCTTCCTGCTGGAAGGAGACAAAAAAGCATTGTTAATAGACTCGGGCATGCAGATAACAGACGCAAGGGAGATTGCAGAACATCTCACCGATCTGCCTGTGGAGCTTTTGAATACACATGCGGACAGGGATCACATCGCATGCAATGAGCAGTTTGAGTTCTTTTACATGCATGCGGGTGAAGAAGAGAACTACAAACGCTCCGGAAAGAAAGGAACTATGATCCTCATAGAAGATGGAGATGTGATTGACCTGGGAAACAGACGTCTTCGAATTATCCATCTGCCCGGGCATACCGCCGGCAGCGTCGCCGTTCTGGATGAGGCAAACCGTATACTGATCAGCGGCGATCCCGTTCAGGCGCATGGCAGGATTTTCATGTTCGGAAGCCACAGAAACTTTGATGACTATATTCATAGCCTGGAAAAACTGAATACCATGACCGATGAGTTCGATGAGCTCTGGCCAAGCCATGGGGATCTTCCCATCGGACCGGAGGTCATCCCGAACCTGCTGGAAGGCGCATACAAAATAAAGAACGGAGAATTCAAAGGAAAAGAGGAAGAGTTCTTCGGCCAGAAGATCATTGCCTATGATCTTGGGTTCACGGTTCTCTTATGTGACCGCTGAGACTAAGAAATGAAGACTCGTAACGGGAATTATTCATAATGAACCTGTTTTTGTAATCAGAAGAGAAATGACAGACATTGCCATTATTTCTATCGTCTTTCATAAATTTTGCAGTACAGCTGCATTGGTCCGGTATAAAAATATGCCGCTATTGCGGCAGAAGCTGAAAGAACAGTCCGTCACCGACAGCCTGACGGGGATCTTCAACCGGGCCTGCTTTGAAGAGCGGATTCGGGAAGGGTTTCAGAACTTTGAATATCCCGTTTCCTTCATCAGCGGGGATTGCGATCATCTGAAGAAGATCAACGATACCTTCGGCCATCAGGCCGGAGATGCGTGGATCCGCAAGGCAGCGGAGCTTCTGCAGAAGGGAATCGGAGAAAAGGGAACTCTCTACCGCACCGGCGGGGATGAGTTTGTCGCCGTACTGACCAATACGGATGCTAAAGCCTGCGAGGCAGTGATTCACTTCATCCGCACCCAGGCAGAGCATACCGTGCTCTATGACAGGACTTACCGCATTTCACTTGGATATTCGGTGCTGAACGGGGAAGAAGATGATCTTCTTGATTGCCTGAGGCATTCGGATGAGAATATGTATCAGAACAAACAGAACAACAGAACCGGAGAGTGATCTGCTTTCCGAAGTAAAAACGGAGATATTGTATGAGTAATCAGATCACCACCATTACCCTGCTTGCGACCAGCGACCTTCACGGCCGTCTTTATCCGTATGACTATATATTCGAAAAGGAAGACAGAACCGGCAGTATGGCCCAGCTGGTCACAGCTGTAAAACAGATTTATGGTCCCTCGACGATGGTTCTGATGGACGGGGGAGATACTATACAGGATAATTTCGCCGAGCTGTTTCTGGAAGATGAGATCCATCCGATGATGGAAACGCTGAATGATCTGGGCTATGAGATCTGGACGACGGGAAACCACGAATATGATTTCGGTATGAATATCGTAAAGGCCGTCATCGGCCAGTTTCACGGAACGGTGCTTCTGGCCAATGTGTACGATGAAGAAGGAAACCGGCTCGCAAAGCCGTATGTGATCCTTGAAAAACAGGGGGTCAGGATTGCGGTGATCTCGATGGTTTCCCCGAATATCGCGAATTGGAGTGAAACGAATCTGAAGGGATATACCGTAACCAATCCGATTCCCGAAACAGAACGCGTACTGAAGGAACTGGAAGGAAAGTATGATGTTCTGATCGGACTCTGTCATATGGGATTCAGGGATGAGCTCGGGGTGGAAGGCTCCGGGATGAACAGTTTTCTGGAACACTTCCCGGAGTTTGATGTGATGATTACCTGTCATGAACATGATCTCGTCGAAAGCAGGGAAATCAACGGGGTATTGTGTGCGGAGAATCGCTCCGACGCAAAATCGCTGCTTCGGGTTACCCTCGATCTTGAAAAAGAAGAGAAAAGATGGAAGGTAGTCAGTAAGAAGTCCGAAGGCATCCTGCTGGAAGGGTATGAGCCGGATCCCGCCTTTCTGGAAAAATACCGTCCCTGTCATGAGAGAACCCTGGAGAACAGCCGGCGTGTGATCGGAACCCTCACGGGAAAGGAATACCTGGCCGGGGAGAATCCTGTTTTCTTTATGCCAAAGGCATCGTTTGAACCCACCCCCCTGGTTACCCTGCTGAACCGTGTGCTCCAATTTTACAGCGGTGTCAGAGTCAGCTGTACGATCCTGTGCAAATACAACACCAATCTGAATCCCGGACCGGTAACGCTGAATGAGTCTGAATGGCTGTTTCCCTTTCCCAATACCGTAATCAAAGTAAAGATGACCGGAAGGCAGCTCAGAAAATTCATCGAATACTCGGCACAGTACTACAACACCTTTCATGAAGGAGACCTTACGATTACCTTCCGCATCGGCTGGCCGATCTTTGTCCACGATATATTCAGCGGTGTAAACTATGAGATCAACATCGCCAGAGAACCCGGAGAACGGATTGAAAACCTCACCTGGCCGGACGGGTCTCCGGTAAAAGATGAGGAAGAATTTGAATTTGCGATTCCTTCCTTTCGCTACAGCACAACCCTGGCAGAGTACGGTCCGGTGCTGTGTAAAGAGGACGGGCTTCCCGAGATGATCGAAGAGATGGTCCGGCCGGATCTAGGGACATACCCCATGATGATTCTGGACTACATCGAACATGTACTGAACGGTATCATTGTTCCGGAAAACGAAAACAACTGGAAGCTGACGGGATATTCCTGGGATGAAGAACTTCATGCCAAAGCGATGGACTATCTTGCCAGAGGTCTGATTCCCGATTCGGTGATCACAGTGAATCATGCGAGAAACTGTTATCCGGTACGGCTCGAACATATTCTGGAGGCGGAGAAACAGCAGTCTTTGGAAGCTGACGAAGAGAATAAGTGATCATGAAGGATCTCACGCCGCATAAGCATTACATAAACGAAGTGATCGAAAATGCGGCAGATGAACTCATTGATTCGAATATCATCCATGGATTGAAAGCGGAAGCTGTCAACACCTTCGATTCCTTTCATGCGATGATCTGGATCAATACACTGGCGCTGGCGATCATCGCCGGCGTATTCCTGAAGAGAAACAGCTGAGAAGGCAAATGAAAAGTTTCGGGACGACCGAAACTTTTCTTTGCGCTTACTTGACTGCTTCCTTGAGGGTTTTGGAAGCCTTGAAGGCAACGGATTTGGAAGCCGGGATTTCAATGTGCTCCTTGGTGAGCGGATTGATTCCGGTTCTGGCGGCTCTTGTCTTGACCTCAAACTTTCCGAATCCGGAAATGGAGATCTCACCGCTGTCGATGAGAGTTTCGGTAATCTCTGCGAATACCTCGTTGACTGCCTCTTCAGCATGTTTCTTGGTCATGCCAGCGTTCTTGGCGACCCGTTCAACAATGTCCTTTTTTGACTTTACAAGTATTGTCTTGTTCATAACTGCCTCCTTTTGTATGGCCTATACATTGTAGAGGGCCTGAGAGAGAAACGCAACCGAAGAAAGCCCGGAACGGCCCAGGAAACACGATAGGAAAAACAGGGGAAAGATATGCGTTCTCCGATGAAGGAGGAAGCGCCTGAGAAAGAACAGGAACAGCACAGATGTATCTCTCTCTCAGGCGATCGGGCAGGTGAGGGGGCTGAAGCGGAAGGAGGGGGAACTCTGAACAGATCTTATACCCTCGCCTGAGACCAGCCTGCCGGACAGCGGCAGATTCGCTGCTTTTGCTTTTTCCGAAGACCAGCGCCGCCAGATGGAGGAAGTGATAAGCCGCGGTATCGGGCATTAAAAATACAGATGAGAGTAAGGAGATAACCGATTGATTCGGAAAAAGAAGAAACATGCATTAAAACCGGTCATCCCTTCAGAGGAACAGGAATTCATCTCCGTTTGCCGCAGCCTTCCGACGGAAGTCCGCTCCCAAAGAAAAAGAGATGTGCGCTCTGCACATCTCCGTGAATTGATGATTCCCCTGTGTGAAGAGGTACTCTTAGATTCTTTTAACTCTCATACAGTTTTCTCCGGGAGTTTCTCAGGAGTACTTTTTCAGAAGAACCGCTGAGACCAAAGCGGCCAGGGATGAAATCAGAAGGGTGAGGATAGTGTCTCCGAGGCCTTTGTCATAGGTGTTGGGAACGCCTCCCCCGGCTTTTGCTGTGCCCGCTGCGCCATAGGCATGGAAGACGCCGTTCTCATCGAGGGTCCCGGGCTGGCAGGCCTTCGCCGCTTCGTTCCATGCATAGCCTGCCGGGTATCCCGCCATCTGGCAGGTGATCACATAGCCAGGCTCCTTTGCGGGTGATGGCGCATCATCGTCGTCTGATGCGGGTCCCGGTTTTGGCTTCGGTGTCGGCGTTGGGGTCGGGGCGGGAGGTTCGGGCACCGGTTTGGTCACGATATAAGGATCGAAGTCCGTGACTTTTTCCTGACCTTTCTTCAGGGCGAGAAGCTTGAGATACCTCTGGCCCATCGGCGGGCGAGGGTCGCCGTCGAGATAGTTCAGGTCTGTTTTGCGGATGCCGGCTTCCAGGATCTGAAACCGCATCCCGCTTTCCAGCAGGATCTCAAACTCTCCCTGGTTGGCGGAAATACCGTCGACGTAGAGACCGGTCGCCAGGTCACAGGGAAGGTAGATTTCCAGCATGGTTCCGTTGTTGGTGATGCCCGCAAACATGGAGGCAAGACCACCACTCAGAGAAGTGCTGATCATCGGTTCAAAGGTGATGACGTTTCCTACCGAATTCAGAAGATCTTCCAGGCTGTTTCCGGCACCGGTATAGGGATAGACGATTGGTGTGCCCGAATAGACGATCAGGTTCTGGTCGCCGTTATCCCCGCGGCTTGCCTGTATGTCCATGTTGTGGTTGATGTTTCGGAACTGATCGATGGTATGGCCGTATTGCGGGCGGTGATAAACCCGGGACTCGAGATAGGAGGCATCTCCGTATCCGTCGAGATAATGAAGCCCGGCCATTGCCTGATAGGCGTTTCCGGTATAGATGAGCACGGAGGCGTTCTCGAGTTCCTTCAGAGCGATCGGATTGTGCTGATTATAGTCCTTCAGCCATTCCGGATAATACTCCTTCGTCATCTGCAGGTAGGAGTTTTCCCGGGAAGGGTCGACGGGAACGTATTCGCCGTCAGTGACAGTGACTTCCACACTGCGGTAGAAGCTCTGCGAAGCCGCGATCACATAGGTCTTGCCCTTGGAAACGCCGGTGATCACACCGTCTTCGCTGACTTCTGCGACGGTTTTGTCAGAGGAGAAGAAGTGCACCGGTGTGCGGGCATTGGACAAGGTCAGATTCTGGGAACTTTCGCCGGCATGGAGGGTAACGGAAGTGAAATTCAGATCCGGAACATCCGAGAAACAGGCAACGCCGTATTTATTCGCATAGTCGAGGGCTGCCTGTGAGCGGGAGATGATTGCGCTCCGGAACATCGTCTGAGGTTCCATACTGTCCAGGATCGAACAGACGGCATGGTCTCCGATGATCAGATCTTCCCGTTCGGGAAGGTAATAGAAGATGATCTCTCCTTCCACTGGGATCGAAGGGGAAGCCAGAGCAGCCGGCTTAATCTCAATGGTATCGTCGGGAATGATGTATCCAAGCGTCTCTCCGAGGGAGTCGGGCAGGTAGTCGTAGATGATTCGTCCGTTCTCCGTCATTCGGGAAATATATAAACCGTCAAAGCTGAGATTTCCCCAGCTGGAAACCGCCGGGAATCCTTTGTCGCTGTAAGGGAAGACTAAACGGCCGAACTGTTTTATAGAGGAAGGAAGCTTCACACCGGTGAGCTTATTGTCTTTGTAGAAACAGTTGTTTCCGATGCTTTCCAGACCATTGCCGAAAGTGACGGAGGTGAGGTTCGCCGCATCCGAAAACGCATAACCGCCGATCTCTCTGAGACTGTTTGGAAGGGTGATGCCTGTCAATGAGGAATTACCGCTGAAGGATAAATCGCCGATTCTTTCGACCCCTTCGGGAATGATCAGTGAGGTCAGAGATTGGTCAAAGCACCCGGAGAAAGCAGAGTCTCCGATTTCTCTGAGGCTGGCCGGGAAGGTGATCTCTTTGAGAACCGGCTGATCATCACTGGAGGCGAGTGCTTCGGGCCCGATTTTCACCGTGCCTTCCTTTATCGCATAGCTGACGGGCGCACCGCTTCTGGCAAAGGCAATCAGAACATCGGCTTCATACAGCCCCAGTCCGTCACTGTCGGTATGCAGGGAGGGGTTTCCTTCCGCCACTTCAAATTTCGTGAAGTAATTGCTTCCAAGGGCTCTTTCCGCAAGCGTCACGGCATGGGCCGGAAGGCGAAGGACAAATTCCGAATCGCTTTCCGCCAGGGAAGAAGACTCCTCTTCCTCAATGACCTGCAGCGCTTCGTGATCTTCGTATTCTTTTTCAGAAAAATCATGACTGTTCTCTTCTGCCTGCGTTACACCTTCCTTCGGCAGAATTTTTACTTCTTCGGGCTCCTGTGTGGGTTCCGGTTCTTCCGGAGCGGATGAGGGCTCGGGTTTCCCGGGTTCCTGTTCCGGCTCAGCAGCCGGTTCTTCGGAAGGAAGTTCCTGGGGTTCCTCTGTGATTTCTGAGGCTTCGGGTTCGGTATTCTCTTCCGGATCACTCAGTTCAAGAGCTGCGGATTCTTCTTCCGCCGAGGGTTCAGCCGGTATGCCCGAAACGGACTCCTGTTCTTCTTCCGCCGGTTTCTGCTCTTTCGCAGCTTCTTTCTCTTCTTTGTTTTCCTGATCTTCCTTTTCGGAAACTTCGGTGCTCTTTTCTTCCGGAATGAGATCAGTTTCTTTGGCGGCAGGCTCTGTGGTTTCGGTTACGTTCTTCAAAGAAGAAGAGCTCTCTTCTTTGACATCCCGGCCAAGGGAGCTGCTGGTTTCCTCTGCGCTCAGACTGCCGTTTCTCAGGGCGCCGGTGCTGTGAAAGGCATAGGGACCGATGCTTGTGATATTGGGTATGGAAACCGAAGAGACCTTAATACAGCGTGCGAAGGCACTCTCACCGATCTTACTGACGGAAAGGTCGAGGGAAGGAAGGGAGCTGCAGGAATAGAAGGCAAAGTCGCCTATAACCTGCAGGGAAGAAGGGAAATTGATTTTCTTCAGTGCATTGCATTCGTAAAACGCACGGACTCCGATCGAAGTCACTCCCTCACCGAGGCGAACGGATTCAAGCGCGGAACAGTACTGGAAACACTGGTCCGGAATTTCGGTAATGCGGTTTCCCGCAAATACCACACGCTTCAGGTGGGAATTGCCGATATCCGATCGTTCCATCGGCCAGCTCGCAAAGGCAAACCGCCCGAGGTGTTCCACATTTTCCGGGATCACAACTTCGGTAAGAGTGACCGTCTCGAAGAAGGCACCGTCGCCGATCGACAGCAGACTGTCCGGCAGATTCAGAGAAGCCAGTGACATGCATTCAAAAAAGGCGTTGTCTCCGATTGCGGTCAGAGAGGCGGGAAAGCTGACGTTCGCCAGGTGATGACAGGAATTGAATGCATTTTCCCCGATCGCGGTGACGTTGTTTCCGATCGCCACGGTCAGAATTCCGTCATTGCCGTCAAAGGCAAAAGGGCCGATCTCCGTAACCGTATAACCGCCGATTTCATCGGGAATCACAAGATTTGTCTCACTGCCGGTATAGCCGGTGATCACCGCATGATCCCCGTCGATGCGGTATTCGTAATCCGCAGTTGTCTCCGCATGAGCCTCGTAAGTAAAGGGGGAGAACAGTCCGACCACAAGGGCGGACACTAAAATTGTCTTTCGCATATTCATGAAATCATTTTACCTTTTCTGATTAAGATTAGAGGATATATATGGCGGGAATGAGACCGGAACCGTGCGAAAGATCAGTAAACCGCAGAATTGTCAGCTGCTAAGGGCGGTAAACAGGGCAAAGACGGGAAGAACTTTTCGGCCTGAATGCGGTTTCTTCTGATGAAAGGGCCTGCTTTGGCAGGAATAGATGCAAAACAGCGATATTCACAGGCTCGTGAGGTTACAATATTAGACAGGAAGGCGCAGAAAAAAGGTAATACTCCATGAACTCATCTATAAGAAAAAAGTTTCTCTACGGCATAGCGATACTGGCTGTGATTTTGTGTCATGGCTTTGCGCTTCCGGTATCTGCGTCCTTTGAATCCGCGGGAGAGGATCAGACACTGAATGTCGATCCGACGGGAAAAGAGGAGGGCTATTCCGCCGTTCTCTACAACAGCTCCAACGGCCTTCCCACCTCGGAAGCCAATGCGATCGAAGAAACCTCGGAAGGGTTTATCTGGATCGGAAGCTACAGCGGACTGATCCGCTATGACGGCAACACCTTTGAAAGAACCGACTCCACAACCGGCATCGCGAGTGTGGTCTCCCTGTTTGTGGACAGAGATGACCGGCTCTGGGTCGGAACCAATGACAGCGGCGCCGCGATGCTGTCCCATGGCGACAAGGTCATGTATACCAAGAGCGACGGACTGCAGTCCTCTTCCGTCCGCTGTATCAATCAGGATGCGCAGGGCAATATCTTCCTGGGTACGGCAAGGGGTCTTGCGATGGTGATTTCCCTGGACAGGATCGCGTTTGTGGAAGATGAGCGTCTCAGCGATCAGTATATCCGCCGCATGGAGTGCGGCAGTGACGGCCGCATCTGCGGTATAACCCAGGACGGCGCGGTGTTTGTGCTGGACGGCACGAATGTAGCGCTCTTTCTCGATACCGATGCCCTCGGCATTCCCGAAGTGCGCACGATCGTGCCCGATCCCAAAAAAGACGGCTATGTGTACCTCGGCACCGAGACCAGCGAAGTGTATTACGGAAAGCTTACGGAAAACGGACTCAGCGATAAGAAGGTCATCGATGTTTCACCGCTGGTCTATATCAATGAGGTCGAGGTCTTTGATGATCAGATCTGGTTCTGTGCCGACAACGGTATCGGGATCCTCAAGGACAATAATTTCCACATTCTGGACAACATGCCCATGACCAGCTCCATCGAGCACATCAAAACCGACTATTCGGGCAATGTCTGGTGCACTTCCTCCCGGCAGGGGGTCATGAAGATCGTTCCGAATCAGTTCTCCGATGTGTTTGAGCGCTTTGAACTGCCGGATATGGTGGTCAATACGACCTGCCTCTACAACGACAAAACCCTTCTGATCGGCGCCGACAGCGGCCTGACGGTTCTGAATCAGGATACCGTGGCGGACAGCTTCCCGGTGGAGAAGTGCATCACCGCTTCGGGCAAAGATCTTGAATGTCAGGATCTCATGGAGCTGATCGGAAACTTCCGCATCCGCTCCATCCTCAAAGACAGCAAAAACCGGCTGTGGTTTGCGACCTACTCGAAATACGGCCTGCTCTGTTATGACAACGGGGTGGTGACCTGTTATACCCCCGATGACGGAATGCCGTCAGACCGGATCCGGACAACCTATGAACTCAGAAACGGATCGATCCTTGCGCCATGCAGCGGGGGAGGGGTTGTGGTGATCCGGGACGGAAAGATCGCGGATGTATACAACGCCGACAACGGCATCTCCTTCGCGGATATCCTTACGGTTTCGGAAGCGGACAACGGCGATGTGATCTTCGGCTCGGACGGCGAC
>JAFWCM010000248.1 GCA_017536885.1 Solobacterium sp.
GTAAAATAGGGAACGCATGCAGAACACATACAGTACACAGCTTCTTCCGGAAGTCGGAACGGAAGTATATATACAGAGCTACAAGCACAACGGAAGCCTGCACCGCACCTGGTGCAAGGGTTTTGTTCTGGAATCCGATGACGATCGTTTCGTAGCGGTTACCAATAAGGCCTGGGTCATTGAAGGCGACGGCAGGAAGTGGTTCACCCGCGAGCCGGCGGTCTGTTTCTTCTGGACGCACCGCTGGTATAACGTCATCGCGATGCTGAGAAAAAACGGGATTTACTATTACTGCAATCTTGCCTCCCCCAGCCTCTATGACGGCGAAGCGATCAAGAATATCGATTATGACCTGGATATCAAACTGTATCCGGATCTCTCCTATCAGATCCTGGATGAAAACGAATATAACCTGCACGCAAGGGAGATGCGCTATCCTCAGAAGGTGAAGACGATTGTGGAGCGCACGGTCAACCTTCTGATCGACGAGATGGACAAAGGCGCCGATCCGTTCAACCAGGAGTGCATCGAAGGCTATTACAGAATGTATCAGAATATGATCCGCGGGGACTGATCCTGCGGATTTTCATATGCCGAAGTGCTGCAGGCTTTGCCGTATCAGCTGCCTGAAGTGATCCGTGCGGAGCGGGTGAGTACACAAAGTGATCAGTATCTTTGACACCGCGCGAAAAAAACGACTGCCTCCTTTGCGGGAATCGGGCTGTCGGGAAATTCGAAACAGAACAGAGAGGGAAGAAGGAACGCAGGGGAACAGGTCTCTGATCATTTCTCTGTTTTGTTTTTCCTGAAAAGAAGATACAGGGCAAGAATCAGAAGCGGCAGGCCGGAGAGAAGGCCGTTGACGGCAGGACCGAGAAGTCTTGCGCTTCCGGTATCGGAAAGACACAGCATAAGCGGAAGGGCAGCGACGGCGTTGAACGCCCCGTGCAGAAGAGAAGGAACCCAGATGCTTCTGCTTTTCTCATACAGAAGATCACAGAGGATTCCGAACGAAACCGTACAGAGACAGAACAGGATCATGCCGGTAACGGGAGTTCCGAGATACGGGGTCCGGTTTCCCGCTGCGGCACCGTATTCATACCCGATCAGAGCAATCAGCGGCCAGTGCCACATGCCCCAGATCACACCTCCGAGCAAAACGCCTCTGACCACGCCGAAGCGTTCTTTCAGCTGCGGATACAGAAATCCCCGCCAGCCGATTTCTTCACCGACGGCAGCGAAGGTGTTGATCAGCGGACCGTAAGTCAGAGCAGAAACAGCACTGATCAGAATGTAGAGCGGATAAGAGATTCCCTGAGCTTTGAGCTGATCGATGGCATCCGCTCCGGCAAGGACAGTGATATAACTGCCGCTGGTGTCGAAGTGCGAAGGAAACACGATAAAGTACAGAAGAGCGCCGGCGGCGGTAAGAGCTGCCGGAAGAAACCAGGCACAGAGATAATGCCGGAGATTGGTGCGGAAGTTCGGCCTGAAGCCGATCTTATGCCAGCGGTCCTTCGTAAACAGAACGGCAGCGGCGGGAATGTACATCATGGCAGCGAGAACCAGCTGCCCGGCGGAAGAATTCCCTCTTTGATAAAGGGTGCCGGCAAAAACCTGAATGAGATACGCCGGTATGAAGGTGATCAGAAGATAAATCATGAGATCCCTTCGGCTGAAATGTTCTGTGTTATTCATGAATTTTTCTCCTTCCGAAACTGTAGTTTTACAGGTGATAAGCGGCATGAAGGTACCGCAAATGCAGGAATGACAGCGGGAGAGATCAGGCGGAATAAAGCTGCGATGATCATCAGAATTCCTGCTGAACCCGGAGAAAACCGGCGGGTCCGGTTCTCCTCCTGCGCAAGCGTCCGGGGAATAAGTATTCCGTTGGTATCGATCTGTCTTGTCTGGGACAGACAGCTCCCGTTCAGGATAAAAACCGGGCACCAATCCGGATATCACGGAAAAACCGGCTCGATAATCTTGATTATAGGATACATGGGGAGGATGGCAAACAGAGAAACGACAGGCCCGATCCCGGGGCACCGGCAGTCTCTTTCTGCTTCATCCTTCTCTTTCCGCTCAGAAACAAGACTGTGAGAGAATCTCATTTCAGCGGAGATTCCTGTCTTATCCGGAGAGATTTTCCGGTATTATGAAACTGTCAGCGATCCCTGTGATGCGGGGCTTTTGGGAAGACCGTGTTCTTCCGGCTGCCTGCAAAAACCAGAAAAAGTTTAAGCAGAGCGATACCATCGTTTACTGCTCTCTCTGCACAGGGCCGGACGCCTCCAGCTTCGCCGATCTGTACGGAATCAATACCCGACTGAAAAATCCGAATCATCCCTCAGCGCGATAGTTTCGTGCCCTGCATGAAGACAGCGCGGAAGGCATCCTTTATTTCAAGGGACCGATCGTTACGGACCATCCCGGCGATGTACAGTTCATCTTCGAAAATATGTTTCCCTGTTCCGGCTGACAAAAATCAGAGACCAGGAGTTTGACATGAATCATTCCAGTGATTCCACACCGAAGAAGTTTCAGTTTCCTCCTATCGGCCAGCGTATTGCCAAAACGACAATCGCAGTTTTTCTGTGCCTTCTGATCTACTGGCTTCGCGGATACCATGGTCAGGATATGCCGACAGAATCCGCGATCACGGCGATTATCTGCATGCAGCCATATGTCAGGGATTCGAGAAATTTTGCCCTGAACCGGGCAGCGGGTTCTCTGATCGGCGCTTTCTGGGGACTGCTTCTTCTGTTTCTTCTCTATGCCTTCCCGGGGCTTGGCAGCAATCATCTGATTCTTTATGCCCTGATGTCCGCCGGCGTGCTCTTTTCGCTCTACAGCACCGTACTGGTTCATAAGCCGGAAGCCGCAAGCCTGGCGGCGATTGTATTTCTCTGTCTTGTCATTTCCTTCCCGGATATTGATGATCCTCTGCAGCAGGCCGGACAGAGAATGATTGATATACTGATCGGCACCATTGTTGCGATCGCGGTCAATGTCTTTCGTCTGCCCCGCCGCAAAAACCGCAGCCTTCTGTTTTTTGTGAAGACAAAGGATCTGGTGCCCGACCGCTTCTCCCATATCCCCCCTTCGGCGCTGTACAAACTGAATTACCTTTACAGTGACGGGGCAAGGATCTGTCTGATGTCCGAACACGCGCCGGCCTTCTTTGCGCTGCAGATGGGAGGCACCCATCTGAATACACCGATGATCGTGATGGATGGTGCTGCGGTTTACGATGTGAATCTGAACCGGTTTCATCTGATCGAACCGATTGCGCTGCGGGATTCCGGGCGGATCAGAGAAAAGCTGCAGGAACTTGGCATCAGCTGTTTTATCTATACGATTCACGACAACAGGACCTGTATCTACCATCAGGGAAAAGTTCTGACGGAAGAGCTCACCATCTATGAGGTTATGCGCCGTTCTCCTTACCGCGTTTATATCGAAGGAGAAAATTATAATCCGGAAGAGATCGTCTATTTCAAAATCATCCGCACCCGCAGACAGGCAGAGGAAATCCGTCAGAAGCTCAACGAAGCGGTGCCGATGAACGGATTGCGCACAGTGATCCGTGAACAGCCCTCGGCGCCCGGCGTCTTTGCGCTGTATATCTGCAGCCAGATGGCATGCATGGAACTGGCGCAGATCCGGCTGCTGAACTATCTCAGGAAACAGGAGCCCGATCTTGTTCCGGCTCCGGTCTCTCTGAAGACTCCATATGAGTCCGAGCGCGATGCCATTCATCTTCTGAATCAGATCGAACAAAAATATGAACCTCTGTGGTTTGAGAAGGAAAAATAACCTGCAGTAAAGAATTCGTGATCGGCCGGTGAAAACCGTCCGGAGATGAATTCTTTTCTTTTCGGAATTCCAAAGCGGGGAGAGAGGGATCAGCCGGCTGAACAGAATCTATCTGATATCGGCAGCAATGTATGCGTGCATGTTTTCGCGTTTCCGGAAGAATTGCCCGGGCCATGGGTTGGAGCAATCCGATCGATTCCTATACTGTTCTGTAATAC
>JAFWCM010000249.1 GCA_017536885.1 Solobacterium sp.
CAAAGCAGGTAATTCGTTTATAATCATAATATATCAGGAGTACGTACCATGGATGAAGAGACCCGACAGAGAACCTGGATGACAACGGAAGTGAGCCTTCCGAAAAAACTGCTGTTCAGCACCGGAATCATGTTTTTTCTGATTCTTCTGGTCTTTTTTTTCAATATTCCCAATCCCAACATGATACTGATCGCAGGCCTGGTATTCTGTTCCGCCCTGTTTGGCTTCGGGGGAGGAATCATCGCCGCCCTGATCATGCTGGGATATTCTCTGTACTTTTTCTCCACAGATCATAGCTTTACAAGCTTCACTCCCGAAAACGCCCAGAAGGTTGCCGTATCCCTGATCGGGATCGCCGCGGATATGATTTTTGTCTGCCTTCTGAAGCGGGAAGAAATCCGGGCGTTCGCTACCGTGGACCGGCTCACCGAGGAGCTTCACAGCGAAAACAGAAAACTGCAGCACATGTCCATCACCGATGCTTTGACGAGTCTCCGCAATCGCATGGCCCTGCGCCAGGACTTTGAGTCCT
This sequence comes from Solobacterium sp., assembly GCA_017536885.1. Lineage (GTDB taxonomy): Bacteria > Bacillota_I > Bacilli_A > Erysipelotrichales > Erysipelotrichaceae > Bulleidia. The sequence goes on from JAFWCM010000249.1 coordinate 533, forward strand.
GCCTTGGCCAGACGGTGACGGTCATGATGATCGATCTCAATGATTTCAAGCAGATCAACGACACGATGGGACATGAAGAGGGCGACCGGGTCCTGAAGGAATTCGGAGGCATCCTTTCCGAACTGTTCGGAAACACCCGGTGTTACCGCTATGGCGGCGATGAGTTTCTCATCATCATACCGGAGATTTCAGAAGAGGAGGCCAGGGAAAAACTCGATCTTCTGCGCACCCGTCTGCCTCGCACCGCCAGCGGGCCGGCGACGATCTCTGTCGGCGTTTCCCGGGGTCATGTGAAGGATCCCGACACGCTCCGGAAGATGATCGCGGAAGCGGATGAGCGGATGTATCAGGAAAAGCGCCATAAGCAGGCCGAACCCCCTGCGGAAGAACACGTATCCTCTGGAAAACCGACGGAATATACCGTTCAGGAAATCCGCAGTTACCTCGACGGGCTCGCGGGGAAATATGCGCTTGCCCGGGTGGTGGATCCCATTGAATGCCGGATTCTCAATCTGAATGAAGACGGAAAGATCAGCCTGAACGAAAGCTGTTACGGGATCTGGAACTCCAGCCGGCGATGCATCAACTGCTCGAGTTCCCTTGCCTGCAGAACCGGGCATACCCACTCCAAGGACGAACACTTTCAAGACAAGCTCTACCATATCCAGTCCAAGCCTGTTGCCCTGCGGCTCGATGACGGCAGTATTTTCAACGCGGTTGTGGAACTCGTCAGTATCAGCGATGACAAAGCTCATGCCGCAAACGACCGGGAAGAGGAGAACATCGGCAACCGGACCGCGCATTACCTCGCAAATCACGATACGCTGACCAATGTGCTGAATGCCAATGCCTTCTATGAATTCTCGCGGGAAATGATCCGAAACAACCCCGACCGGAAGTGGCTCATGATCACTTCCAACATCATGAACTTCCGCCTCGTGAACACCCTGTTCGGAGATATGCGCGGCAATGAGGTGCTGGTGCGCACCGCCGCCCTTCTGCGCGGGATTGCCTACCGTTCCTCGGGACTCTGCGGCAGGCTTGGCAGTGATCAGTTTGCCCTTCTGCTTCCCTGCGGGATGTATAAGGAAGAGTATCTTCTCAACACCGAGAAGGTCCTCGCCAATGCCTTCAATACCGGAATCTTTACCTTTGTGATCCACTATGGCGTCTATGAGGTCAATGACCCTTCGATTCCCGTCTCGGTGATGTGCGGAAGAGCGAATTCCGCTCTGCGCACGATCCGTGAGGATATCACCCGTACGGTTGCCTATTTCAATGATGACATCATGCAGAAACTCCTGCGCGAGCAGTCGGTGATCGGCGGCTTTGAAAAAGCCCTGGCAGAAAATGAGTTTAAGATGTATCTGCAGCCCCTGGTGAAGAGAAACGGCGAGGCGATCGGTGCCGAAGCACTCGTGCGCTGGGTGAAGGAAGACGGCACGGTGATCATGCCCGGGGATTTCATCGAAACCCTCGAACACGCCGGCCTGATCCAGAAGCTCGATGTGCGCATGTGGGAACTTGCGGTGAAACATCTCAGCGAATGGAAGAAGGAAACCCGGAATCTCACGATCTCGGTAAACATGTCGGCGATCGACTTCTATTCCATCGATGTATACAAGGCACTGACCGAACTCATCGAACAGTATGAGGTGGACAGCAGAATGCTGAGGCTGGAGATTACCGAGACCGCCCTGCTGGTGGATCCCGATAAGAGCAACGCCGTCGTCGCAAAGCTTCGGGACCGGGGCTTCCTCGTCGAGATCGATGACTTCGGCAAGGGCTATTCCTCATTGAGCCTTCTGAAGAATATTCATGCGGATATCCTGAAGATCGATATGAACTTCCTGCAGGAGATCCAGGATGATAACCGCAGCTCCGTCATCCTCTCTTCTGTCATCTCACTGGCCGAATCCCTCGGCATGGATGTGATCGCCGAAGGCGTGGAAACAACAGAGCAGCTCAATACACTGGCTGAAATGGGATGCCAGATTTTCCAGGGATACTATTTCTCAAAACCGATTCCCGTACCTGTGTTTGAAGAGAAGTACATCCGCTGAAAAACGGATCAATGCAAAAGGTCCCCGCGGAAGAGAGAACAACTGTTGCTCTTTGATCCGGCCGGAACCTTCTGATATCGAATCTCCCCGAACGAAGAGGCGGACTTGGGATATAATCATGATCAGTGGAGGGAGAAAACCATGAGTGAGTCAAAACTGTCTCTCGCAGTGCTTGCGGCCTGCGGTATTATACTGATCCCCTGCGGACTGCTGCTTCCGGCATCGGTATTTCCGTTTCTCTGCTATCCGCTGCTTCTGTACTTCAATCTTGAAAGCTTTCTCTATAACTACGGGAGCTTTGAATCCTCTCCGCTGCGGATCTTTGTTCTGATTCTCAACGCAACCCTGGTCATCATCAGCTATTTCCGTCTGGTTCTGGCACCGTCACAGATTCTTGTACCGGCCTTTCCCAATCTGAATGCCGGCACGATTCTGCGGGTTTCCGCGATCTTCCTGTTTGCGGCGCTGATCGTACTGGTCATCTGGCTTCGCCGCCGCTGCGCGGAAAACAAGCTCCTCCTTCAGCAGCTGGAGAACTGGATCGTAAACCGGGAGAAACTGGCGGAGAAAAGCAAAGCCGACGAACTCCAGAAATGGAAACAGCTCTATGATGACGGAACCATCTCGGAAGAGATGTTCAGCCAGAAGAAGGAAGAGCTGATGAAGAAGTAAGCAAACCTGCCCGAACACGAATAAGCCATGAAAGGGACTGTAACCGACGGATTCCGGTATACATTAGAGACGGAATCTGCCCGAATACAGTTCCTTTTCCTTCTGGTAAAACAGGATTCCCCGGCAAGAAAAAAACCTCCGGACGCAAAGCCCCTGCGGCTTATGATCAGAGGATTCTCATACTGCTTGTCCCGGTTCAGATTCCTTATGCATTCCCGGTCATTTCTGCTTTTCGTTGAATGCGGTCACATCGTCATACTTCACTTTGTCAAACCAGTGAAGCTTTCTGTCCGCATAAAAGAGAAACGCGATGAACAATACCTTGAAAAAGAGATTAAACAAAGTGCCGGGAACGGTCTGTTCCGAGGTGATCAGTCCAAAACCGAAGCCCGCCATGAGGATTTCGGTGAGGTTGTTTACCATATGCATTGCCGTGCCCGACTCCAGTCCCTTTGACAGCACACAGGCCAGGGCATACAGCAGGGCCGAAACGGCAATTCCGATGACCCCGATCAGATTGTAGGGATGCACGATCGTAAACAGCACGATCTGAACGATGATTCCGATGATCGGCTTTCTGAACCAGCTGCTTATCGTCTGGGTGATATAGCCGCGGTACATCAGTTCCTCGCCATAACCCTGAAGCGGTGTAAGCAGGGTGATAATGAGAAAGCCTCCCAGGGTGAACTTCGCCGCACTCGTCTGCCCCTTGATCAAAAGGGAGATGATGCCTGGAATGCCGAGAATCACAAACGCCGCTCCCAGGGTTTTGAGAAACACCTCCCATCGCCAGCCGCCCATCGAGGAGTTATAGGAAGAGATCGGCCGGTCTTTGACGATCAGAGCCGCGATAAACAGCGCCGGGATCGGGACAAAGGCCAGGAGGCCGTTGGCGAGGGCACCTCCCGCGGTAAAGAAATCCATGTCGTCATACACCGAACCTTCCCCGCTGACGCCGAATGCGGCTTTTGTGAATACTGTCGTAACCATCATGAAAACAAACATTAAGATAAGAAATATCACACCGACCAGAAGCGGCTTATACCACCGGTACGCCTTAAACCTTCTCGGGTAGGTCGTGTATTCATGTTCTGATGCAGTATTCATTTTCTTTTCCCCTTCGTCATCCTCCATTATTATAGTAAACGAATTTGAATCTTGCACTTTGAACGTAGAACGTTTCAAATCAGTGTTATGCAAAGCACTTGAAGTTGCACAGTGACATCAGCTGCTCGCTTCCATTCACGAATGATCCAAAGAACTCATCCAGAACTTCTGTTATGACATCCAGTGACGGAAAGTACCGATTATGGGTTTTCTCTCTGCGTGTTGTCCTCCACACTTGTTCGATCGGGTTGAGATCCGGGGAATACGGAGGGAGGTTGATATAAGTCATTGCTTCACGAATATCCTGATACTCCTCGTGCTCTTCTTTCCAGATCAGACGGATTGCTTTTTTATGCCACGGTGCATTATCCAATATCATCAGGTATTTCTTTCCGTCAGTAAGCGGATTTTGCTTGATGAAATCGCGAAATGACTGAATCGTTGTTTCGTAATTGAACCATTCCGGCTTGTTAACATACAATGCCCCCGTCCCCGGGATAAGA
>JAFWCM010000250.1 GCA_017536885.1 Solobacterium sp.
CAGCCGTTTCACGTCTGCCATCTCTCTTCCAAAGCAATACGTCCCTTCCAGCATGAGCGCAACGTTCCCGTTGTCTTCGATTGCTTCATTGCCAGCGCCGTAAACAGGAGGACATCCGCATTCTTCACTTTTTCCAGTACCGGTCTGACATCGTCTTTGATCACGCATGTTCCGCTCTTCTGACAGGCAAGGCATCCCTGGCAGAACTTCCGGATCCCTCAGGATATGATTCGATCCGCTTCCGGCGGATGATATCCGGGGGCTTGTCGTACGCAGTGATTCTCCCCTGGCCAGAAAAAGTAAATCCGGGTAAAGGATCTCTATGATCTTCCTCTGTTCTGCTCGCAGCAGAGCCGGAACAACGAGATCTCCTCCTGGGCAAAGGAACATATGGAACATCTGACGCTCGAAGGTTCCTTCCGGCTTTCCTGCAATGCCTCCCTGTTTGTAAAGGAGGGCCTGGGGTGTCTGCTCACCTTCAAAGGGCTGATCGATACTTCCGAGGGAAGCGGGCCGGTCTTTCGGCCGCCCGATCATCCCTGCACCACCGCACTGTATCTTACATGGAACAGATATCAGTCCTTCACCCCCGCCTCCGAGCGCTTTCTCTTTCAGGTCAAAGCCTCTTTTGCGGGAAGTCACAAACGGTAACGCTTCACGATTATTTCTGTCCCCCGCGCGTTGTAAAATACAGATAGCTTAAGTTACAGATGAACAGAATGGAGACTTGTTATGAATCTCGCTGGAATGTTTGCCATGAATCCGGAATGGATTCTCCGCCTGCTTCTGGCAGCGCTGACGGGAGCGGTAATCGGTATGGAACGGCAGAGCCGCTCCAAGGAAGCCGGCACGGGCACCCATGCCCTTGTCTGCATCGCGGCCGCTTCGCTTACCCTTGTGTCCAAATACGGCTTTGAAGATACCGTGCGCTTTGATTCCGCGCGGGTTGCGGCACAGATCATTTCCGGCATCGGATTTCTCGGCGCCGGCATTATCTTTGTACGCAACGAAATCGTGCAGGGTCTGACCACCGCGGCCGGGGTGTTTTCCACCGCCGGCATCGGAATCTGCTTCGGGGCAGGGCTTTGCGGAGTCGGAATTCTCACCGGCATCCTGGTCATCCTCGTCCAGTTCAGCCTGCACAGCTTCCGCCACAGCAGCGGACTGCTTCTGTTTGAAACGAGGATCTGCGTAACCACGAAGGAATCCGTGACCGATATCACGGATGTCATGAATATCATCCGCAAATACAACAACAACCCCGGACGAGTTTCCGTTTCCGAGAAGAACAATCAGCGGATCGTGGAAACAGATCTCGTCACAAGCCACGAAACAAAATTCGACGATATCATCCAGGAGCTTAAGCAGCTGCCGACTGTTGCGGAAGTCACCCTCCGCAAAAAATAATCCCCCGCCAGTCAGAAAGAAAAAAGGACAGAGGATCGGATCATAACCCGATGTCTCTGTCCTTTCGTTCTTCAGGAGTTGTCGGAGTGCGATGCGCTCTCCTCTTCTTCCTTCTTTTTCTCTTTCATGACTTTCTTCTTGATCTCGTGTTCCATTTCCATGGCGGCTTTCTGCTCGGCGCTTTCCCGGTCCAGCCGCTTATGGATGTTGTCAATATCCTCCGTGCTTCCGCCTCCGTGATCGTCGGGATCGCGGAACTCTCCTTTTTCCACCAGGCGCAGGAAGGCATCCACCACATCGCTGGTCAGCTGGGTTCCGGATACCTCACGGATGATCGAAACCACCTTGTCGAAGTTCATCCGCTTGCGGTAAGGACGGTTGGAATACATGGCGTCAAATGTATCCGCGACGGCGATGATCTGCGCCACCCGCGGGATTTCATCCCCCTTGAGACCGCGCGGATATCCCTTGCCGTCGGGACGCTCATGGTGCGCTCCGGCACCGGTCGCAAGCTCCGGCATGATGGAGATATCCTTCAGGGCACGATAACCCAGGGAGGAATGCGACTTGATGATCTTGAACTCCTCATCGGTGAGCTTGCCCGGCTTGTTGAGCACCTCCGGCGGAATTCCCACCTTTCCGATATCGTGGAGAAGAGCGATGTTGTAGTAATTCTCAATCGTCTCCTCATCATATCCGAGTTCCCTGGCAAGCTTTGCGGTATACTCCGCCACCCGGGTGGAATGACCGTTGGTATACTTGTCCTTCATATCGATGACCTTCGCGAAGGCTTCCGTCATCTCGTGAATCAGTATTTTGTTTTCCGCCATCTTCTTCTCATAGCGTCTGGTCTGAACGCGGTTTATGAGATAGAAGACCAGAGCGACGGCGAGGATCACAGCAATCACCATCATGACTATGAACCACATCTGTTCATAGATCGCCTTTTCCTTGATGATGTGCACAATGAGTTCTTTTCCGCCGCGGCCCATCGCATCCTTCAGTTTCATCACAAACTGATAGTCGCCGCCTTTGAGGTTGGTGTAGCTGACCGGGGCCAGTTCATCGCGCGTAACCGTGGTTTCAAGCTGCTCAAATCCGTCCAGGTAATAGGTGACCTGAGGGTTGAGCAGGGAGTAGTTGTACACAAAGCTGTGAATCGTCAGCTTCTTCGTCTCGGCGGGGATGATGATATTGCCGTCTTTCTGGGCATAGATGTACTTCCCGTCGGCCTCCACATAAGGCACTGCCATCTTGAGATCCGTCACATCCTGAAACTGCTTCTCGATATTCACCTTCGCCACCCCGTTTGTTCCGGAGATGTAGAGATCGCCGCCGTTTGTCAGCTCGCTGTAGGAGTTGGCGGTGGCGATGCAGGGAAGACCGTTCGCCCTTCCGTAATAGACGGGAACCAGCTGTTCGCCGTTTGCGAGAAGCTCTTCGGCGGAGATCACATAGATGCCGTTGCTGGAAAGAATCCACATGTCACCCCTGCTGTTCTCATAGAGATCGAAGTTGTTGGAATACGGGAACTTCTTAATCGAGGTGATGTTGTAGTCTTCATCCATGTAAGCAAGGGAGTTGCTTGTCACAATCCAGAATACATGGTGGTTGTCATCCTTTTTCACCCGCATCACGACATCGCTGAGAAGACCGTCGTCGGTGCCGGCGTGTTTGATCTGTTCATCGCCCCGGAAGACATAGAGACCGTCGCCGTCCGAGCCGAAGATCACATCGCCGTTGTCCGCTTCCGAAACCGTAAGGATATCCGCGAAGGAGATGCCGTTGTCGGCGTTGTATACATCCGCGATCTTTCCGTCCCGGATCACCACAACCCCTCCCCCGCTGCA
>JAFWCM010000251.1 GCA_017536885.1 Solobacterium sp.
AGGCAGAGTGATAAAGGAAGGCAAGGATGTTTCGATCATTGCGACCGGCATCTGTGTCGCCTCCGCGATCGATGCGGCTGCGATCCTCAAGGAACAGGGAATCGACGCCGAAGTCATCGACATCTGCACGATCAAACCGATCGACGAAGCACTGATTGTCGCCAGTGCCGCAAAGTGCGGAAAGGTGATCACCTGCGAAGAGCACAGCATCATCGGCGGACTTGGCTCCGCAGTGGCGGAAGTGCTCAGCGAAAAATATCCCACAAAGATGATGAGAATCGGCATTCCCGATTGTTACGGCGAATCCGGCACCGCTGCCCAGCTGATCGAAAAGTTCGGGCTTGACGGAAAAGGCATCGCCGCAAAAGCTCTTCCCTTTGTCAAAGGCAAAAGATAACAGGCTTTGTCCTGTTTTCTTTTTCCCCGGCGGGGATATAGTATTAAAGCATGGATACCGAAAACAAAAGACTGCTTGTTTCAGTTGTAAAGGAGCTTTCAGAAGATCACCGCAGCCGGATCCGCGCCGCGGCAGAAGCCCATGGATTCGATGTCTTCATCACCGATGACAGAGAAACCGCAAAACCATATCTCCATCGGGCGGAGATCCTTTTCAGCGCCGATCCTTCCCTGCCTGCATGCGCCCCGCATCTGAGGTGGGTGTGCACCCCGTATGCGGGCATCGACAGTTTCCGCGAACCGGGTGTGTTAAGGGATGAAAGCATTCTTTTTTCCAACAGTTCGGGTGCCTACGGCATTACGATTTCGGAGCACGTGATCATGATGATTCTCATGATCCTGCGAAAGATGGAAGACTACCATGCATTCAGAAAGGAGAAGAGATGGAAGCGGGATCTTGCCATCCGCTCAATCCACGGCGCTTCCGCGGTGATCATCGGAACGGGGGATATCGGCCGGAATATCGCTGTCCGGCTGCGCGCGTTTTCGCCCCGCTCGATTATAGGCGTCAACCGGTCGCTGAACAATCCTGACAATCTCTTCGATTCCGTCGTACCGGTTTCTTCTCTCCATGAAATTCTCGGCAGCGCGGATCTTGTGATCCTCTCGCTTCCGAAAACCGATGCGACATTTCATATGATTTCCGATGCGGAGCTTTCATTGATGAAGGACGATGCCGTGCTCATCAATGTCGGCCGCGGCACCGTGATCGATGAAGCGGCGCTGATTCGTCATCTAAACAATCATCGTCTTTTTGCCGGACTCGATGTCTTTGAGACAGAACCCCTGCCAGAAGAAAGTCCGCTCTGGCATCACGCGCGGGCACTGATCACTCCCCATTGCTCGGGAAACATGACCCTGAAGATTACGGTAGATATCATCATCGATCAGTTTCTCGAAGACTTTGACAGATACTGTAACGGGCTTCCCCTGCGCTATGGCGCCGATGTAAAACGCGGATACTGAACTCCCGCGCTGCCGCAGTGAAATTACCAGAATCACTCTGACGGGTAAAATCAGAATACCGGCCTTTGATGTGCTGAAACGGATCAGAACAGAGAATACTCCTGCAGCGTTCTCTGTTTTACTTTTCTTCCGCTTCCATGCTCGCATGGTTCTGAGAGGATATTAAAACAGCGCCGCGGCGCTGTTTCATATTTGTTACCAGGGGCGTTTGCCCATCCATTTGATCGTGGATTCCTTACCCTCTTTCAGACGTTTGATATTGTCCTTGTGGCGATAGCAGATAAACAGCCACAGCACCAGAAGACAAAGCGTGATCTGTATGGGATCCCTGATGATCAGCCAGTTGACGAGCACTTCCGCGCCTACCGCAGTCATGCTGGAAAGAGAGACAATTCTGCAGATATACAGAATCACGAAGAACAGGATCACCGGAAAGAAGAACTGCCAGAACCATGCCTGATTGATAAAGATGGCAAGTCCGAGAAAATATCCGTATGCGGTCGCAACAGCTTTTCCGCCTTTGAAGTTCGCAAAGATCGGAAAGCAATGGCCAAGACAGCAGACCAGTCCCGCATAGGGAACCATATCGGGCGCCAGGAAATGAGCGACCGTCATGGAGATCAGCGCCTTTCCGCCATCAAGCACGGTTACGGCAATCGCCGCCGGTTTGCCCAGCACTCTTCCGGAATTGGAAGCGCCGAGATTTCCGGAACCGTACTGCCGGATATCCTTGCCGTAGAATACCTTACCGATGACAAGAGCCCAGGGAATCGAGCCGAACAGATAGCTCAGGACCAGTACCAGTATGTTCATGAACATAATAAAACCTCCCGATGATGATTCAGACGATCAGTCCGCGTTTTTGAATACGGACGCGTTTTTGACGAAGTATTCGATGCCGGAGTAAACCGTCGTGATGACGATGACGGCGATGCATACGGTATTCAGCCAGGAAGGAATGTTGAGCATCATAAGGCAGAGACATACCATCGTCGATGCGGTCTTGATCTTTCCGGACATTCCCGCAGCGATGACCTTGCCCTGTTCCACAGCGACAAGACGCATGCCGGATACGGCGAACTCACGGAACAGTACGATCGCAAGCGCCCAGCCGGGCATCTGTCCTTTTTCCACGAACCAGCACATTGCCGACATGACGAGCATCTTGTCAGCGAGCGGATCCATGAATTTTCCGAAATTTGTAATCTGGTTATAATGCCGTGCGATATACCCGTCGGCGAGATCCGTAAGACTCGCGATAATGAATACGGCCAGGGCATAGTAGTTTGCATTCGGGAATCCGGCATAGAGAATTCCGAGGAATACCGGAATCAGTGCAATTCGAAGTAATGTTAATTTATTTGCGGTTGTCATGGTTTTCGACCTCCCTTAGTAACTTTATCACAAAGAAAGGACTGTGCAAGGTTTACCCGCACAGTCCCGCTGTCACTGACGCTATCAGCTGACGTCTTTTGTCGCTACGACATTGACGCCTGTTCCGACAACATCCGCGATGATGACATCACCGATCTTCACGGGAGCCTTTACACGGACCTCATTGATTGCCTTGACGCATTCAAAGATCTTGTCCTTCGGAATATTTCCGGCTGTTTTCACAGAGACTCTGTGTTTGTCGCCGCCGTCGACGACAACCGTGGATGTGACGGTTCTTTCCGGA
>JAFWCM010000252.1 GCA_017536885.1 Solobacterium sp.
AAAATCATTAGGAGGAAATAAAATGGAACTCAAGAAAATTCTCAAGATTGCTGGACTTTGCGTTGGCTGTATCGCATTGATTGCTTCCTTTGTCGCTTTCTTCGCATTCGTTCTGAATCCCGGCGAGGAGTAAGAAGCAGCAGAGACAGAACGTCTGAGAAAAAGAAGGTTCGTTGCTGATGAAAAACAGGGTCGGGTATTTCGGTAAAAGGAAGATCTCGTCCTTTGTTTCTCTGCCTGCAGGAAAGAGACCCGGAAAAGAGGTGCGAACTCCTTCCAGATGGTCTTTCATCGAGGCTGATTTCATATGAAAGCGAGAAGGGGTGAATTGCAATTCAACCGCCATATTGCCGCCATATTGTCTGAATCAGCTCATGTGGATGGGACCATAAGGGCTCGTATATAATGATGTCATTGGAGAGGATGAGAACATGAGTGAACAGGAAATGAAAAAAAATACGGATTCAGTGATTGAATCCATTTCTTCAGAAAGCATTGATGATGTTGCCGGAGGAAATCTCGCTCAGGCAGAAGTTGGCGTATGCAGCGGTACCCGTCTGATTGATGGGAATGACATGGGCGTATGCAGCGGTACCCGTCTGATTGACGGGAATGACATGGGTGTATGCAGCGGAACCCGTCTGATTGACGGGAATGACATGGGCGTATGCAGCGGAACTCGCCTGATTGACGGGAATGACATGGGCGTATGCAGCGGAACTCGCCTGATTGACGGGAAACCCGGACGGTAATAACAGGTAAAGTACACACAGTTTCGATCATCTGATTGCTCAGGGTAATACCTGAGTTTTTTGTATGGGGAGAAGGTTCTGAGATGCGTATTGAACAGCCGCTGTCGGTTCCGCGGCCGGCATAAATCACCTGCGTGCATCTGCCGGCAGATACCGTTCCGGAGGTACTCTGTTCAAAACTGTATTGCAGCGATTGGCATATGATAGAGGACCAGAGATGAAAGTCTGCCATGATGCAGTAAATCCGGTCTGATCGAACATATCAGCGGCCAAAATAAAAAATCATGCGAAGGATCTTCAACGAAATCTTCACCTGTTTCATAGGGAAGCATCGCCCCTTTACGGGGCGGTTTTACAATTATCCTTGGTTTTCAATATAGTGTTTGATTGTTTCCTGCGAAGCGTTTCCAACTGAAGTAGCAAAGTATCCACCTTATTCTGTGGCATCTACCTTCAGATGATAATGCGGGCGCTCATTGGTGATCTTATGCTTATCCGCATATCCTGTAAGGATCAGAGTCAGAGCACCGTCACCGGTTACGTTGCATGCGGTGCCGAAGCTGTCCTGCAGGGCGAAGATCGCAAGCATCAGTGCGGTTCCGTTGGCGTCAAATCCAAGAATACCTGTAATCAGACCAAGGGAAGCCATGACGGTACCGCCCGGTACACCCGGTGCACCGACTGCGAAGATACCAAGCAATATGATGAATACGATCATGGTGGTCACCGGCGGCAGACTGCCGTACAGGATTTTCGATACGGTCATCACAAAGAAGGTCTCTGTGAGTACCGAACCGCAGAGATGGATATTGGCAAACAGGGGTATGCCGAAGTCTACCATATCCGGGCGGAGGTTTTTGCTCTTGTGTGCGCATCTCAGCGCTACACCCAGGGTTGCGGCAGAAGACATCGTTCCGACAGCGGTCAGATATGCCGGGCCATAGTGGCTGATTACTTCCAAACCGGACTTTCCGGAATAGACAGATGCGGTGGTATAGAGAACCGTAAGCCAGATGACATGTCCGATCAGAACGATGATGATGACAAGAAGGAATACCGGAAGCTGTTTGGTGATCGAGCCTTCCCAGGAAAGACAGCAGAAGGTAGAAGCGATAAAGAAGGGAAGAATGGGAATCAGTACATTTTCCACGATCTTCAGTATGATCGCCTGAAACTCATTCAGCAGGTTAGTGAGGGTGACGGCCTTGGTCCATACGCAGGCAATACCGAGAAGAATCGAAAGCACCAGGGCTGACATGACCGGCATGACGGCCGGGATATCGAGCTGGAAGGCAACATCAGGCAGGGTTTTCAACCCCTCTGTGGCAGCCTGAATTGACATCAAGGGGATCAGTGCATATCCGGAAACCACCGACATGGCCGCAGCCAGTACGCTGGAGAGATAGGCAATCATCACAGCGAATGAAAGCATGCGTGCTGCCCCGCTTCCGAGCTTTGTGATGGAAGGCGCAATGAATCCGATGATGATCAGCGGTACACAGAAGTTGATCAGCTGACCGAGGATATAGCGGATCGTGACGACAACGGACATAATGCTTTCGTTAAAAACGAATCCCAAAAGCATTCCGACGACGATTCCAAGCAGCAGCCTGAACGGAAGACTCTTTAACAGTTTCATAGAATTCACCTTCTTTCATCAGGCAGAGAGATCCTGATTGCCTGACTCCATTATTGTCTAAACGAATCATACATGAATGAAGAGGCAATGAACAGACCTGCCTGTGTGCCGGGGTATCATTCTGTAATTATCCGGATTTCTTCGGAAACCCAGGAGATTCTCTCAGATCTGTTTACGGTTGTTCTCCCGGTAATTTTTCCCTGAAGGGAGTTGTTTCTCCGGATAAGCCGTATATCATAAGTGATATAATAAAGTATAAAGTAACCTATAAGGAGGGAAGAATATGTCAAAGGTACAGGCAGAAAAATTTCTGGATGATTACAAAGCAAACCGCACATTGATGGAAAAGGTGGAGAAGGTCTTTGATGACAATCCCGACAAGAATGATTCAGAACTCTGGGTCCTTGCCGCAGAGAAATGCGGATATGAGTTCACTCCCGAAGAACTGAAAGAAGTCTTCCAGGAAAGAACTCAGGATACGGACAAGTTTGCCGGAGCAGAGGTTGATGAGCGTGAACTGAAAGCAGTTGCCGGCGGCAGTGATGATGAAAACTGCACAAATGATTACTGGTGCACTCAAACCAATACAAAGCATCATGACTGCAAGTACTCATTCAAAAACTTTGAAAACTGCTGGCACAATGACGGATGCGACAACGTATACAGAATGTATGATGCGTATCTGTGCAAGCACTCGGGTGAGTGCGAATATGCATTTACCTACCGTTAATTTCCGGTCACAGCTGTTTGTTCAATAAAGGATCGGATCAATGTATCACCGGTCCTTTTTCATTGAGGATCTTTTTTATGAAATACATATTATCGGAACAATATCTGTTAAGAGGCTGGCAGAAGCTTCCCTATGGAGTAATGGACAGAACGACCAAAGAAGTCCGTTTCCTGTCAAAGAAAGCCTATCTGTTTCTTTCCATGTGTGACGGAAGAACTGAGATTCCCGAACCGCAGGATGAACAACTGAAAAAGCATATCGAAGATTTTTTAAAGAACCAGGTGATCCGGCCGGCGAAACGGACAGACTTTCTGGATCAGGAACAGCTGTATACCCTGTATCCATGCAGATACAAAAGCAACGTGCAGTGGTCCGTTACCGGCGCCTGCAACATGAAATGCAGACATTGCTTCATGTCCGCCCCGGACGCAAAACACGGCAGCCCCAGCCATGAAGAACTGATGCATGTCGTGGAACAGCTGGCGGAATGCGGCGTCTTCAACGTCGGGATAACCGGCGGCGAGCCGCTGATCCGGCCTGACTTCTGGGAGATCATCGATGCAATGCTCGCAAAGGGCATCTATATCAGTGCAATTTACACCAACGGACTTCTCGTCAATGAGTCATTTGTGAGGGAATACAAAAACAGAGACCTTCATGCCGGTATCCAGATGAGTTATGACGGTATTGGCATGCATGACTGGCTGCGCGGTGTGGAAGGCAGTGAGGAGGCAGTCAGGAATGCATTTGTTCTGTTGAATCAAAATGGCATCCGGACATCCGCTGCCATGTGCCTGCACAGAAAAAACGTTCATACCATCAGGGAAACCGTCA
>JAFWCM010000253.1 GCA_017536885.1 Solobacterium sp.
AGATGATCGAACAGGGATATGTACGGATTGGCGGCGTCAATGCCGGCTATTTCTCCAACGGCAGCGTCGAATACGGAAGACCCGTGGGAGCGGTCCGCACCAACAACGAATGGACGACCTGGCAGGGCAAGCTCAACACCCCCGCCTACGGAAACGGGTTTGCGACGGCGTATTTCAACACCTATGACATGGTGATCAAATACCACGGCTGGCAGAACAGCCGCTGGAAAGGGGATCATAACTGGTCCTGGTGGACCGGCTATCTGATCGATGCGGAGAACGCGATCAGCGGCTCCTACACCTATTTCGCCGACGGTAAAGAGACAGATGTGACAAACGGCGATGTCGGTGCCCTCAACTACCACACCTATGGCCGGGCATTGACGATCTTCGCCCAGGATGAAGAGGGCAGATTTCAGCTGATCGAATTCTACGGCACCGTGCCGGAAGACAAGGTGAGAGCCTTTCTGAAGGAACGCAATGTCAGAGATGCACTGCGTCTTGACGGAGGAGGATCGTGCCAGATGATCTATGACGACAGCCTGGTGAACAGAGACTTTCCGAAGGAACCGCACGGGAAGGATGAGCCGATGTTTGCGATGGATGCGCTTCAGAAGCGGCGGGAAAAGAAATAAGCGAGACCTCTTTTTGACAAAATCCGGAATCTGTATAGAAGGCGGCAGAATCTGCCGTCTTTCATATTGACCGGCGGTCAGAAAGTGCTATAACTGCAGATGTAAGAAATGACCAACGGTCATTTTATTGGAAAAGAGGTGCACATGGCAAAGAAACTCGGAGCGTGGACGGTCCGGTTCAGAGCATTGATTCTTCTGATCTCAGTGCTTCTTCTGATACCCTCAGTCATCGGATATGCCCGCACAAAAGTAAACTATGACCTGCTTGTCTATCTCCCGAAGGATATTGAGACCATGATCGGTCAGGATATCCTGCAGGAAGAATTCGGCAGCGGGGGATTCTCGATGCTCGTATGCGAGGGCATGGAGGAAAAGGACGTCAGTGATCTGAAAGCGAAGATACAGACCGTAAACGGCGTCAAGGATGTCATCTGGTATGATTCCGCGATGGACATCCGCATCCCGATGGAGATGCTGCCAAAGGAGGTATATGAAGCCTTCAACCGCGACAACTCCACGATGATGTTCATCATCTTCGAAGGAACGACGAGCTCGGATGAGACGATCACCGCCGTCCGGGACATCCGGAAGATCTGCGATCAGCGGTGTTATCTCAGCGGTATGAGCGCAATTCTCGTCGATACGCAGGATCTTTCCGAAAGTGAAGCGCCGGTCTATGTACTGATGGCGGTTCTGCTGTCACTGGTGGTTCTGATGGTGTCGATGGACTCCTGGCTGGTTCCGTTCCTGTTTCTTGCAAGCATCGGAATGGCGATTCTCTTCAATCTCGGTTCCAATGTATTCCTGGGATCGATCTCCTATCTCACCAAAGCGATGGCCGCAGTACTTCAGCTGGGTGTGACGATGGACTATTCGATCTTCCTCTGGCACAGCTATGAGGCAAAGCTCTCGGAAGGCCTGGATAAGAACAGGGCAATGGAAGAAGCGATCTCGGAGACCTTCATCTCGATCATCGGCTCTTCGATCACCACCGTAGCCGGATTCATCGCTCTCTGCTTTATGAGCTTCACCCTCGGCAAGGATATCGGTATCGTCATGGCCAAGGGAGTCGTGATCGGCGTCATCTGCTGTGTCACGGTACTTCCTTCGATGATTCTGATATTGGATCAGCCGCTTCAGAAATCCAGACACAAGGCACTGCTTCCCGACTTCCGGGGACTGGGCGGATTTGTGGCAGATCACTCGATGATCTTCCTGGCCATTGCGGCACTGTTTCTCTTGCCGGCGGTGCACGGATACCGGAATGTGCCGGTCTACTACAACCTCGACAGCTCCCTGCCCAAAACCCTGCCGGCGGTCATCGCCAATGACAAGCTGGAACAGGAATACAGCACCAGCACCGCACACATCCTGTTAATGGATGCGGATGTCGAAACGAAAGAAGTGCGCGCCATGGCCGACCGCATGAAACAGGAGAAGGGCGTCAAGTTCGTGATCGGAATGAAGACCTTGCTCGGGCCGACGATCCCGGATGAAATCCTTCCCGAAAAGCTGCGCGGATCGCTGATGAGCGATCATTGGCAGATGATTCTGATCGGCAGTGAATACAAGGTCGCAAGCGACGAGATCAACGAGCAGATCGATGCGCTCTCCCGCATCGCCCATGAGTATGACGGCACAAGCATGCTGATTGGAGAGGGGCCGTGCACAAAGGATCTGATCACGATCTCCAGCAATGACTTCAATTCCGTAAGCACCGCCTCGATCGGAATCATCTTCCTGATCATCGCCATGGTGTTCAAATCGATCTCGCTGCCGGTAATCCTGGTCGCGGTGATCGAATTCGGAATCATGATCAACATGGGAATTCCGTTCTATACCGGAACGAAGCTTCCCTTCATCGCAAATATCATCATCGGTACGATCCAGCTCGGCTCTACCGTGGACTATGCGATTCTCATCACCACAAGCTTCCGGCGCGGACGCCTGGCCGGAATGGATAAGAAACAGGCGATCGGCGAGGCCGTGGAGTCAGGCTCCAAGTCGGTATTCGTCTCGGCGATGTCCTTCTTCGCCGCAACCTTCGGTGTCGGAATGTATTCCAACATCGACATGATCTCTTCCCTCTGCGTACTGATGGCAAGAGGGGCACTGATCTCGATGACCTGCGTCATCTTCCTTCTGCCGTCATTGCTGCTGATCTTCGATACATTGATCCAGAAGACGACAGATGTGATTCATCTGAAACACAAACCCAGTAAGGAGGCATTAGGAAACATATGAAACCCATATTCAGAAAAACCGGGAAAACGATGCTTGCGTGTCTGGCTGCGGCATCGCTCTGCCTGTACGATGTCCGGGCAGAGGAAAGCGATACAAACAATACAACCGAACCATCGGAAGAACATAAGAACGCCGATGGAAAAGAGGAGACTGTCTATGTCATCACCGATGCCAGCGGAAAGAGCAATTCGGTGATCGTCAGTGACTGGCTGAAAAACACCTCGGGAAAGAAGACGATTGACGATGCCTCCTTCCTCGAAGATATCAAAAATGTCTCGGGCAATGAGAGCTTTACGAAAAACGCCGACGGAACCATCACCTGGAACGCCGACGGCGCTGATATCTACTACCAGGGAACGACCACAAAACAGCTTCCGGTAGATATGAAGATCACCTACACGCTGGAAGGGAAACCGATCAGCGCCGAGGAGCTCGCCGGCAAAAGCGGCCATGTCGTGATCCGCTTTGATTACACCAACAACACCGGCGAAGAGAAGACGGTCAACGGCAAATCCCGCACTGTCAGAGTTCCCTTCGCAATGGTGACGGGACTTGAACTCGATGAGAAGAAATTCTCCAACATCACTGCCATCAACGGAAAAGTGATCTCGGAAGGGGAACGGGCATTTGTCGTAGGCATGGCATTCCCGGGCCTCAAAGACAGCCTTGCCATGAACGAAACCAACGATCTTGTAAGCCTCGACATCCCGGAATACTTCGAAGTCGAAGCTGATACCACCGACTTTGAACTCGATATGACGATGACCATGGCATCTGGCAATCTGCTCGGCGATCTCACCGTCACTGAAGACGGAAAGCTCGATGAACTCGAACAGGATATGAACCGCCTGTATGATGCGGCGAATGAACTGAGTGAAGGCACCGGCAAACTCAAAGAGGGAACCGGAAAGCTCGATGAAGGCGCCGCAAAACTCCTGGACGGAACCGGAGAGCTCAAAAACGGAACTTCTGCTCTGAAAGAGGGAAGCGAACAGCTCCATACCGGCAGCGGTGATCTCAGCGAAGGCGCAAAGACACTGCACAACGGCACAAAGGATCTCCTGGAAGGCACCGACCAGCTCCACCGCGGCGGAAAGACATTAAGCAGCGGTGCCGCACAGCTCGCGGATGGGACAAAGAGCCTCTTTGAAGGGGCAGAGCAGCTCGCTGCCGGAAATCAGCAACTGGCCGAAGGCGCCGGCAAGCTCAACGACAGCGTCCCGGCATTGACCAAAGGCATCGAAGATCTCTATACCGGTTCCGCAAGGCTTCAGGAAGGCACTGCTTCAGCGGCAGAAGGATCCAGAACACTGCATGCCGGTGCCGACCAGCTCAGCAGCGGAATTCAGGCAGTATCCAATGCCGTAGGCGATAAGACAACGGAAGGCACTCTTGCTAACGGTGCCTATCAGTTAAGCCTTGGCGCAAATACACTGGACCTTGGCATGCGTCAGTATCTCGGCGGCTTCGAGAAGATCGAAGGGGGTCTGGCACAGCTGGACGCAAAGCTTGCCCAGCAGAATGCCGCAGCCAAACCGGGTCTGAACATCCAGTCCGGTCTCAGCGAACAGGAAAAGGCCGGCTATGAATCCAAAGTGGCAGGTCTGGAATCCGAGAACGCCGCATTGCGGGCAAGGATTGCCGAGCTTGAAGCAGCCGCTTCAGCTCCGCAGTACAATGAAGTTCCCTCCGAACCTGTTATGCCGCAAGAGCGTGCGGAACAGGTTGTTCCGGAAGAAACACCGCAGGACGTCCCGGTGATTTCAGAGCCCACAGAGACACCGGAAGTCACACCCGAAACAGAAACCCCGGCCGAACCGGAAGTCAATGAAACCCCGGCCGAACTCCCGCAGGAAACTCCCGCAGAGCCGGAAGAGAGCCAGCCGGAAGAAGTCAATGAAGCGGAGACGATGATCGAACTTACCTCCGCCCGCGCTGCCAAGGCGCCGGAAACCCTGGAAGAAGCGTTGGCAGTCATCGCCGCCCAGCAGGAGGCGATCGAAAGCTATCAGACCGCATTTGCGGAAGTCTCCGAAGCGGTCAACCAGCTGGATCAGGGCATGAAGCAGATCATGGAAGACAGCGGCAGTGCCGAGGCACCCGTGCCGGGATTCCGCTCTGCCGTGGAGAAGATCTCCGAACTTTCCGCCGGTGCTTCAAAGCTCTCCGAAGGCATCAGCGGTGAAGCAGGACTTGGAAATGCACTCACAAAACTGGAAGAAGGAAGTGAGACTCTGACCCTTGGCATTGCCCAGCTTGATCAGGGCATGAACGGGGAAGGCGGACTTCTCGAAGGTGCCGGTGCACTGAATCATGGAATCGGTGCCATGAAGGAAGGAAGTGCACCGTTGGTGCAGGGCGCAGAGGCTCTGGCCAAGGGAAGCAAGGATGCGGCTGAAGGTGCGAAGGCACTCAGCGAAGGCGCATCTGCCGTAAATCAGGGAACGGTTTCTCTGAAAGAGGGCAGTGAGAAACTGGTCGGCGGAATGAGCGATCTCAAGAACGGGGCGGTTCGTCTTGAAGACGGCGCAAAGCAGCTCAGTGAAGGTGCCGTGCAGCTCAATGAAGGAACCGGTGATCTTAAGGAAGGCGCCGACAAACTCGACGAAGGTGCCCAGCGGCTTGCGGACGGAGTTCTCGAGCTGAAGAACGGAACCGCAGAACTCGATCAGGGTGCTCAGAAGCTGATGGACGGCATGAATCAGTTCCGCGAGGAAGGCATCGACAAGCTCAGAGACATGCTTTCCGATCATCTCAAAGACGCGGTCGAAAGCCTGAAGGCCGTCAATGAAGCGGGCGTGAAATACAACAACTTCTCCGGCGAATCCGAAGAGGGAAATGACAGTGTGAAGTTCATCTTCAAGACTTCCTCCGTCAAGGAAAATCAGTAAACCGAAAAAAAGAGGACAGAGCCCTGACGGGTTCTAAAGTGGTACCCATAGAGAGGACTCAATTCTTGACAATTTGAGCACTCTCTATGGGTGCTTTTTTTGTAAAGTAACAGTTTAATAGAACACAGGTTGTAAGTAATTTATATTAGTTAATTGGTTGATAAGATCAGATAATCAAAGCATGTGTATATACAGGCAGAAAGAAAAAGAAGGCCATGTACAACCTTCAATATGTCATAAGCCAATATTACAGATGCGGCGAACTACATCCTGAAGTTCAGGTGAA
>JAFWCM010000254.1 GCA_017536885.1 Solobacterium sp.
AAGTCCCAGGGCATGAAACAGCTGATGGCAGGCGGCGGTGTCGCCCTGATCGGTACTACGCTCGTCCCGCTTCTCACAGGCCTGTTCGGCTGATCACGGAGGAAAAACCGCTAAATGGACACGATATTTCAGAAAATCACAGAGTGGCTGAAAGAAATGCTCGTTAGCGGTATCATGGAAAGCCTTTCCGGGATGTTTGATTCCGTGAACCAGCAGGTTTCGGATGTCGCAGCCCAGGTCGGCACATCCCCGGTGAACTTCTCGCCGGGGGTGTTTGCCATGATACGGAATGTATCAGAATCCGTGATCATCCCTATAGCGGGGCTGATTCTGACATTCATAGCCTGCTATGAGCTGATTCAGCTGATTATTGATCACAATAACCTGGCAAACTTTGAAACATGGATCTTCTTCAAGTGGGTCTTCAAGACCTTCGTGGCAGTTCTGCTGATCACCAACACATTCAATATCACGATGGCGGTATTTGATGTCGCCCAGCATGTGATCTCCTCTGCCGGAGGAATCATCGGCGGCAGCACTTCTGTGGACGGATCATCCCTCAGCAGTATGCAGGCCACACTGGAAGGCATGGAGATCGGGCCGCTGATCGGAACCTATATGGAAGTCCTGATCCTCGGCATCGGCATGAAGATCATGTCTCTTATCATTTTCATCATCGTATACGGACGAATGATCGAGATCTACCTGATGACCAGTCTCGCACCGATTCCGTTCTCAACATTCGGGAACCGGGAACAGAGTCAGATCGGACAGAATTACCTCCGGTCGCTGTTTGCACTGGGCTTCCAGGGATTTCTCATCATGATCTGTGTCGGCATCTATGCGGTGCTGATCCAGGGCATATCATTCTCCGGCAACATTCTGACTGCACTCTGGGGCGTCATGGGCTATACCGTGCTGCTGTGCTTCACGCTGTTCAAGACAGGAACACTGGCCAAGTCCGTATTCAATGCGCATTAAGGAGGTTTTATGGCAGCGTATATATCTGTTCCAAGAGATTTGAGTAAGGTCAAATCAAAGATATTTTTCAACCTGACAAAGCGGCAGCTGATCTGCTTTTCCATTGCGGCGGCAGTCGGCGTACCGCTGTTCTTCCTGGTGAAAAGAGGCGGAAATGTGAGTCTGGCAGCTCTGACCATGATCGGTGTGATGCTGCCGTTTTTCTTTCTCGCCATGTATGAGAAGGACGGCATGCCGCTGGAGGTGATCCTGGATCATTTCTTCGAGGCCAAGTTCCGAAGGCCCAAGGAAAGACCCTATGTGACAAACAACTATTACTCCGTGCTGATCCGTCAGTACGAGGCAGAAAAGGAGGTGGACGAGATTGTTCTCCATGAAGAGAGAAAAGCCAAAGGAAAGCGCCGCGCTGAATCTTCCAAAGTCTCTCAGCCAAAAAGACCGTAAGAAGGTGGAGGCGATCGTTGCGAAGGCCCGGAAGGATGATGGCATTCCGCGCACCGCGCAGCAGTCGATCCCGTTTCAGCGCATGTTCCAGGACGGCATCTGCCGTACCGGCTCAAACTATTATTCCAAGACAATTCAGTTTCAGGACATCAATTATCAGCTTGCCCAGCAGGAGGATAAGACAGCCATCTTTGATGAATGGTGCGGTTTCCTGAACTTCTTCGACAGCTCCGTGAACTTTGAGCTGTCGTTTATGAATCTGAGTACCGATGCGGCGGATTTTGAGAAAAGCATCCGGATCCCGCTGAAGAACGACGGATTCAACGATGTCCGTGAGGAATACAGCAAGATGCTCCGCACGCAGCTGGCCCAAGGCAACAACGGTCTGACCAAGACCAAGTATCTGACCTTCGGTATTGAAGCGGAATCCATGAAGCAGGCAAAGCCAAGGCTGATTCATATCCAGACGGATATTCTGAACAATTTCCGCAGGCTGGGCGTTGTGACAAAGGTGCTGAACGGCAAGGAACGCCTGAAGCTGATGCATGACATGTTCCATATGGGAGATAAGGACCAGTTCTTCTTTGAATGGAAGTGGCTGGTGGAATCCGGCCTTTCCGCAAAGGACTTCATCGCGCCTTCATCCTTTTCTTTCCCTGGCGGAAGACATTTCCGGATGGGAGATCTGTATGGAGCCATGAGCTTTCTGGCTATCACGGCGTCGGATCTTTCCGATCAGCTGCTGAAGGAGCTGCTGGATATGGAATCCAGTCAGATCGTGACGATGCATATCCGTTCTCTTGATCAGAACAAGGCGATCAAGACGGTGAAGCATACGATCACGGAGCTGGACCGCTCCAAGATCGAAGAGCAGAAGAAGGCAGTCCGCGCCGGTTACGACATGGATATCATTCCGAGTGACCTGGCGACCTACGGAAACGATGCAAAGGATCTGCTGAAGGAACTGCAGAGTCAGAATGAGCGCATGTTCATGGTGACATTCCTGATCATGAATACCGGCAGCACCAAGCAGGAGCTGGAAAACAACATCTTTCAGGCATCCAGTATTGCCCAGAAGCACAGCTGCAACCTGCGCCGCCTGGACTTCCAGCAGGAGCAGGGACTGATGAGCTGCCTGCCGCTGGCGCAGAATCTGATCGAGATCGAACGTGGTCTGACAACCAGCAGTACGGCAATCTTTGTGCCGTTTACAACGCAGGAGCTGTTCCAGAGCGGCAGAGAAGCCCTGTATTACGGGCTGAATGCGCTGTCGAACAACCTGATCATGGTAGACCGGAAGCTTCTGAAGAATCCCAACGGTCTGATCCTCGGTACGCCGGGTTCCGGTAAATCCTTCAGCGCCAAGCGTGAAATCGCCAATGCATTCCTGGTGACGGATGACGACATTATCATTTCCGATCCGGAAGCAGAGTATTCCCCGCTGGTGGAGAGGCTGGGCGGCCAGGTGATCAAGGTCAGTCCGATGAGCACGCAGTACATTAACCCGATGGACATCAACATGAACTATTCCGAAGAGGATAATCCGATCGCGTTAAAGGCTGACTTCATCCTGTCTCTCTGCGAGCTGGTGGTCGGCGGCAAGGAAGGACTGCAGCCGATCGAGAAGACTGTCATCGACCGTTGCGTCCATCAGATTTATCAGTCGTATTTCAATGATCCGCGTCCGGAGAACATGCCGGTTCTGGAGGATCTGTACGATGAGCTGATGAAGCAGGATGAGAAGGAAGCGCGGCATGTGGCGACAGCTCTTGAAATCTACGTCAAAGGCTCTCTGAACCTGTTCAATCACCGCACAAACGTCGATATCAATAACCGCCTTGTCTGCTATGACATCAAAGAGCTGGGCAAGCAGTTAAAGAAGATCGGCATGCTGATCGTGCAGGACCAGGTCTGGGGCCGTGTGACAGAAAACCGCGAGGAAGGACGTTCCACCAGGTATTACATGGATGAGATGCATCTGCTTCTGAAGGAAGAACAGACGGCAGCCTATTCCGTGGAGATCTGGAAGCGTTTCAGAAAATGGGGCGGCATTCCGACCGGCATCACCCAGAACGTAAAGGACCTGCTGGCCAGCCGCGAGGTAGAAAATATCTTCGAGAACAGTGATTTCATCTACATGCTGAACCAGGCAGTCGGTGACAGAGCGATCCTGGCAAAGCAGCTGAACATCTCACCGCATCAGCTTTCCTACGTGACGCATTCCGGTGAAGGCGAAGGGCTGCTGTTCTATGGAAATGTAATCCTGCCGTTTGTGGACCGGTTCCCTACAGATCTGGAGCTCTACAAGATCATGACGACCAAGCCCGGTGAAGTCGCGGAGGCAAAGGAGGCTGGTTAATGGCGAAAAAGATGAATTTCCGCAATGACATGAAGGAAGCGAAAGCGCCGGATGTCAAAGCGGAGGAAACAGAACGCCTTCCGACTGAAAATGGCTATACCCGGACAAAGCGAAAGCTCAAAGGCACAAAGAACAATGAGCAGACGCTCCGGCATGGGAAAAAGCCTATTGAAAAGAAGCAGTCCGGGAAGCTGAAATCTGCGGTCGTATCCCAGCAGCTGCATCGGAAGATCGCAGAGGCAGATGAAGATGACAATATCGGCGTCGAATCTGTCAACCGGGGCGTTCAGGCGGCGGAGGCAGGAGCGGATGTTGCCAGAGGCACCGTACAGAAGGTCAAAAAGTATGGAAACAAGCTGCATGACCGGGCTGTGAAGCCGGAGATCAGCGCGGAAAAAGAAACGCTGCGTCATGTGGAGGAAGAACTCTCAGAAGGCGTCAAAACTGCCGCAACAGCCAAAACGACCGGGGTGGCGGCAGAGCCTGCAGGGAAATCCAATCCGTTGTCCCGGTTTATGCAGCGGAAAAGCATCAAGCAGGACTACGTTGCAGCAAAGGCAGGAAGAGCCGTCAGCAATCTGGCGGCTTACGGTCACGCTGTGAAACCTTCTTTGAAAGAGCGTGTAAGTCAGGTGTTCGGCAGAGCCGGGGAATTCGTGAAGAGCCATGCAGGAGTCATCGCGATCGGCGCTGCCTTTATCTTCCTGCTGGTTTTTATGTTCACACAGCTTTCTTCCTGTTCCTCCATGGCAGGCGGATCCGGAGGAACGCTGCTGGGCAGCTCCTATACAGCTGAGGATGCGGATATCATCGGTGCCAATGAGGATTACAAGGCGCTGGAGGCAGAGCTTCGCAGCGAGATCGATAACATCGAATCCACGCATCCCGGTTATGACGAATACCGTTACAACCTGGCGGAGATCAACCACAATCCTTATGTTCTGACTTCCTATCTGACTGTGAAATATGAGGATTACACCAGAGCAGAAGTTCAAAGCGAACTGCAGGCACTATTCGATAAGCAGTATGAACTGGAACTGGAGGAAGAGGTGGAGATCCGGACCAGAACAGAGACACGGACAGGCACAACGACTTATACAGACCCGGAGACCGGAGAAACCGAAGAAGAGGAATATGAATACGAGGTTGAGGTCGAATATGAGTATTACATCCTGAATGTGACTTTGAAGAATAAGACACTGGAGGCTGCCGTATTTGATTCCGGTATGACGGATGACGAACGGGAGCGCTATATGGTTCTGAATGAGACCATGGGCAACCGGCCTTATCTCTTTGAAGGCGACGTCTATGCCAATGTAACACCCACCTCGGAATACCTTGACTATGACATTCCGGGAGAAGCGCTCAGCGATGTGCGGTTTGCCAGGATGATTCAGGAAGCAGAGAAATACCTCGGCTATCCGTATGTATGGGGCGGTTCTTCGCCGTCCACCAGTTTCGACTGCTCCGGCTTTGTGTGCTGGGTGATCAACCACTGCGGCAATGGCTGGAATTACGGAAGAACCACGGCGGAAGGGCTGAGACAGCAGCTTTCCATTATTCCGAGAAGCGAGGCAAAACCGGGAGATATCATCTTCTTCCAGGGAACCTACAACACATCCGGCGCAAGCCACGTTGCCATCTATGTGGGCGACGGAATGATGATCCACTGCGGGAACCCGATCCAGTATGCTTCGATCAATTCAAGCTACTGGCAGGCTCATTTCTATTGTTTCGGCAGGCTGCCGTAAGGAAGGGAGAGTAAATGACAAAGAAAAGAAAACGTCTGGAAGACGAACTGAAGAAGCTGATTGCAAAAAAGGCGGAAGTAGAGGCGCGGATCACGGAGACCCAGGATCAGATCCAGGAAGAAACCAATATCGAGATCCATGAAATGGTCCATGCGGCTCATCTGACACCGGAACAGCTGGCTGATGTGCTGGCAGCCTTCAGGAAAGGCAGTATTCCGGTCAATGCAATGGATATGATCACGGAGGAGGAAACAGATCATGATTAAGACAATATGCACAGCGCTGATCGCTGTGATGATCGGAGCCGGAGCGTTCACCGTTCCGGCCTTTGCTTACACCGGCGAAGATACGGGCTCTGCGGTGCCTGCAGTTACAGCCGCTGATGTGACGGCTGATACCGGTTCCGATACAGAAGAACCGGAAGGAGACAAGGGCACCGGCATCCGGGTCACGATTTCAAAGGATGGAGAAGAATCCGCCAATCAGGTAGGCACTGTCCAGACCAACGGATCCAGGTTGAATGTCAGATGCGGCGGAGGAATGGATTATCAGGTGATCGACCAGCTTCGTCCCGGAGATACCGTGAAGGTGCTTGGCATCGAAGGTGACTGGGTAAAGGTTACCGTGCCGGAGCTGACAGGCTATGTCCATAAGAACTATCTCAACATTCACACAGAAGCGGCTTCCGGATCAGAGACTTTTGAACTCAC
>JAFWCM010000255.1 GCA_017536885.1 Solobacterium sp.
GAACGCAGCATTCATGATGTGCGTTACGCCGGATGGAATTGTAATCTCTTCCAGGGAAGCGCAGCCGAAAAATGCCCGGTCTTCGATGCAGGTCACGCCGGACGGAATCGTGACACCGGTCAGATTCCAGCATTCCGCATCAAATTCGGTGAAGCGCTCATGGTTCATATCGATCCCGATGACGCCGAACTGATCTGTATCCGAATTGATGCTGTAATAACGGCAGAGGCAGTTGGGAAAATTCGAGGTGAACGCACCGGCATGGTGGTGGTTCTGTGCCGCCCAGGCAGCCGCTTCCCTTTCATTTTCATATACCGGCCGGTCGACCGTATCGCTGTTGAGGGAATATATCTTCGGTGTCTCTGAACCGGTCTCATAATACAGAATGTTGCGGTTGAGCAGCTGCACCAGCTGCATGCATGTAATGCGGATCAGCTCTCTCCGATCGGTTGCCCTTTCCAGCTGGTTGGACGTATCGAGAAGCACCTTGGCCTGATAGGCGGTTTCGGCAGACTGCCGCGCGATGCCTTTCATGCGGATCGTGATCGAGCCGGTCAGAAACGCCGCCAGCACCGTCACAAAGTAGGTCATCATGTAATCCGGGTTATACACGAGCAGCGTAAACCGGGGATCGATGAAGAGATAGTTGAACAGCAGAATATAGAGCACCGCGGCGATGATGCCGTAGATGCGGTGCGAGGTCAGAAGCGAAGCGATCAGAACCGCCAGGATGTAGATCGTGATGATATTGGCGTTGCTGAAACGGGATTGGTCAAACCACACCGACAGCATCGTCGCAATCGTCATGATCACGATCACAAGCAGAATATCCCTGATCGTCCAGGAGAAGGAATGTTCATTCCTTCTCAGCTCCGGGAATCCGGAGGCCCTGGTATCAGGGATGATGTGAATATCGGTTTCCGGCAGATACTCCGAAAGCACGACGGCGGCCGGCTTGCGCACCGGAAAAATCGCATTGGTGATGCTGTAGCCGAGAAACAGGTCGCTGGCATGCACCAGCCGGGCGTATTCCGCAATGCTCATCAGAATGTCATTGCTTTCGAACACGTAGATCTCAAACCCCTTCTGCTTTGCCAGCTCGACATTTTCCTGAAGGGCGGGGTTCTTTGAAAACTCCTCTTTTGAGGATCCCACATAGATCGCAATGGCGCTTTTTGCCTTGCCTTCCGCAAGCCGGGCAGCGGCGTCGATGACGCGCTTGTTGCTGGGAGACGGCGACAGGCAAAGAAGCACAACACATTCCTTTTCAGTGATCGGAGAAGATTCCATAGGCTGTTCATTCAGTTGATCTTGGTGATAATCCGGTTTCCGAGCAGCTTCTGCACGATCGGGCTCATATCGTCCCGGTAGTAGATATCGATGTCTCTCGCCTTGTCGGACAGCATGAACAGATTCATGCCGCGGTCGCTGGTCACCGGTTCGCAGGGCTGAAAGCTCGCCCTGATATGATTCATTGTATCGCTTTCCCGGGGATTCTCCTCACTTCCTTCCAGGACCGCAAAATCGACTTTGGTCTGTTTCATCTCCGAGAGGATCTCGGAACCCTGTCCGGTGTATAGCACGCAGCGCTTCGGATCAAAATACTTTCTGGCCTGATGAAGAAAAACCACATCGTCCGCGGCCACCCGGTATTTGCGGGCGTTTGCGGGATTGGGGTCAATCACATCGAACAGACGGCCGATCGCAAAATAGCAGACGACAGCGATCAGTATAAAACTTCCGATGATAATAATGATTTCCAGCATGCTACTCACCTCCGTTCCATTCAGTCGATAAACAGTTTCTGCAGTGTTTCGTTCTTGCCCAGCACCAGCAGCCGGTCACCGCTGTGCAGCACCGTGTCGATATTGACGTCCATATTCATGGATCCGTTCTGAACGCCCAGGATGTTGATCTGATAGCGTCTGCGCACATCCAGCTCGCCGACCTTCTTGCCGTTCCACTCGCGCGGAACCGCGACTTCATAAATCGAGAAGCCCCCGGAAAGCTCGATGTAGTTGGAGATGGAATCCGAGCCGTAGCGGATCGCGGTCCAGAAGCCGAGCTGACGCTCCGGAAACACCACCGCGGTGGCGCCGTTCTTCATCAGAAACTTCTCCTGGTTTCCGCTGGTCGCCCGGGCGATGATCTTCTTCGCCCCGAGTTCTTCCAGAAGGGATGTGGTTTCCAGCGAACTCAGGAAATCGTCTCCGATCGCCACCACGCAGAGATCGAAGTCCGTGATGCCCAGCGTTCTCAGAAAGGTTCCGTCCGTGCTGTCGCCGATCTGCGCATCCGTCACATACGGAAGGATCTTGTTCACGCGGTCTTCGTTCTTGTCGACCGCCATGATCTGATGCCCGAGTTCTTTCATTTTGATAGCCGTATATCTGCCGAATCGTCCGGCTCCGATAATCAGTACGTTTTTCATAGTCTTGCGTCTCCTTTATCCGACGGTTATTCTCTCCGACGGCATGCGCGGCTGCGTCCGCACTTTGCTTCGAAGCATTGCGTAGGCCAGGGTCAGTCCCCCGGTGCGTCCCAGGAACATGAATCCGATCAGGACCAGTTTTGAGACCGAGGTCAGTGACGGGGTTAATCCAAGCGAGAGGCCGACCGTTCCGAGCGCCGAAGCGCATTCGAACATCGCCGTGATCACGGGCACCCTTTCAATTCCCGAAAGAATGAGAGTACCCAAAAGAAGCAGGGTCACATAAATCGTTACTATCGTCACCGCGTTGTGAACGATGTCCGGTTCAATCCGGCGGCGGAATGCGTTGACATTCTGCCATTGCCTGAGATAGGCATGGGTGGAAGCCACGATCACAAATGTCGTGGTGATCTTCATCCCGCCGGCGGTCGACCCCGGCGCTCCTCCGATTAACATCAGTATGATCGTGATCAGAAGTCCTCCCTCCGAAAGATCGGTATACTGCACCGTATTGAATCCGGCAGTGCGGGGGGTGACCGCCTGGAACAGAGAGACGAGAAATCTCTCTTTCAAGGGCAGTCCCGAGAATTCGAAGAAGAAGAAATAGAGCGCCGGGACCGCGATCAGAATCAGAGTCATCGAAAGAATCATCTTGGTCTGAAGCCGCAGGCCGCGGATGCGAAACTTATTGGAAAGCAGATCTTCCCAGGTGAGAAATCCCAGGCCGCCGATGATGATCAGCGCCATCAGGATCACAGAAACCCAGGTATTGTTCGAATACCAGGTAAAGGAGGAGAACGGTGCCCGGAATCCCATCAGATCGAAACCGGCATTGCAGAAAGCAGAAATGGAGTGAAACACCGCAAATCCAAGCCCCCTTAGAAACCCGTACTGCCGGGCAAATTCCGGAAACAGCAGCAGGGCTCCGACGCTTTCGATCAGCAGGGTGCCTTTGAGAAAGAACCGCGTGAAGCGGATGATTCCGCCGATCTGCGGAGCCGAGATCGCATCCTGCATGAGCAGCCTCTGGAAGATTCCGATTCTTTTTCCGGTCGCGATCATCAGAAGCACCAGCATCGATACAACGCCGATGCCTCCGATCTGAATCAGGATCAGGATCACCGTCTTGCCGAACAGCGACCACTGCAGCGAGGTATCATACACCACAAGACCTGTCACACAGACTGCCGAGGTAGAGGTAAACAGGGCGTTGATAAACGGCACGGACTCATGATTCGCCGTGGATACCGGCAGATCCAAGAGAATCGCACCGGCAAAAATCAGACATATGAATTCCAGAAGTATCGTCTGAAAGGAATTGAAATGAGTTCTGATAAACTTCATGAGGTTCATATCCGATCTCTCCTGATTCTTTTATAGAATCTCCGGAGTTAAATCGGGATTAACGATTCCCCCGGGAAATTAAAATGACGTTAAGAAAAGAGAAACCGATCCAGAAGAAAACAGCCGTGATTCTTTACTCACGGCCGTCTCTGCGGTTCTCTTCTGATATAAAATACGGTGTCAAATACAGTATCCCGACCACGGCGGAGCAATTCTTCGGCCCGAGCTTTTTTCCTTCGTCCCCCGCCTGTCTGTATACCTCTGCCATGACATAAAGCGTCAGGTCTTCCTCCGGTTCGAACTCCGTTTTCGCTTCCAGAATCCGGTCAGAGATCTCCTCTGCCTCCTTCCGCTTTTGAGGATCGCCGCTGCTGATGAGGCCCCGGAGAATTCCTTTTTCCGGATAAACCGTACCGGGATTTTCTGTTTCCGCCATTGTTCCGCAAGATGATCCGCTTCTTCTCGGCGGTCTTCTCTGACCAGAAGTTCGAGAAGATCACCCAAGAAAAGCCGATAGTTCTTCCTGTCTTTTTCCCAGCTGACCGGCAGGCTCAGAATCCGCTTCAGGAATTCCTCATATTCCCGGCGATAGGATTCTTCCTCCACAGACAGATTCATCAGCGCCATGGAGAGATCGCTGAGAAGATTGACAGAACTGAATCCCTCTTCATACCACAGGTCAATTTCAAAGAGAGACGGAATTCCTTCCTGCTGTTTCGGATTTTCGCATCAAGGGAATCAAACAGCACGGCTTTGTTTTCTATGTAAAGATCCGCCGCTTTTCTGTCTCCGTTTTCCGAGGTCAGCGCCCTCTCAATATCGATGTCCAGCTGCACCATCGGCGTCAGCTCATACACACGCCTGCGGGAGTAATCCGAGCTGAAATTGTATACGGGTTCATGTCTTTCCTTCTCCTGCTTCAGAAGCAGTTCCGCCTTCTTTCCGTAATCCTTCTCCCGAAGCCGAAGCCTCTCTCCGGGCAGTTCGATGATGTACTGATCGATTACTTCAAGAAGTCTCTGATCGGCATACTCCTTATCCTCTTTTGCCAGGAGATCATACAGTTTTTTACGCTTCCGGGTTTTCCGCGCTTCAGCTGATCCTCCACTTTTTTCTTTGCGAATTGTATTCTTCCGTCCGTCTCCGGTGCCTTTTTCGTTTCTTCGGTTTCTTCAGCGAATGCATGCATTCCCTTACGATGCGGAAAACGCACCCGGATTCACCGGTTACTGCTTTCTGATCTTTCCGTAGAGTGACGGGTAAATCTCAGGATCCGCATCTTCATAGCAGTTGAAGAATTCGGTCATGAGATCATTGAACTGACGGTTTCTCTTATGACAGCCTTTGACAAATCCGATCAGAAGACTGTTGTGATCATACAGTCCGTCGATGTCATCCAGGAGATGCACATCATGAATCCGGCTGTGATTAATATAGGTCCGGATCAGATTCTCTACTTCTTTCTGCGGGATCACCTTCAGCTTTTCCTTTTTCATAAGATCATCCTCCAGCTCGCCGATAAATACCGAATCACCGGTTTCGGTAATATCACAGTTTCGGCGGAGAACGTTTTTGATCAATGGAAGAAAGATATCGATATCGATAAATCCCGTCTCATCCTGAAAAGTTCCATCGAAACGATCCTCATACTGATCCGCATACTGTTCGTCCAGAGTTCCGACATCCTTCACCTCTGCATAATCATCGAGAATCTTCTGTTCGGTAAGAGGAATTCCGTTCTCATTCAATACCCGCAGCACCAGTTCGGCCGGCGCATGATCCTGCTGTCTGATCTTAACGGTCGCTTTCATGAAATTCTTCATCCCGTTCATGATTCGCTTATTCATTTCCTCGTCTCTTTTCGTACTGTTGATTCCTTTCATGCCTTCCCTCTTTTCTCTCAATATCATCATTTTACAGAAGCCCTGCGCTTGTGTCATCGCCGGGCCAGACTGCTGTATCCATCCGCTCCGGGATAGTCAAACTCTGTGACAATCATTCTGATTGATCATGGCCTCTCCTTTCTTCCGGATCTGCCGCAGCCCTGCCGAACAGGTCAGACCGCTGCCGATGTGCATCAGAGAAAGGCACTGTTCCGGCTGCCGCATAAAACACATGCAGGAATGATATCTCTTTATGGCAGGCAGAAGAAAAGAGTGCAGGCCTTACACTCTTCTCTTGCACGAATACTGTTTTGATGACCATCTTTATCCTGACAGTCAGATCTGCGGATCATTGTCTGACCCGCTTCCGAGTCTGCTCAGTGTTCCGTATCCACACAGCGCTGCAGCGCCAGGGTTCCGGTTCTTGCGACTTCGACAATACTGATGCCCGCAAGCAGATCCAGAAGCATCTGGACCTTCTCCGGCGTATCGCACATCTCCACCATCATCGTCCTTTTGCCCGCATCTACGACATGGGCGCCGGCAAGGGTGCAGATCGTAAGAATCTCCTCACGGTTGGATTTGTTGTATCTCAGCTTGATCAGGATCAGCTCCCTGGCAATGCTCTGCCAGCTTTCGAAGCTCTTGATCTTGATGACATCGAGCTTCTTGTTGAGCTGCTTTTCAATCTGTTCCATCGTCTCCGAACTGCCGCTTGAGACAATGGTCATGCAGGAAACCGCAGGATCGTTGGTTTCGCCTACAGCGAGGGAATCGATGTTGAACGAGCGGCGGGCAAACAGGCCCGACACCTTGCTCAGAACACCGGACCGGTTTTCCACCAGTACAGAGAAGATCCGCCTCATTTCGCAATTCCTCCCTTCCGGACAATTCCGTCCTCATCGACAATCACCTCGAGAAGCACGCTTCCCTTCGCTTTCAGGAATTTCTTCACGACGGGTTCCACGTCATCGTTATTCTCAATGCGCAGATATTTCATCCCATACGCTTTTGCCAGCTGTTCATAATCGGGCCCGCCATTAAGATCCACCATCGTATAGCGGCCGCCGAAGGTAAACTTCTGCGCTTCTCTCACCATGCCGAGAGAGGAATTATTCATCACGACATGCTTGAGTTCCAGGCCTTCCTGATTGCTGGTGGCGAGTTCCATCATCGCCATCTGGAAGCCGCCGTCACCGCTGACGGAGACAACCTCCCGGCTTTGATCTGCCATCTTGGCGCCGATCGCCGCCGGCAGGGCATAGCCCATCGTTCCCATTCCGCCGCTGGTCAGAAATCTTCCTTCCCGCATCACGACATTGGCGCAGCTCCAGATCTGGTTCTGGCCGACATCCGCGACATACACCGCATCTTCCTGCATGTGGGTCGAAAGCTCATGGACGAAGTAAGCGGGATCGCAGAATTTTTCCGGCACCACTCTGCGGCTTTTCTTCTGGCGGTATTCCTGAAGTTCGCCGCACCAGCTGCTCATATCCTTCACATGGATATCCAGCTTGAGCATTTCCTCAAAGATCGCCTTTGCGTCACCGACGATCGGCAGATCGCACTTCACGTTCTTTCCGACTTCCGCCGGGTCGACATCGATCTGAATCAGCGTCTTGTTGGCCATCATTCTTCCCGGGTTGTTCACCGCCCGGTCGGCGATTCTCGCTCCGACGAGAATTACCGTATCCGCTTCGTGGATGGCACGGTTGGCAGCGAGGTTGCCGTTGTTTCCCGCCATGCCCATGTAGAGCGGATGTTTCGAAGGCATCGTGCCGATTCCCATCATGGTGGACACCACGGGAATGCTGTACTTTTCGCTGAACTCTCGCACGAGGTCACGCGCCTGGCACAGATGGACCCCGCCGCCGGTGTAAAGAATCGGCCGCTCGCATTCCTCGAGCGCACTGACCACCTTCCTGATCTGCATCGGATTGCCGTAGTAGGTCGGCTTATAGGTGCGAAGGTTGACTTCCTTCGGGAACTCGACTTTGCGGATTTCCTGGTTCTGGATATCAAACGGGATATCGATCAGCACCGGTCCGCGCCGGCCGGTGGAGGCGATGTGAAACGCCTCGGCAAAGATGCGGGGAATATCGGATGCCTTCCGCACAAGATAGCTGTATTTGACAAAGCTCTCCGCCGCCCCGGTGATGTCCGCTTCCTGGAATACGTCACCGCCGATCAGGTCGCTGTTGACCTGGCCGGTGATGCATACCAGGGGAATGCTGTCCATATAAGCCGTGGCGATGCCGGTGATGAGGTTTGTCGCACCCGGACCGCTGGTGCAGATACATACGCCCGGTTTGCCGGAGATGCGCGCCATGCCCGATGCGGCATGAGCCGCGTTGGCTTCCGAGCGAACCAGAACCGTATGGATATCGGTATTCAAAAGGCTGTCATAGACCGGGCAGATTGCCACTCCGGGATACCCGTATACTGTTTTCACACCCTGGTTTTCCAGACATTTCGCTACTGCATCCGCACCATTCATTGCCCATTCCTCCTGTTTCTTTCAATCGTTCAATCAGATATGTTTCAGAATTTCATCGGTGATTTCCACCGTGCCGAGCACCGTGCATCCTTCGCTCTTGTTGTCGGCGGTGCGGAATCCCGCATCGAGAACCGCATTCACCGCCTGTTCGATGCAGTCGGCTTCTTTTTCCATCGAAAAGCTGTATCTCAGCATCATCGCCGCACTCAGAATGCAGGCTACGGGATTGACGGCATTCTTTCCGGCCAGATCCGGCGCACTGCCGTGAATCGGCTCATAGACGCCGACGGTCGTTTCGCCCAGGGAAGAAGACGGAATCATTCCGATCGACCCCGTAATTATGCTCGCCTCATCAGAAAGGATATCACCGAACATATTCTCTGTCACAATGACATCGAACTGCGCCGGGTTTTTCACAATCTGCATCGCGCAGTTGTCCACCAGCATATCTTCGCATTCGACATCGGGATATTCCTTCGCAAGCTCATGGATCACTTTGCGCCAGAGCCGTGAGGTATCCAGCACATTGGCCTTGTCGACCGAAGTGACTTTCTTTCTTCTTTTGCGGGCAGTCTCAAACGCGATCCGTCCGATCCGTTCGATCTCGCCGCGGGAGTAGACCATGATGTCTTTCGCAACTTCGCTTCCCTCTTCGCCTTCGGTGATGTGATCGCCGAAGTAAACGCCGCCGGTCAGCTCTCTTACGATGATGAAGTCGATGCCCTTCGCAACGATCGAAGGCTTTAAGGGACTTGCATCCGCGAGCTGCGGCCAGATCTTCGCCGGCCGGCAGTTGGAGTAAAGCCCCATGCCAGCCCGCAGTCTCAAGAGTCCTTTCTCCGGACGCTTTTCGCCGGGAAGCGAATCCCATTTGGGACCGCCTACCGATCCGAGCAGCACCGAATCGCTCTCTCTGCACTTCTGCAGTTCGGCTTCGGGAAGCGGATCGCCGAATCGGTCGATCGCATCGCCTCCCATCGCGACATCGGTATAGTGAAAGACATGGCCGTATTTCTTCGCCACGGCATCGAGCACCCGCAGCGTTTCCCGAACGAACTCGGGAGAGGATCCGTCTCCGCGGATCACCGCAACCTTCTTTTCCATCACTTCTCTCCTTTGATCGAATTCATCAGGCCGCCGGCCGCGATGATCTTCTGCAGAAATTCCGGATATGGGGCTGCCTTGAAGGTCTCGCCGGTGGTGATGTCGGTAATCGTTCCGGTGTCAAAATCCACACTGACGCGGTCGCCGGCGGAAATCGCATCGGCGGCCGCTTCGCACTCCATGATCGGAAGTCCGATATTGATCGCATTGCGGTAGAAGATTCTCGCAAAGCTCTTGGCGATGACCACGGAAGCGCCGCTGGTCTTGATCACGAGCGGTGCGTGTTCGCGGCTGGATCCGCATCCGAAGTTCCATCCGCCGACCATGACATCTCCCGGCTTTACGTTTTTGACATAATCCGCATCGATGTCTTCCATCGCATGCATTGCGAGCTCTTTCGCATTCTGGCTGTTGAGATAACGGGCGGGGATGATGACATCCGTATCGACGTTATCTCCGTATTTGAATACGGTTCCTTCTGCTTTCATCTTCCTTCCTCCATGACTGTGCGGGGATCGGTGATATATCCCTTCAGGGCGCTGGCCGCTGCCGTGGCAGGGCTTGCGAGATAGACCTCACTGCTGATATGTCCCATTCTTCCGACAAAGTTGCGGTTGGTCGTCGAGACGCATCTCTCCCCGTCCGCAAGAATTCCCATATATCCGCCGAGGCACGGACCGCAGGTCGGCGTCGAGATGATGCAGCCACTGTCGATAAACGCGGTCGCATAGCCTCTGGTGATGCATTCTCTGTACACGTCCATCGTCGCCGGGATGATGATGCCTCTGACCCAGGGCGCGATCTTTTTCCCCTTCAGGATTTCATACGCCGCTTCCATGTCTTCCATGCGGCCGTTGGTGCAGCTGCCGATCACGATCTGATCGATTCTGATATCGCTGCCCTCGCTTGCCGGATGGGTGTTTTCGGGAAGATGAGGCCAGGATACCGTCGGCACCAGCTCGCTGAGACTGATCACGATCTCCTCGTCATACTCCGCATCTTCATCTGCTTCAAAGACGGTCCAGGGCGCTTCGGTTCTTCCTTCCATATAGGCGATCGTCTTCTCGTCCACCGGGAAGATGCCGTTTTTGGCGCCGGCTTCGATCGCCATATTGCAGATGCAGAAGCGATCGTCCATGGAGAGGGAATGCGCTCCTTCCCCGGTGAATTCCAGGCTCTTGTACAGCGCACCGTCCACGCCGATCTTTCCGATCAGATGGAGAATGACATCCTTGCCGGAGACATACTTCGGAAGCGATCCGGTCAATACGACGCGGATTGCGGAGGGAACCTTGAACCACGCGGTTCCGCTTGCCATCCCGGCCGCCATGTCGGTGGAACCGACGCCGGTCGAGAAGGCTCCCAGGGCACCATACGTGCAGGTGTGACTGTCGGCGCCGATCACGCAGTCGCCGGCTTTGACAACGCCTTTCTCCGGCAGTAATGCATGTTCGATGCCCATCGTTCCCACATCGTAGAAGTGGCTGACATTCTGCTTTGCGGAGAACAGGCGGCACTGCTTGGACTGCTGGGCGCTCTTGATATCCTTGTTGGGAACGAAGTGATCCAGAACGATCGAGATTTTGTCCTTATCGAACACTTCCGTAAATCCGGCCTTTTCGAATTCGTTGATCGCAACCGGTGTGGTGATGTCGTTGCCGTGGACAAGATCGAGCTTCGCGCTGATCAGCTGTCCGGCCTTTACTTCCGAAAGCCCCGCATGACTTGCGAGGATTTTCTGGGTCATGGTCATTCCCATCTCACTGTTCCTCCTTATATCCGTTATTGAACGCGGACACCAGTGCCTTGATGCCGGCACGGATGATGTCGGTGTCGGTTCCGGCACCCCAGCTCAGCGCACCGTCTGCCCATCTCAGGCCGACATAGCAGGCCGCGCGGCTGCTGGATTCCCGGTCAAGGGCATGTTCGCTGTAGGTTTCGAGCACAAAGTGCGTGCCGGTGTAATCGCGGATCGTATTGGCAATGGCATCAAGGCGGCCGTTGCCCTCGGCGATCACGCGCTTCTCTTCGCCATGAACCATGATCTTGACCGAAGCGGCGATCATGTCGTTCTCCTCCTGGACGAAGTGGGCCTTGAAGAGATTCAGCGGTTCGTTGATATTCAGATAGCGGCTCTCGAAGATCTTAAGCACTTCTTCCGGCTTGAGTTCGCAATGGCCGAAGTCGGAAGCGTCCTTGACCGCATAGCCGAGGTCCTCGCGCATCTTCGGCGGAAGCACATAGCCGTAGTTCTGTTCGAGGATGAAGCCGATGCCGCCCTTGCCGCTTTGCGAGTTGATGCGGATGATGTCGGCGTCATAGGTACGGCCGATATCATGCGGATCGATGACGATGTAAGGCACGGTCCAGCGCTTGTCCTTGCGGTCGGCACGGTAGTTCATGCCCTTGGCGATCGCATCCTGATGGCTGCCGGAGAATGCCGCGAAGACGAGTTCGCCCGCATACGGACTTCTCTGGTATACCTGCATGCGGGTAACCCGCTCATAGACTTCGGCAATGGCCGGCATGTCTGAGAAGTCGAGTCTTGGATCGACGCCATGGCAGTACATGTTCATGGCAAGGGTCACCGCATCGACATTGCCGGTTCTTTCGCCGTTTCCGAACAGACAGCACTCGATCCGGTCCGCTCCGGCCAGTACGCCGAGCTCCGCATCGGCGACGCCGGTGCCACGGTCGTTGTGCGGGTGGATTGACAGGATCACCGCATCCCGGTATTTCAGGTTTTTCGAAATGTATTCGATCTGGGTCGCATAGACATGCGGCATCGACAGCTGGACGGTCGAAGGAATGTTGATGATCATCGGCTTTTCCTTTGTCGGCTTCATGATATCGAGCACGGCATTGCATACTTCCAGGGCATATTCCGGCTCGGTTCCGGTGAAGCTTTCCGGTGAATATTCAAAGCGGAAGTTTCCTTCATATTCTTCCGAGAGCTGCTTGACGAGCTTGGCACCGTCGATTGCGATCTGCTTGATCTCTTCCTTGCTCTTTTTGAACACCTGTTCGCGCTGGGCAACACTGGTGGAGTTGTAGAAATGGATAATTGCGGAAGGAGCGCCTTTGACCGCCTCAAACGTCTTGCGGATGATATGGTCGCGGCACTGGGTCAGAACCTGCACCGTCACGTCTTCCGGAATCAGATGATCGTCGATCAGCGTTCTCAGAAACTCGTATTCCGTTTCGCTTGCGGCCGGGAATCCGACTTCGATTTCCTTGAATCCGATCTTCACAAGCATTTCGTAGAACTCCAGCTTTTCTTTCAGGTTCATCGGAATGATCAGCGCCTGATTGCCGTCCCGAAGGTCTACGCTGCACCATGCCGGAGCCGTTTCGATATGATCCTTTTTGACCCAGGAGTCATATCCTGCGGGTGCCGGATAATAGGCAGGGCTGTACTTTGTGTGATCCATCATGTTTTCTTTTCCTCCTTGAATTTTCCCGGGAGATGAAAAAACTTCCATCTCCATAATGAGAGACGGAAGTCTGTACTTACCGCGGTACCACTCTCTTTGCCGCAATGCGGCCGCTCATTCGATCAGCCAGAGGCGAATCGTGTTCCTTTA
The DNA here is from genome assembly GCA_017536885.1 of Solobacterium sp. GTDB lineage: Bacteria > Bacillota_I > Bacilli_A > Erysipelotrichales > Erysipelotrichaceae > Bulleidia. The sequence goes on from JAFWCM010000255.1 coordinate 12,844, forward strand.
TAACGGAGGTCAGTCCGGCTCGGCTTACTGCACTGTTCAGCCTCGCTGCTTGGGGGCGAGTTATTCCGGTTCTGCGGTACTGCCTTTCACCGAATGGCAGCTCTCTTGAACGCGCATCTCCGTATTTTTCCCCGTCATCGCATTTGCATGTATAGCAACAATCCTAACAACTGCGGGATTATTCGTCAAGAATTTGTTTCCCCGCCTTTTTGCGGAACGCATGCGGTTCGGAAAGAAAAACGCCGCCCCTTCTTCTCTGATTTACAAAGCGAGGAGGCTGCGTCTTTTCTCAGTTCAGAAGGAGCGGTCGACACTGGCCCCCTTCTTGATGGTCCTGAAGACGACGATGTCCATGATGACCACAAATACGATGAAGATGATCATCGCCGTGCCCGATTCGGAAAGCGCACATGCATCGTAGATCGCATGCATGATCACCGGCACGAAGTACGCCGCCAGGATATATTTCCGGTAGTCCTTCTTATTGCCGTAGATTTCGGCGGCTTTGGCCTGACCGTAGTAGACACCCATCATGACCGAAAATCCAAGATGCGCCGGTATTGCAAGAAGTGCCCGGGCAATCGCAATCGAGAGACCGTACTGGAATACGTACAGCACATTTTCAATTGCCGCAAAGCCGAGCGATACGAACACCGAATACACGACGGCGTCAAACAGATAGTTGAAATTCGGATCATTCCAGGTCCGTTTTTTCAGAAACAGAAGCTTCGAGAACTCTTCCACCGCCGCAACCATGATCGCGGTTGCGATCGCGTAGCTTGTGACGCTGCTGTAGGTGAAGTTCGACATGATCATCTCAAACAGCGATTCTCCCGCCACCGACAGCACCGCCGCATAGACACCGCTGAGGGCGCACTTCAGCAGAAGGTCCATCGGCTCCTTCTCTATTTTGTCATGCTTGTAAACGTAATACATGAGTGCCACTGCCGGAAGCACGGCCGCAAGCACATAAACTGCGGTAATCATAGTAATGAACTCCTTTCCCCTGTTCAGTTATCCTTGCTGTGAACCAGCTCATAGAGCCGGCGCCGGGAAATCCCCGTCACCGACGCGACATCCTTGATGGCATCGGAACGGCTGATGCCCGCGGCCACCTTTTCGCTGACCATCGTGATCAGCGTCCCGTAGTCCACATCCTTCGGATAGTCATCCTTGTTTCCTTCCATCACGATCACCATTTCCCCCTTCAGGTCATCGGCGATCTCATAGATTTCCTTCACGGTTCCCCGGATGAACTCCTCATGGACCTTGGTCAGCTCCCGGGCCAGCACGCAGCGTCTGTCTCCGAAAATCTCAAGACACGACTTCAGACATTTCTTAATGCGGTGCGGTGACTCATAGAACACCATGGTCATCGGATAGCTGCGGAATTCCCGCAGCCGGCGGTTTCGCTCATTGTCCGCGGAGGGAAGAAATCCCACAAACAGAAACGGCTGAACCACAAGGCCGCTCGCCACCAGAGCGTTAAGCACGGCCGAGCTTCCCGAAACCGGGACGACGTTGAATCCCAGCGCCGAAGCCTCCGTCACCACCCTCTGTCCCGGATCGTTGATCAATGGATATCCCGCATCACTGATCAGTGCGACATTCTGTCCCTGCGAAAGCAGGTTGATGATGCCGCGGGCACTGGGGTCCTCATTGAAGTTCTGATAGGAGATCAGGCGGTTGTGAATATCAAAATGCTTTAACATCTGGCCGCTGGTGCGCGTATCCTCGCAGGCGATCACATTGACGTTTCTGAGAATGTCCGCTGCCCGCGGCGAAAGCTCGGAAAGATTTCCGATCGGCGTTGCGACAAGATAAAGCGTCGGCTTTTCGTTTTCAAAACTCTTCTGACGTATCATCAGCTGTTTCCCTTCGCTGCCTCTTCCGCCTTCTTCCTGGACGATTTGAAACTGCGCACCGTCACATTCGGGTTGTTGGTAACCGGTTCATTCCGACGCCGGTTCTCATTGCGGCGGCGATTGGTATTGCCGGAATTCGGCGCACTGTGATTGCGGGAAGATGCGGGTGATGCTTCCTTCTGGGGATGCGGCTTCTTCTCATTGCGGAGATTTTTCAGCTCGGCGTTTTTCTGATGGCTGGTATCCTTGGACTCAGCCGAAATGCTGCGGCTCTTTTCGCTGTCCGTCGCCGAGAAGGAAGCTCTCTGTTCCCTGACGTCGCGGACTCCGGGCGCGACATGCGTCGGCTTGGTGGAGCGGTCCCGGCTCTTGCGGCCGACCGCGATTCCCTTTCTCACCACTGTGTTTTCGCGCAGTTCATCGAGGGTGATCGATTCATACCGTTCGCTGTTTTCAAGACGCGCATCATTGGTCATGACATTCATCGAAGTCACCCGGAACATTTCGCCCTGGTATTCCACATGAGCACCGATCTTGGGTAAGCCGGCCGTCAGCTCCTTGTAGTTGGCGTCTTCGAATTTGAGACAGCACATCAGCTTTCCGCACATGCCGGAAAGCTTTTCCGTATTCAGGGCAAGCAGCTGGTTCTTCGCCATATTGATGGAGATGACATCACTCTTTGTCTTGAATCTTGCGCAGCAGCACTCCATCCCGCACAGTCCGATTCCCCCGACCATCTTCGCCTTGTCTCTCTCGCCGATCTGGCGCAGTTCGATGCGGCAGTGCAGGCGGCTTCCCAGCCGCTTCAGCAGTTCGCGGAAATCCACCCGCTGTTCGGCCTGATAGACAAAGAGGATTTTGGAGCGGTCGAGCATGTATTCCGATGACAATAAATGCATCGAAAGTCCGAGGTCTTTGATCTCGGCTTCGCAGACAGTAAATGCCTCCCTGGCGGCTTCGATGTTTTCTTCATAATCCGTGATGTCCATCGCATCCGCCTTGCGGAGCACCGGCTTCTGGGGGATCCGGCATCCCGGGCATCTGGTCACTTTGGTACAGCCGCTCTGACAGACGCCGAGTTCGACGCCCTGGGCGGTTTCGACAACCACCTTGTCGCCCGGCTTGAGATCCGTCATGTTGGTTCCGAACGTGTAAGACCGTCCGCTGTTATGGAAACGAACCGAAACCGAGTACTCATAGTTTGCCTTCGGTTCGGGATTCGCTGTATTTGGTTTTGTCGCTTCTCGTTCAATCATTTGGTACATTCCTCCAGTCCCAGCAATGTCTGGGCCAAAAGCAGGCTCAGATCATTATTCCGGTTGACGCGGTCGCGCGCAATCGACGCGATCTTCATTTTTTCCGTTAAAGTCCGCGTGCTTTCGCTCTTTGCGGCGCGGGTAACAGACTTATGATACCACGAGGAACCCCTATCGTCATTTTCGAGCGCATCATGATAAAACATCATCAGAAAGCCGAAAAACCAGTCCAGCATATCGATATTCTGATCTTTCGCATCCTTGTTTCTGACTCCTTCCGAAGTATCGCTTCCCGCCTTTGCCTTATAGCGGTTTTCATAATCCACATAAAGAAGAGGTCCCTCTTCCTCATCGAGATACTGCCGGAACATCCGTTTGGCGCCCTGAAAGGCGGCCGACGCGGCGAGTTCGGAAAGCTTTGCGGGATCTTTTGCGATGCCGGCGATTAACGGCACATCCTCTTCATCCACCCCGGCTTCTCTTGCGCTCTGTTCCAGAAGACTGCGCGAGAGGGGCTGAAAGGAGATGGAGATACAGCGGCTGCGGATCGTTTCGAGAATCCGCCAGGCATTGTCTGCGGTCAGGATCGCATAGACATCCCCGGCCGGCTCTTCCAGAAACTTGAGCAGGCTGTTCATCGCCCCGATGCTGGCGTTTTCAAAGCGGTGAATCACATATGCCTTGCGGCCGTACGGAGTGCTTGCGGTATGGGAAAAGCGCATCTGAATGCGGTCGATCTCTTCCTTTTTAATCGCTTCCTTCCGGCTTCCGTCGAGGAAGATAAAATCACTGCACTCACCCCGCAGGATGGACTCTGCCAGCTCTCTCTTCGCTTTGTCTTCGGTGCCGGCATGGATGATCTCATCGCCTGAGGCGAGAATGCTGGCCGCAAACAACAGAGCCGCTTCTTTTTTTAAAGACCCTTCCGGGCCATAGAAAAAATACGCATGGAAGAGATTGCCGCTTTTGAGTGCCGCATTCAGAATCTCAAACTGCGGCGTATTCCGGAACAGGGCATACAGCGCTTCCCGGTCCGCTTTCTCCTTCTCTTCCTTTTCCTGTCGTTCCTTTTCTTCCGCAAGCAGCTTTTTATCCGCCGCGTTCAGCTTCTTTTCAGCCATTCAGAATCTCCAGCACTGCGTTGAGAGCTTCTTCCGTCACCGTCTCCGGATCTCTTGAAGCATCGATCACGATCATGCGGTCGCCACCGCGCTTCAATACTTCCTGATATCCCTGATATACCCGGTTGTGGAATTCCATGTCCTCACTGTCCAGGCGGTCAAGACTCCGGCGGTTTTTCGCAATCCGCTCGATGCCGGCTTCCGCCGAGATGTCCAGGAAGATCGTCTTGACCGGCATGAAGCCCCCGGTCGCAAATTCGTTCATCTTCAGAACCTCATCTACGCCGATCCCTCTGGCATAGCCCTGATAGGCGGCGGAGCTGTCCACAAACCGGTCGCAGATCACATGGATTCCGCTTTCGAGCGCCGGAATCACGATCTCGGTGAGATGCTGGCGGCGGCTGGCCGCGTATAACAGCGCCTCGCACCGGGCATCCATCTCCGTGTTCTTCGGATCGAGTATCACATCGCGGATCTCTTCCGCGATCTCTGAGCCGCCCGGCTCCCGGCTGTAGCGCACGGGATATCCCAGTTCCGCAAGCCTCTCGCAGACCGCCTTCGATACCGTGGTCTTGCCGCTGCCGTCCGGCCCTTCAAATGTAATAAATTTTCCCTTTGTCATATCGGAATTATAGCACGCACCCCTCACGAGGGACGCTCCCCTGCTTCAGGAGGTTCTTCTTACGGGTAAATAAGGTAGGCGGCAGACCTTAGAAATTCAAGATCAACCGCCCCCATTTCAAACCGTGCATGAGCTACTAACGCACACGGCTTACCGACACGATTCACCGCGACGAACTTGCACATCAATTATTCATTTTGCATAAGCC
>JAFWCM010000034.1 GCA_017536885.1 Solobacterium sp.
CGAGTTTTGCGCTATGATAATAGGCATGATAACGATACCTGAAACCTGGACCCAGGGAATAAACATTGCGATTATAGTTTTTTATCTGGTTTTTCTCGTGCGCGGAGCGAAGAAAGGAGTACTGCTTCAGATTCTGACAACGATCGGAACCTTCGCCGCTTTCTTAGGGGCGTGGAGATACTGTTCCTTTGCGCAGGATTATATGAACCTCTGGCCGACAGCGTGGAATCCCTTTGCGAACAATCCGATGATCGCCAGGGCGGCCTATGTCTACATGAATGAAACGGCATGGTTTTTTGTGCTGTTCATCATCATCCGTCTTTTCTTTCTGCTTCTGGAAAAACTGGCATCGGGGCTTTCCTCTCTGCCGGTGATCAAGGAGATCAGCGGGATTCTCGGCGGTCTTCTGGGAGTGGCGTGTGCCAGTGTGTGGATTCTGCTCTTTTCGATGATTCTCAATACGCCGTTGTTTGCCAACGGTGCCGAGATCTTTGAATCGACTCTGATGAAGAACGTCAACGATGGAGCTGCCTATCTCTCGGAAGCGATCGATGCCCCGGTCACAAGCACCGAGGTGTTCAACCGCCTGTATAAGGATTTCCGAAACATCGACGGCAAGGATAAGGAGTTCCTTCAGAAGTGGCTGAAGGATCATGGCTTTGAACCGCTTCCGGAAAACATCGATCTCAGCAAGATTCCCGCCGGCATCAGCCTGGAAAATCTGCCGGAGGGCATCAGCCTTGAAAACCTCCCCGAAGGCTTCAGCCTCGAGGATATCCCGGAAGACTTCAGTCTCGACAATCTTCCCGAGGGCGTCACAGTCAATGACATCCCGGCAGGGATGACAATTGAGGATCTCAAAGCCTTACGGGATCAGTACTACGGTCAGGGGGCGAACTGATGTCTCTCTTTTCGGCATTTGAACTCGACCGGATCACGCAGGAAATCAGTGAGGAATGCCTGACGGACTGCGGCAGGGAACTCAGCCTGAAAACACGTCCGTCTTTTGACCGTCTGCTCATGAAGCGGGAAAGAGACCGCATGGCGGAAGCTCTGGCGGCCTGCTATGCCTATGGCAGAGCGCCGTTTGACGGTATCAGTGATCAGCGGCGGATGCTGGAGATGGCAAAGCGCTCGCAGATCCTGACGGCGAATGATCTTCTGAATGAGATCCGTCTGATCCGCGGGTTTCGAACGCTGGCTTCCTATGAAAAGACGATCCGGGAAATCGATCATGAGGAACTCCATGATCTCTTTTCCTCATTGATCATCCATGAGCGCACCGAAAGGGAACTGACAAAACGCATTTCCGAGTATGGCGAAGTACGGGATGATGCCAGCGAAAAGCTGAAGTCCGTGCGCCGCAGTCTCATCGAAACGGAAGGACAGATTGCCGAAGCGGCCGCGAAGTTCATGCGGGATCACGCCGAGTCGATGATGGACTCGATCGTGACCACAAGAAACGGACGCACGGTTCTGTTGATCAAAGCCAGCGACAAGAATACCTACGGCGGGATCGTCTACGGCGATTCCAAAAGCCATCTGGCAAGTTATGTCGAACCTTCATCTCTGATGCGTCTCAACAACCGGAAACAGCAGCTGAAAAGCGAAGAAGATGATGAGGTCGCAAGAATCCTGGCCGAATGTTCGGCGTTTGTGGAAGAGATCGCCGAAGAGGAGAGTTCCAACCTCGATACGGCATCATTGCTCGATGCGATCTTTGCCCGGGCTGCCTGGGGAGTGAAAAACGATGCCTGTGCGGCGGTGCTGAGCGAGCGTCATGAGATCGATATCAAAAATGCAAGACATCCGCTGATCCCCGATCGGGAAGCGGTGCGCAATTCCTATCATCTCGCCGATCCTCAGCGGACCCTGCTGATCACCGGACCCAACACCGGCGGTAAAACCGTCAGCCTCAAGATCATCGGCCTGTTTACGCTGATGACTGCCTGCGGGATGCCGGTGATTGCGGAAAGCTGTGTGCTTCCGTATTTTGACCGGGTGTTTGCGGACATCGGCGATGATCAGTCGGTGGCGAGCTCTCTGAGCTCTTTTTCCGCGCATATGGAAAAGCAGGCCGAAATGCTTGCGAAAGCAACCGAACACTCGCTGATCCTTTTGGATGAAATCGGCAGCGGCACCGATCCGAGAGAAGGCGAGAGCCTGGCGATTTCGGTGCTCAACGAACTGCGGAAAAAACATGCGACGATTATCGCGACAACCCACTACAGCCGCCTGAAGGCCTACGGCAAGCGCCATGATGACATCCTGGTGGCGACGGTGGAATTCGATATGGAAAGCCTGCGTCCGACCTACCGGTATCTTGAAGGGATGACGGGCGAAAGCAATGCCCTGCTGGTGGCGAAGAGGTGCGGTCTTCCGGATGCGGTGGTCAACTATGCGAAGTTTCTGAAAGATCAGTCGCGCAGTGATGAAGAGACGCTGATGGAGAAGCTCGAAGCGCAGTTAATGGAGGCAAGAGTCAAAAACCAGAAGATGGATGAGACCCTTGCCGGCATGAAGGAATACCAGAAACATCTCAAGGAAGAAAACGACAGGCTCGCGCAGAAGAAGGAAGACATCCTGAATGAAGCCCGCCGCGAAGCCGCCGAGATCGTCGAAGAGGCAAACCTCGAAGCGGAGCGGATTCTGAAGGAGATGCGCGCTTCTTCCGAAAAGGTGAAATATCATGAACTGCTCGAAAAGAAACGGCAGCTGAATAAGATCGTCGAACCTTCGTCTTCGGTTTTGGAAGAGCGCCGGGAGGGATTCCGCGAAGGCGATGTGGTGGAACTCGTTACCCTGGGCGGAATCGGAAAGGTGCTCAAGGTCAGAAAGAAGGATCTTCTGATTTCCGTCAACGGCCGGAAGATGAAAGTGCCGCCCAGCCAGGTGCGGCTGAGCCTGAAGATATTGCCCGAGGTGAAGGAAGCGCCGATGCGGATGACGAGCGTTGAGATTCCGTGCTCCGTCTCGATGGAATGCAATCTTATCGGGATGCGGGCGGATGAGGCAAGGGAAGAACTGCTGGATTACCTCGATCAGGCAAAGCTTGCCGGACTCGCCCAGGTGCGGATCATCCACGGCGACGGAACGGGTGCCCTGAGAAAAATGGCGCATGAGGTTCTTTCGAAAGACCGCTCCGTGAAGGAATTTCATCTCGGCATGCCTTCGGAGGGAGGAACCGGCGCAACGGTGGTAGTATTGAATCGCTGATGGACAGAGAATATATCAAGGCAAAACTGGCAAATCTGCCGGAAGAACCCGGAAGCTATCAGATGAAGAACAAGGCCGGCGAGATCATCTATGTCGGCAAGGCAAAGAATCTTCACAACCGGGTGAATCAGTATTTTACCGGAGTCCATGACTTCAAGACCACAAAGATGGTCAGTGAGATTGAGGACTTCGATTTCATCGTGACACGGACCGAGACGGAAGCCCTGGTGCTCGAGATCAACCTGATCAAAAAGCACAGGCCGAGATACAACATCCAGTTCATGGATGACAGCTCCTATCCCTATATCAAGCTGACCAATGAAGAGTGGCCGCGCCTAACGATTGCCCGGGATATGAAGAAGGACCGCAAGGCAAGATACTTCGGACCCTTTCCCGATGCCTCGGCCGCCCGGGATACCCAGAAGCTGCTTCAGAACCTGTACCCGTTCCGCAGATGCGATAAGATGCCCGACAAGGTCTGTCTCTACTACCATATGGGGCAGTGCCCCGGCATGTGCCAGTATGAGGTTGACCCGGCGCAGTACCGCAGTTATACCGAGAAGGCGGTTTCGTTTCTCAACGGCGATACCGCCGGGGTGCGCCAGCTGCTCGAAAAGAAGATGATGGATGCCAGCGAGGCGATGGAATTCGAACAGGCTATGGAATACCGGAATCTTCTCGAATCGATCTCCCGCATCACCCGCGAAAGCCAGAATATCGAAAAGGTTCATCAGTCGAGTTTTGATGTCTTCGCCTGGCATGCCGAGCGGGGATATATCGCCGTCACCGGATTTCTCGTGCGCCGGGGAACGGTGCTGAACAAGGAGTTCCGGCTTTCGCCGCTGTATGGGGAGGCGGAAGAGGAGTTTATCTCCTTCCTTCTGCAGTATTACGAAAACCATCCAAAGACCCGTCTCTTTGTGCCGATGACCATGCAGGAAGATGAGGTGAAGGAACTTGGCGAAGTGCTGGGGTGTGAGGTGTCTCAGCCCATGCGGGGATATAAGCGGCGCCTAATCGAGATGTGCACGGAAAACGCCAAGAAGCAGCTCGATCTCAAATTCGATGTCGTCGAACAGCAGGCCTCGGCAAGAGAAGAGGCGTTAAAGGAACTCGATGCCCTGAGCGGGCAGCCGATGCGGAGGGTCGAACTCTTCGACAACAGCCATACCGCCGGCACCTTTACCGTCTCGGCGCTGGTGGTCTATCAGGACGGCCTGCCGTCCCGCAAGGACTACCGCCTGTATAAGCTCCATACCGGAAACAGCGATGTGGACTCCATGAAGGAAGCGGTCTACCGCCGCTATTTCCGATTGCTGAAAGAAAACGGCCAGATGCCCGACGCCCTGCTGGTGGACGGGGGCTGGACGCAGATCGAAGCCGCCAAAGAGATCCTCGACGCTTTGTCTCTTTCCGATACGATCCGGATCATGGGCCTGGTTAAGGATGACCATCACAACACCAGCGCATTGATGGATACGGATGGGCAGGTGTTTGATATCCCCAAGGACAGCGCGCTCTTCTTCCTGCTGACGCGGATGCAGGATGAAGTGCACCGCCGGGCGATCAGCTATCACCGCAAGCTGCGCTCCAAGGCACAGACCAGCTCCGTCCTCGATGAGATCGAGGGCGTGGGACCCAAGCGCCGGCGGGCACTGCTCAAGGCCTTCGGGGGCTTTGGCGGTCTGAAGAAAGCTTCCGTCGAGGAAATCGCGGGGATTGTCAGCGAGCAGATCGCCCGCAATGTATATGAGGCACTCCATGAGGAATGATATAATCTCAGTGATGTACGAGGTCACAACCCTTGAAGGAAAACAGAAGCAGTTCTGGACCGCGGTATTCGTGCTTTTCATCGTTGCTTTTTCCGTGATCTGCCTGCAGTACATGAACATGAATTATGATCCTCTGGCCCGCTATCCGTACCGCGATGAGACCAGCCGTGCCTTAATCCGCAAGTATCTCAACCAGGAGGAAATCGAATACATCATCGAATACAGCATTCCTCCCAACATGTTCATCGCCTATATCCAGGAAGAGGGGTTTTCGATCTATCACGCGGCGGAATACAAACAGCTTTCGATCAGCCAGTGGGATGAATCTCCCGCCAACATCGTGAAGATGGTGGAGGAGACGCGCAATATCATGAGCGTCGATCAGCTGGAGATATACCTGCTGGACAACAATTATACCTATGATGACATTCACGCCTGGATCAGCGATCCCGACGAAGAGGCGGCAACACTGGTCACCTACGCCTTCAATCCCGATACCTGGCTCGATGCCTTTCACACCGTAAGCACCCGCGCTCCGCAGCTGACGCTGATCAGCGGAATCCCGACAAGAAACGACATGCCGGTCGAGATTCACGAAAGCGTCAACTCCGCCCTGAATTCACTCTGTTCGGGGATGCGCACCTCGCTTTCTTCCACCCGGGCCTGTGCCGGCCTGATGGTGCAGGAGGGCTATGTCTCCCACCGCGATCAGAGCCTTCGCTACAGCAGTGCACTGCAGAAAGGGCAGAACCCGCTGTTGAGAACAGCGGAAAAGCCGGGCCATGACGAACATCAACTCGGCCTTGCGGTAGACTTCATGGTGGACGGCATTGAAAACGCGTATTTCGATAAAACGATCCAGTCGGAGTGGCTCGAGGAGAATGCATGGAAGTACGGGTTTGTACAGACCTGGAACAGGGATGATGTGATCATGACCTATCATGACGCCGAGCCCTGGCATTACCGCTATATCGGAACCGATCTCGCCCACACCATTCATGAAAGCGGCCTGACCTTTGCCCGCTACAAGGCGAGAATCAGAGAATAAAAAAAGATGAAAAAAGACGAAGCGGTTCGCTTCGTCTTTCATATCTTCTTTCGGATCCGGTTGATCAGTTTGGCTTCATCGCTTCTCTGCTGGATCATCTCGGCGGCGGCCTTGTTGATGCCTTTGATGCCTTTCTGATCCTGGCTGTCGTAGGTTTTCTTCAGCAGGGAGAGGGTAAGCATGACGGTGATAATCGTCTTGGCGCCGCTGATTCCGCTTTCAATCGCAGCCGATGCCTGTTGTGAGGTTTCGTTCAGCCTGATGGATTTTTTGCCGATCTCCTCGAGCTGAGGTGCCATCCCGGCCAGAATCTTCATATCTTTGAGAAGATGCACGGCGGTGAGAACCAGAAAAACCAGCAGGGCAAATGCGGCCGCATACAGGACATAGAGGTTATACGGATACAGGTTGATTTGCATAAAACGGATCTCCTGAAGATATTTTATCTGTTTAAGGGCGGATTTTCCATCTTTTTCCCATATAATGACAGTGTTATGAGTACACCAGTGATACGCATCTGCGTGGTTTCGGACAACCACAGCAGAATGAAACCGATCCGGGATCTTCCGGTGATCGAGAAGGACTGCGATTTCTTTTTCCATCTCGGCGACAGCCGTGAACCCGTCCGTCCGTACGGCCCCTATGCCCAGGTGCGGGGAAACAACGATTTTTATGATGTCCCGGATTCCCGCGTCATCGATCTCGGCGATCACCGCATCTATATGAACCACGGCACCCATCTTGTGTATTACGGCAATTACAAATATATCGCAAGAGAAGCGCGAAAACGGCATTGCGATATCGCATTGTTCGGTCATACCCACGTCTACTGCGACGCCGAGGTCGACGGGGTCAGGTGTCTGAATCCCGGCAGTATCTGGCACAACCGGGACGGCAGGGAACCCGGCTATATGATTCTCACCCTGGAAGGTGAAAAGATTGACGCCTGCTGGAAGGAATATGTGCCTCTTGGCGCAAATTAACTCGTTGGTTCTTGTCAATTCCGGGGAGTTTTGCTATCATAAGTGCGCTGTCCTTGTAGCTCAGCTGGATAGAGCACCCGCCTTCTAAGCGGACGGTCAACGGTTCGAGTCCGTTCAAGGACGCTTGATCTGCCACTGAAAGGTGGTTTTTTTATGGGATATTATGATGAAGTGATCGAAGAGATCAGAACAGCTTTAAAACATGGCGATCTCGAGGAAGCGGGGTATCTTCTGAAAAAGGAGTTTTCCATGCCCTATATTCCAAAAGATGCCGAAGAATCTCTGAAAGAGCTCGAAAAGGAGCTGAATTACCGCCAGAGCGAGAAAAAGGAACCAACGGAAGTCTCTCTGGAAAAGCTTCTGAACATGTTAAGGGGAAAACCGCAGAGCCAGCTCAGGGCTGCGGATCTTCTGTGTGAGAGAAACCTCAGGGCGATCGCGGAAGAGATCCGCACCTGGCTTTCGAAGGATCCGCTTCCCGAAGCGGCCGCGATAATCATGGAAGGGCTTGCGGAACAGGAAGTGGCCGAGGAGTTTGTCTATACGAAAGACGGGGTGGAATATACCTTCTTCGGCGATGCCCTGACGCCGGTTTTCCGCAGCGAGGGGTTTCTCGATGCCTGGCAGCGCCTGCAGAAGCACTATATGAAGGAGCCTTCGATGAAAGAGCTGGCAAAGACGATCCTGATCGGAAAATGCTTCATGGCTCTGCCCGTATCCTATGAGAAGGAAGAGGGGGAGATGCTGTTTGAAGAAGTGAGAAGCGAACTGGAAGAGGCGATGAATGCAAATTGGAAGGAAAAAACAAGGCAGGGATCTTAGCACTTTGTTATTGACAGTGCTAAGTACTGTAAGTATACTGTTAGCAGGCTCAGTGATAGAGTGCTAAACGGATGCGAAATTCGTTGATGATTCGGTGGTCTGTGACAGGAAAAACTGGTATACTGTTTCAGGTCATTATGAAATAAAAGGAGTCAGAAATATGGCAGAATGGACATTAAAAGAGCATTCCGAAGGCGAACTGGTCGTAACGATCAGCGGTGAGGAATGGAAGAAGGCACAGGAGAAGGCCTTTAACAAAGTCGCAAAAAATGTGACGATCAAGGGATTTCGCAAAGGATCCGTTCCCAGGAACGTTCTCAGGAAGTATGTCGATGATACGCAGATTCGCTATCAGGCAGTTGAGGACAATGCGAATGCATGGCTTGCTCTTGGGCTGAAGGAAAAGGAACTCGAACCCGTAAGCCGCCCGTCTCTCGACGTGCGCAACATGAGCGGGGATTCCGTGGATGTGGTATTCATCTTCACGGTTGAGCCGGAAGTGAAGCTCGGTGAATATAAGAATCTTCCGTACCATCTGGAGAAGACCGAGGTCAGCGAAGAGGATCTCGAACACGAAATCAACCAGATGCGTGACAGATATGCGGAAGTCGAAACCGTTGACGGCCCGGCAGAAAAGGGCGATACCGTCAATATCGACTATGAGGGATTCAAGGACGGCGTACCGTTTGACGGCGGCAAGGCCGACGGCTATAACCTGGTTCTCGGCAGCGGAACCTTCATCCCGGGATTTGAAGATCAGCTGATCGGCGCATCTGCCGGTGAGGAAAAGGAACTGAACCTGACCTTCCCCGAGGATTACGGCAGCGAAGAGCTTGCCGGTGCTGCGGTGGTTTTCAAGGTCAGAGTCAACGAGGTCAAGCGCCGTGTGCTCCCCGAACTGGATGATGATTTTGCGAAGGATATCAACGCTCCGGGCGTAGAGACCGTTGAGGATCTCCGCAAAACCGTAAGAGAACGCCTTGAAAACAACCGGAAGGCGGAAGCGGAGAGAAAAGCCGATGAGCAGCTTCTGAAGGATGTTGCGGCTGCCTCCGAAATCGATGTGCCGGAAGTCATGATCGAGGAAGAAGCGAACAATATCTTCCATCAGTTCACGAGCCAGCTCGCTCAGTACGGCATGAATCCGGATCAGTATCTGAAGATGCTCGGCCAGAGCGAATCCGATCTCAAGGCCGGCTATCATGAGGATGCCGAGCGCAATCTCAGAGTCCGTCTGACCCTTGCGGCGATCGCAAGAGCGGAAGGCCTGGAAGTGACGGAAGAAGACATCGAGAAGGAGTACGCTGCTGTTGCAGAGATGTATTCCTCCACGGTGGATGAAATCAAGAGCGTTCTGTCCCCGGATATGCTGAAGCAGGACATTCTGAATCAGAAGGCGCATGATTTCGTCAAAGAAAACGCACAGCGCACGGAAGAATAACAATATGCAAAAATAAGACGCCCGGCGTCTTATTTTGTACAAGAAGAAAAGAAACGGAGGTATAGCATGGCAGGAATTAACGGAGTCAGTGTCAGAGTACCGGTCATCTGCACCAGGGGAATCATCGTATTCCCGGGGCAGGATGTCATGATTGAAGTCGGCCGTCAGAAATCACTCAATGCGATCAATGAGGCCAGTGCAAACTATGATTCCATGGTCTGGATTGTCTGTCAGAACGACATCATGGTCGACAATCCCACAGCCGAAAATCTCTACAGGGTCGGAACCCTTTCCAAGATAAAGATCGTCCGCCGCAAGGAGGGATTCATGCGGGTTACCTTTACCGGCATGAAGCGCGCTTCGCTCAGCGAACTGGAAGACAGCCCGGATATCATGTATGCCAGTGTTGTTCCGATGGATGATATCGCGGGAACGCATATGGAGGAGCTCGCGCTTGTCAAACGGGTGATCTCGGAATTCGAGAAGGTATCCAATCTTGCCAGCGCCTTTCCTACGGACATCATCTCGCAGCTGAGCCAGGGTGTCAGCGCTACCGTTCTGACCGACCAGTTCGCGCAGTATTTCCCTCTGGATACCCCCGCGAAGCAGAAGCTCCTCGAAACGGCCGATGTCAATGAACGCATGGTTCAGATCATCGCCGAACTCGAAAAGCAGCAGCAGTTCTCGCGTCTGGAATCCTCGATCAACGACAAGGTCAAGGAACAGATGAATGACGGGCAGAAGGAATACTATCTGCGGGAAAAGCTCAAGGCGATCAAGGAAGAGCTCGGCGATACATCGAACATCACCGACGATGTCGCATCGATGCGCGAGATGATCGAAAAGAACCCGTATCCCGACCACGTTAAGGAGAAGGCGAAGGAAGAGCTCGCCCGCTATGAGATGCTGCCGCCGGGAAGCGGTGAGGCATCGGTGGAGCGCACCTATCTCGACTGGCTGCTCAAGGTTCCCTGGTGGCAGAAGACCGAGGACAACAGCGATCTCAAAGCCGTCCGGGCGATTCTCGATGAGGATCACTACGGCCTCGAAAAGGTCAAGCAGCGCATCATGGAATACCTTGCCGTCAAGCAGATGACAGGCAATCTCAACTCGCCGATCATCTGTCTCGTCGGCCCTCCGGGTGTCGGCAAGACCTCGCTTGCCAAGTCCGTCGCAAGATGTCTTGACCGTAAGTTTGTCAAGATGTCGCTGGGCGGCGTCAGAGACGAAGCGGAGATCCGCGGCCACCGCAGAACATATCTCGGGTCACTGCCGGGACGGGTGATTCAGGGCATGAAGAAATCCGGCGTCATCAACCCGGTGTTCCTGATCGATGAAATCGACAAGATGGGCATGGACTACAAGGGCGATCCGAGCTCGGCGCTGCTCGAAGTGCTGGATCCCGAACAGAACCAGTTCTTCTCGGATCACTATCTGGAAGAGCCGTATGATCTTTCCAACGTGCTCTTTATCGCAACCGCCAACTATCTCGACAATATTCCCGCACCTCTGCAGGATCGTCTCGAGATCATCGAACTTCCTTCCTACACGGAAGTCGACAAGGTGCAGATTGCGATCGATCATCTGATCCCCAAGCAGCTCAAGGCCAACGGCCTCACGCCGGGACAGTTCCATCTCAAGGAGAAGGAGATCCTCTATCTGATCCGCCATTACACCAGAGAAGCAGGCGTCCGCCAGCTTGAGCGGGCGATCGGCAGCCTCTGCCGCAAGACGGTGCTGGAAATCCTCAGCAATGAGAAGAAGTCGATCACCGTCACTGCCAAGCTGATCAACGAATGGCTCGGCAAGCAGATGTATGAATACGGCGTCAAGGAGAAGAAGAACCAGATCGGTGTCGTAACCGGCCTTGCGTATACGAGCTTCGGCGGCGATGTGCTCTCGATCGAAGTGAACTACTTTGAGGGTAAGGGAGGTCTCATCATGACCGGCAAACTCGGCGATGTCATGAAGGAATCCGCCGAGATCGCGCTCGACTATGTCAAGGCGCATGCCAAAGAGCTCAAGATCGATCCGGCCTTCTTCGAAAAGCATGACATTCATATCCATGTGCCGGAAGGTGCGGTGCCCAAAGACGGCCCGAGTGCCGGTGTGACAATGACCACTGCCCTGGTCAGTGCCCTGAGCAACACCCCGGTGCACAGCGATCTTGCGATGACCGGAGAGGTGACACTGCGCGGCAACGTGCTTGCGATCGGCGGCCTGCGGGAGAAATCCCTGGCAGCCAACCGCGCCGGCATTACCAGGATCGTGATGCCCAAGGCAAATCTCAGAGATCTCGATGATGTGCCCAAGGCAGTCAGAGACAACGTGGCCTTTGTGCCGGTAGAGACGATGTCGCAGGTGCTGAAGGAAGCGCTGGTGCGCTGATGCAGTACCATGAGGCAAAACTGCTTTCCTCCGCCGCGGATGAATCCGGCTGGCCGGACAGCGATCTCCCCGAGATCATGTTCGCCGGCCGCTCCAACGCCGGAAAAAGCAGTCTGATCAATCTGCTCACCAACCGGAAGAAGCTCGCCTATACGGGCAAGACCCCGGGCAAGACAAGGCTGCTCAACTTCTTTGAAGTCGACGACAGGGTGGTATACTGCGACAGTCCGGGTTACGGATACGCCAAAGGCGGCGAGATGAGCGTCCTGCAGTTCAGCGATCTCATCGATCCCTATATCCGCAAGCGCAAGCAGCTGAAAGCGCTGGTTCTCGTGCTGGATATCCGCCGCGTTCCCAATGACGACGACCAGCTGATGAAGCAGTATGCGGAAAGCGCGGGCCTGGCCCTGATCCCTGCATGCATGAAAGCCGACAAGCTTTCCCGCAACCAGCAGATCCGTTCTCTTTCCATCATCGCAAAGACGCTGGGGATTCCCAGGGAATCCTGCATTCCGGTATCGGCGGTGACCAGGGACGGAAGTGAGTTAATTGAAGAAAAACTGAATCAGATCATACAGGAAGACCGGTGAGGCCTTCCTGTTTTTCATTTCACCGGGAGAACATGCATGAAACCGAAGACGGCAAAGGAAATTCTCGCGGATTCGTTCCGGGAGCTGGCAATGGAGAAAGCGATTGACAGGATCACCGTGAAGAGGAGATCATCGAAAACTGCGGCTATTCCCAGTCGACTTTTTACCGCCAGTTCAGCGACAAGTACGATCTCATCGCCTGGAGCTATGCGCAGGATCTCGAGCAGATTCTGAATCAGCTCAAGGGGGATGCGCTCTCCTGGCGAAAAACGCCGGAAAGCTCGGCGGCGTATTTCTCGGAGCACCGGGACTACCTCGCCAATCTTCTGACCCATACCGGCGGCTATGATTCCTTTCTTCTGAACATGACCGGGATTCACAGCCGGGAACTGCCGGACATGTATGAAAGCGCTCTTCCCGAACCCCTGCGGAAGTATCTGTTCTGAATGAGAGGAATGCATGGATTTCTCTCACTCTGAGAACCTTCGCCGGGGTTCTGTCTTTTGCGCTTTGCTCCTCGTCCCGATAATGAAAGCAGGGTATGACAGGTTTTGTCATCACAGGAGGATAATTCACGGCGAATGAAAAAGTACTTGCAGGACTGCAGACAATCATCACCGATCTTGGCCGGCAGGCCGACGGACTTCAGCTTCAGTCCGGGGTTCAGAACTAGCTGCTTCGGCAGCTCTGAGAAAAACAGAAGAAAGACAAACCGGCATGGCTCTCCTGGGAGAAATGCCGGTTTCCGTTTCCGGAAGACAGGAAAGCGATGCATGGCATGCAGGGAAACGGCCCGGCTGTGATATGCTGAAAATACAACAACAGATCTCATTCGCGAGATGCGCATCCTAAGCAAAGCGGTATGAGTTTTACAGTTCGTGTATTATCCGGATCATAAAACAGAACAGGAAACAGACGTATGAACATTCAGATTCTGACAGGAGTTCTTCTCCCGTTTCTCGGGACATGTCTCGGGGCTGGCATGGTATTTATTCTCAAGGATGAAATCTCCGCCAATGTGCAGCGCTGCCTGACCGGATTTGCGGCCGGCGTCATGGTCGCCGCATCGTTCTGGAGCCTGCTTCAGCCGGCGCTCGAGAGTTCAGAGAAGCTCGGAAAACTGGCATTTCTTCCCGCTGCCGTCGGCTTTCTTTTCGGCATCGGCTTTCTGTTGTTTCTCGACAATGTCACCCCGCACATGCATATGGACAATCAGACCGAAGGACCGAAGAGCTCACTGAAGCGGACGACGAAGCTGATCCTTGCCGTAACACTGCACAACATTCCGGAGGGAATGGCGGTCGGCGTCGTCTATGCCGGCTGGGCCGCCGGAGAAAACGGCGTGAGCCTGGCAGCGGCGTTTGCCCTGGCCCTTGGCATCGCTCTGCAGAACTTTCCGGAAGGAGCGATCGTGTCGATGCCATTACTGGCGGAGGGGATGCCGAAGACGCAGACGTTCTGGTATGGAGTGCTCTCGGGAGCGGTGGAGCCGATTGCGGCCTTGCTTACGATTGCGGCGGCGAGTGCCGTAGTGTCGGTATTGCCGTATCTTCTTGCGTTTGCGGCGGGAGCGATGTTCTATGTCGTGGTGGAAGAGCTGATCCCCGAGATGTCGGAAGGGGAACACTCCAATCTCGGGACGGTTGCCTTTGCGCTGGGCTTTGTCCTGATGATGATATTGGATGTTGCGCTTGGATAATCAGACAAAAACAATGTTCACATTCATGAAAGAGGAAATTGAACATGAAAATCACCATTCTGAACGGAAGCCCGAAAAACGGGAACACAGCTGCGATGTGCACCGCATTCTGCGAAGGCGCACAGGCCGCAGGTCATCAGGCAGAGATTCTGCACGTCGGACGCATGAAGATCAACGGATGCCTTGGCTGTGAGTACTGTCACACCAAAGGAGAAGGCAAGTGCATTCAGAAGGATGATATGGAAAAGGTCATGCCTGCATACCTTGAAAGCGACATGATTGTTCTTGCATCCCCGATTTATTACTTCGATATGACCGCTCAGCTTTCCGCTGCGATTCAGCGCGTCTACTGCATCGGAAAACCGGCGAAGGCGACCAAAGCCGCACTGCTTCTGAGTTCTGCTTCTGCGAGTCCCTATGACGGTGCGATTTCGTCCTACAAGGCGATGATGGCATACATGGGCATTGAAGATGCCGGAATCATCACCGCCGGCGGCGATGAAAACAAATCGGAAGCCAAACTCGAAGAGATCCGCAATTTCGCAAAGTCGCTCTGAGAGCCAGAGAGAAATCCGTACTGAAAACGATCCCCCGCCGGGATCGTTTTATGACTTGCCGTGTTTTCCGGAGTGATCGCTTTGGTATAATTAACGCATGAACAGGGGATGAAAATGAAACATAATCAGCCGGATGTTTCCCGGGAAACGGGAAAGAAGAAAATCATCACCTCCAGAAAAGTAATAGTGACAGCACTGCTTCTGAGCGTCATCGCTTCCGTCATTCTCGGTGCCGCGCTTTTCAATATGTTCGTGCAGAAGGTAGTCCGCAATCTGGCCGTGCAGTCGCAGAGTCTCAGCGATTCCATGAACCGGGCAGCGCTCGTATCGGATCAGGGATCGGATCTCATCGCCGCTTCTTCCGTAGAGACGCTCAGCTACGTGAGCTATTACCGTGACCATGCGGCGAAAGAAAACAGCGAACTGCTTGCGTATGCCGGCAATCAGTTCCCGGATGAGACCTTTTTCATGGAAGAGCCGGACGGAAGAATTCTGCTCTCTGAGTACAGCGACCGCTCACTGATGGACCGGCTGCTGGAAAAATGCAGTCTGAGGGATCTTAAGGAAATGATTCCTTCGGCGGTTGGAAACCGGATCACGATCGATGACATCAACGTCTATTTCCGGGAGCTCTCCGACGGCTCGATTCTCTTCATGGCCGATGATCAGATGGCTGACCGGATCTTCGCATCCTTCCTTTCGCCGGAGCAGGTGATCCGCTCGGTCGGTTCTTCCGGCAATGAGGAAAATCAGATCCGCGCCTATGCGGTGGACAAAGACGGTAATGTCCTCACAAAGGACAGCAGTTTCTCCCTGGAGGAATCCGGACCCTGGTACGAGGCCATCACCCCGATGAGACCGGTCAGCGTGAATCAGATCAGCGCCGAGTTCTGCCTGGCGAAAATCGACGGCGCGGCGTATCTCATGATTCATAATCATAACGAAAGCGACCGCTATGAAATCTATCTCTGCAGTATTCCCTGGTCGGATATCCTGTCGCAGATGATGATCAGCCTGGTGATCTATTCTTTTTTCTCGTTTGCGATGATCACGCTGGGCCTGTTTGTCTTCTATATCCGCCAGGCAGCTCTGCAGGATCCCGGAAGTCCCGACCTGGCACCGGAGGTCGTTCACCGCAAGATCTCCGTCGCATTGATCGTCGCGTGTCTTGGGATTTCTTTGATCTCGTATTATACCCAGACCCTGTGCTGTCTTTCCGCCAATGTCATGGATGATGAGAAAATTCTCGAAAATCTCAAGGAGGATATTCTCGACAGCCAGAAGAACGATGAAAAACACAAAAGAGATTATCTCACCAAGGATGAGAACAATGCCCGGGTCCTGGCGGAATTCTTCGCAGGTGATTCCTCACTTGTGAACAAGGAGACGCTGGAGGACATCCGCCGCATCTTCGGACTTCTCTATGCCGCGGTCTATGACAAAGACGCCAATGCGCTGATCACGACCGACGGCGTCAGGAACCTCGCATTCCCGGAGGATATCGAGGATCCGTTCTATTCCCTGAATGACATCCGCTATTCCGGCGTCACGGTGCTTGCCGGGCCGGCGAAGAACATCTACGCCGACGGCGCCAGCACGGTCCGCATCGTGTCGGTCATGATGGGAGCTGACAATGAAACGATCGGGTATCTGGAAACCGCGCTGGATGATACCGTGCTCAATCTGATTGACAACAGCTATTCCCTCGGCAATGTTCTGAGTTTTTCCGTCGCCGGGGAGGCGCTTGACTTTGTGGCTGTCGATCCCGAGACAAAACTTGTGATCTACAGTCCGTTCTCGGACAGGCAGGATGAAGATGCGATTCGTTTCGGCCTGTCGGAAGAATCGTTTGTCACACCGTATTTCGGCGTTCATACCCTGAACGGACAGCGCTGCTATGCCAGAGGCGAACTGATCAACAATACCCTGATCTATCTGATTCATTCCTATTCCACGGTGTATCTCGGCCGCGGACTGTATGTGCTGTTTGTTCTTATCTTGTTTATCGTGATGGCTTCGATCCTGATGTACCGGATGCGGATCGAGAGAAAAGACGGCAGAGAAGTGATCTATGTTTCCGATATGGAAGAGCTGATCAGTGCCGATCTTCTCGAAAAGAGCAGCCGGAAAGAAGAGAAGGTTCAGAAGGAAACCGATAAACTTTTCGGCTTCATCCGCAGCCTCATCTTCGGAAGCACGAGTGAATGGCTGCGCAAAACCACCCATGACAAGATCGCTTCGATTCTCGGCTTCATGCTGTTTCTGATCGGCATCATCTACATCTCGATTTTCCTGACCGGCACTTCCGGCGGCGGCAACTACTATTTCCGCAGCCTGTCCTATCTCAAGACCCTGCGCGGTCTCAATATCTTCGCCCTGAATGCGAGTATCGAGATAATCGCAGAGACTGCCGTCGTCGTCACCTTCCTGCGGTGGGTGCTTCGGAAACTGGGTGAGATCGGCGATCAGAGAGTGGAGACGATCACGCGGCTGCTGCGCAGTGCGCTGAAGTATATCGCGGTGATCTACAGCATCTGCATGTGTCTCATCAACTTCGGATTCAATCCCGAAGAACTAGCGGCCAGCGCCGGCATCATCGGCGTCGCCATCGGGATCGGCGCCCGGGATCTCATCACCGATATCATCGCCGGACTCTTCATCGTCTTTGAACGGGATGTGCAGGTTGGGGATGTCGTGGATGTGGCAGGCTATCAGGGACGCATCGGTCAGATCGGCATGCGCACGACGAAGATCCTTTCCCTCTATGGCGATGAGAAGCTCATCAACAACCGCAATATGACCAATATCGTCAACCTCTCCGCCAAGAACAGCTTCTCGACGGTGATCTTCACGCTGCCGGCTGCGGTGAACATCGACGATCTCGAAAAGATCTTTGCGGAAGAGTTTGCGGGCATGAAAAACAGGCACCGCGAACTGATCAGCGATCCCGTCTTCCGCGGGGTGCGCACGCTGAATCATGGCCTCGAGTGTGAGGTCACGGCGGAAGTTCCCGAGCTTTCCCGCGGCAAGATGAGCCGGGTGCTTACCAAGGAGATCAAGGGCATCCTCGACCGCCACAATATCCCGATTGTCTGATTCATGCAAAGGATTTCTTCAGAACAGGCGAGTTCATCCCGTCTGTTTTTTTGCGCATGCCGGCATTGTGTTTTAAAATGAATTCATGAAAAAAAGACAGATACGCGACGAAGAAAACGAACTGCTGAAAGAGTATGGAATTCAGGCGGAGGATATCGTCAATCCCGGCATTCTGGAATGTGAAAAAGGGGAAATCCTGTTGGAAGACGGACAGAAGATGGATGATCTTCTGTTTCTTGTCAGAGGCCAGGTCAGAACCCTGATTCCGGCGGAAGGCAAGAAGGGACTGCTGGTGGGACGGTTCTGCGACCGCGGCATTTTCGACGACACCGCGCTGTTCCGCAAAAACAGCACCTCCCATATCCGGGCGGTCACCGAGAGCGAAGCGACCGTGATCGCGATGCCCTTTGAGATCAACCGCCGCGTTCTTCTCGACCAGCCGCCGTTTCTGAGATATCTCGCATCCACCTTTGCCTCCAGCATCGATCAGGCAATGAATTCGTTCTATTTCCAGAAGTATCCGCTGGAATATGAGGTCTGCACCTACATCGCAGCCAACCGAACCGACCGGGAATACGCACTCGATATCCCGAAGATGTGCCGGGAGCTTTCGATCGGCGAGCGTCAGGCAGAGCGCTGCCTTAACATGCTGTGCGACAAGGGCATTCTCTCCCGCGGCCGGATCGGATACCGGATCGAAGATCCCTATCGCTTTGAGGAATACAACCGGGGGATGTTCTCGCCGGTGAAAAAAGGAGGGAGACATGCAGGATAAGGTCAGTGCCTTTATTCATGAATTCGGTCTGGAAACGGATATCCAGTCCCGTTTTATCGATTTTGTGGCGGAAACCGGAGAACTCGGAAAAGCGGTTCTGATGAGCACCGACTATGGCATGCGCAAGGCGGTGATCACCGATGAACTTCTCGAAGAAGCGGGGGATACGCTCTTTGCATTGCTCGCTCTGTTCAGCGATCTCTCTTTGAACGAAGAGGAAGTGCTCGAGGATGTGCTGAAGCGCTACCGGAGCCGGATGGAACAGCTCCGCCAACCATAACTGCTTTTCTGCAATCCGCAGGTTTTTCCCGGACAGGAAGTATATAATAAGAACATTTGCGAAAGAAGGTAAAAGACTATGAAACTGTTAATAAGATCCATGATGGTTCTGACCCTCTCTCTCTGCTGTGCATGTGCGAAAAAACCACAGGCATTGCCGGCAGTGAGCAATGCGCCGGAAACGACGGCTGCCCCGGCGGTTCAGGAAACACCGGCTGCCGCTGCTTCCCCGACACCCGAAGCGGAGAAGAAAGAAGAGACAGCACCGGCACAGGTTTCCCAGTACTGGACGGATGGCTCACATGCGGCGGAATCCCTGAGTGCCTATCTCCGGGCGGTGACCGACAGTTCCTCCCCGGACTTTATTCCCGAAAAGGACAGGATTGCTGTATTTGACCTCGACGGTACCCTGATGTGCGAAACCTATCCGTTCTGTTTTGAATACATGGTCTTTGCGGACTATGTGCTGAATCAGGCTAAGGAGAAAAGCCCGGAGGAGATCCGGGCGGTTGCCCAGGAGATCATCGACGCTTCCGGAAAGGAAAAGCCCAGCAATATGAGCACCCGCCAGGCCGAAGCCGCAGCCGTTGCCTATAAAGGCATGACGATGGAAGAAGTTGCTGTGATGGTGGACAGTTTCAAGAAAAGCAAAGCCTGGGGATTTGACGGCATGACCCGGGGAGAGGCGTATTATAAGCCGATGGTGGAACTGTTTGAAGTACTGCAGAAAAACGGCTTCACCCTGTATATCGTCACCGCCACGGAACGCAACATCGTAAGAGAAGTTATCAAGGGAACGCTGGATATCCCGGCTGCCAATGTGATCGGCACCGAGTACGGCTATACCGCGACGAACCAGGGCGGCGAAGCTGATACTGATTACACGTTCCAGAAGGAAGACAAGGTGGTCTTTGACGGAAACTACTTCGGCGAAAACGCCAAGATGAGCAAGGTGGATGCGATCGTCCGGGAGATCGGCCAGCAACCGGTGCTTGCTTTCGGAAACTCCTCGGGAGATCTGGCGATGGAACTCTACACGATCGCCGGCAACCCGTACCGCAGCGCCTCCTACATGGTAGTGGCCGATGATGAAGCACGGGAATACGGCAATGCGGAAGACGGAGAGAAGAAGAAAAAATCCTATGAAGAGCAGGGGATTGAAGTCATCTCCATGCGGGATGATTTCAAAACCATCTATGGCGACAGCGTGAAGAAGATCCAGGAACCGGAAGTCAGTTTTGAACCGGCAAAGTCATAAATAATACGCATGATTCAGAATTCTGAGGGACCGGCAGCTGCCGGTTTTTTCGTATTCCTGCATGCATGGCGATACATGCGGGCATGGTTTGAAGAACGGATGACAAAGATCGGCTTTCTGAGCGAAAATGCAGGAGGAAAGAGAAGGGAAACGGCAGAAGAAAAAAAGAAGGCTTAAGCCTTCTCTGCACTACTGCCGATTCTTGTATGGTTCATGATTCTGATCATTCCATTGCGTTCATCGCTGAGCAATTTATTGTAATCAATGGTTGTTACATATTCACGGACCACGGAAGTATCGGTCTCGTAGTCTACCATAAAAATGGCATTACTATCGACGCTTCTCATCAATTGTCCTTTCTTGTTGCATTTAAATCTGCGACGAGATTATTGTAAATCGTCCCATGAAAAGTTTCAACATCTTTTCATACATTTTTTTGTGAACATTTTCTGAATTTTGTATATTATTAATTAAAGGGTTAAAGAAATGACTGCACAGACCATCGATCTTGAAACCTGGCGGCACAGGGAAATATTTAATTACTATTCTCGCCTCGAACATCCGTTCTATATGGTGACTTTTTCCATTGATGTGACGAATCTTTACCGCTATGTCAAAAAGTACAGCATCTCGTTTTACTACTCGATGATCTATGCGGTTTATAAGGCGATCAACCGCACCGAGCAGTTCCGCTACGGGATCGAAGAAGACGGGGTGGTGCTCTATGACCGAAGGATCGTGAGCTTTACCGATCTCAGAAACGGGGAAGATCAGTTCCGCATCATCACGATGGATCCGGAAGGAGATATGAAGCATTTTGCCGTGCGGGCCAAGGAGGTTTCGGAAGCGCAGGACTGCTTCATCAATCTCGAAAGCGAGCGGAAGGACCGGATCTTCATCACCTGCATTCCCTGGGTGCAGCTGACCTCTCTTGCCAGTGAAGGGGATTTCCACCGGGATGATTCCGTTCCCCGGGTCTCCTGGGGGAAGTTTCTGACCGAATCCGACGGCCACCGCAAGCTCAACCTGACCCTCGAGGTCAACCACCGCTTCATTGACGGCTATCATATCGGTGAATTCCATACCGAACTCGAGAGCCTGATCGCATCTCTCTACTGATAAAAAAAGACGGATCAGTATCCGTCAAAGGCATTCATGAGCCGCTCGAGTTCCTTCCATGTCACGGCGATCGAATAGCCGTGCGCGGGGTTCTCCAGGGGAATCATAAGCTCAGGATCATCGAGTTCCTGAAAGCTTCCCTGTTCGATATCCCCGCTGTAAAGACATTTGTACGCACCCCGGGTGTAGTCATCCGCAAAGATGTACCATCCGGGTTTTTCCATGGCTTTCTGAATCATCGGTCCCTCCACCTGATGGCGCTCGTAGATCGGCTCGGAGAAGGTGTCGATCGTATCCCAGGTCAGGCCGGTGCCGCGGAAGAGCTGGGAGTGTTCCTCCATGGGTTCGCGCTCATCCTTGATCAGGGCCGTAAACCCGTTCTTCGTGCGGGTCAGGGTCGCATCGATGATCGTATAGCCGGGATCCATCAATCGTCTTGGCAAGGAGACGGTTTCGAGATCCTTGCTGGTGGAATAGAAGACGCCGCCGTCTCTTACCGAGGACCAGACGATGACATAGGTATCAAGATAAGCGTCATAGAAGGCTTCCGGCGCCCATGCCTGCGTTTCACTCATCGGCAGCGCATCCGAGGAGGCGTTGAGTTTCAGCACCCGTTCATTTTCGAAGGTGATCAGATGATCGGAGTCATAGGCATAGATCGAGTCATTGTCATATCCCTGGGTGGCCAGCAGGGTAAACCCGCCGCCTTTGCGGCGGACGATCGAAGGATCGCGCAGCCGCCCGGTCCCGATCCCCGGCTTCAGGATGCCGCGGTCATGTCTGAGCTTGAACCAGTAGACGCTGTTGTAGGTATAGGCGAGCTTCAGCTGTTCCTTATCTCTTCCCGAAGCGGTAAAGTAAGCACAGACATAGCCGACTTTTTCATCCAGCAAGGTAAGATCGGAAAAGGTCAGGGACTGATCCTTCCACTGCACCTCAAGGCTCAGCGGTTCATACTCTTCAGCTCCGTCTTCCTTGGTGATGATGTTGTCATTTATCGATGCCTTTCCGGACAGGACCTTCCATGTCATAGAAGAGCCCTGAGGAGTGGAAGAGGGAAGGGTGTCCTTGCTGAAGAGAAAGCCGTCGATGCACTGGGCAGCGTACCGCTGTTCCGTCTCCATGTCCCCGTACGTTTCCGCCTCTGTGACCGGCTGTTCTCCCGATACGGGAGGACGGGAAAAACAACCGGTAAGCAGTAAGGAAGAAAGCAGAGCAGGGAATATCCGTTTCATGACATCCATTTTACATGACTTGCCTGCGCTATGCTAAAATCATCTCATGAAACTCGTACTGATTTCCGCCGGCGGAACCGGCGGTCATATTTATCCCGCGCTTTCCTTCGCAAAAGCACTGAATGCGGACGGTGTGCGTACCGTCTTTATCGGCAGTGATGACCGGATGGAATCCACCCTGATTCCGGAGGAGGGCTATGAGTTTATCCCGCTTCATCTGCCGACGACCCAGGGGTCGCTTCTCAATAAGGTGGAATACGGCATTAACATGATCAAAGCCTATCTGAAATGCCGGAAGCTTCTGAAGGAGATGAAGCCGGATGCCTGTGTGGGATTCGGCAATTATATCTCGGTGCCGCTGATTCTTGCGGCCAGTCATCTCGGCATTAAGACGATGATCAGCGAGCAGAACTCCTTTGCCGGCAAGGCAAATGTGTTTCTCGGAAAATACGCCGATGCGGTGGAGCTTGCCTGTGAGAGCTCGAAGCGGGATTTCGATCCCGATAAGACCCGGGTTCTGGGCAATCCCCGCACGCTGGAATTGATTGATCTTCAGAAAGACGATGATCTGATCCGCAGCTACGGCATCGATCCCGCCCGTCCCTATGTGGCGGTGATGATGGGAAGCCTTGGCTCCGCCACGATGTCGGAGGTGATCGATCAGGCCTGTGAACTCATGGATGGCTTTCAGGTGCTGATCGCCGCCGGCAGGAAAAACGACTATGAGTTCAAATGCCGGAAGGAGAACGTGAAAATTGTGCCTTATGTCAAAGGGGTTCTCGTTCTTTCTTCCTGTGATCTTGCGGTATGCCGGGCCGGGGCAACCACGATTTCGGAGCTTACGATGGCGGGATGCGCATCGATCCTGATTCCGAGTCCTTTTGTGCCGAACAATCATCAGGTATATAATGCTATGGAGCTCGTAAACAACGGCGCTGCCCTGATGATCGAAGAAAAGGATCTTTCATCAGAGCGGCTGGCCGGAGATATCACCGGGCTCATGGAAAATGAAACAGCCAGAATGGAAATGAAGAAGAACGCAGCCGCCCTGGCGAAACCCCACGCGGCTCACAATATGGTTTTCTGGCTGAAGGAGATATGCAGTAAATGAGCGATTTTCTGGAACTTCTGAAAGAGTTCGGAGAAGTGGAATGCGATATACCGCTTTCAACCATGACAACCCTGAGAATCGGGGGACCCGCATCGTATGTGGTGTATCCCGAAGACTCGGTATCTCTGGATGCTCTGATGTGCTTGATCACAAAGCATAAGATGCCTTACAAGGTGATCGGAAAGGGATCCAATCTGCTCTGTTCCGACAAGCCGTTTCACGGGGTGGTCATCCGGCTCGACAGATTTGATCACTATTTTTTCATGGAGGATACGCTGGTCGCCCAGGCCGGCTGTTCGATCATTGCCCTGGCATACCAGGCGATGAAGAACGGGCTTTCGGGACTGGAGTTTGCCTCGGGAATACCCGCCACCGTCGGCGGGGTGACATTCATGAACGCGGGAGCCTACCGCTCCAGCATCAGTGATGTGATCGACGGCGTGTTTATATACCGGAACGGAAGATACGAATGGCTCGACAACAGGGAATGTGAGTTCGGCTATCGGAGCAGTATTTTCCAGCGTCATCCCGACTGGATCATCGCGGCGGTGCGGATTCGCCTTTCGCCGTCCGATACCAGTGAAATCCGGGAACTGATGGAGAGCAGAAGAGAGCGGCGGATGAACAGCCAGCCGCTGAATTATCCGAGTGCGGGCAGTGTGTTCCGCAACCCCGATGACATTCCTGCATGGAAACTGATCGAAGGGATCGGCTTCCGCGGCAAGCGGATCGGCGACGCGATGGTCTCCGAAAAGCATGTCAATTTCATCGTCAATGCAGGGAATGCGAGCGCCGAGGATTTCCTGACGCTCGTGAATGAGATCAAAGATCAGGTGGAACAGAAGTATCAGGTCCGCCTGCATATGGAAGTAGAGAAATTTAATTGGTAGAAAACAACACACCTGAAAAACCGGCTGAGGTGCCCAGCGTCGAATCCTTTTTTGAAAACCGCGCCGTCCGGATGGACAATGCGGAGTTTGAAAGTGCCCAGAACCGGCTGTTTTATCTGGGTGTTTTTCTTTCTGCGGTGCTCCTGATCTCGCTGTATGTGCTCTCTCCGACCAGCCGTGTCCGGGCGATTTCGGTGCGGGGCAACGACTATCTCGAGAAATCCTACATTCAGAAGATCTCCGAGGTTTCGCTGAACGATATTTTCTACCTGCAGTTTCCGACCGCCATCGCCGCCAAAATCGAAAGCGATGCCGTGATCGGCAAGGCGGAGGTCGCATTGCTGAGAGACAACATCATCGAAATCACGGTCCAGGAAAAGCAGCCGATCGGCTACCGCTATGACAACGAGGCGCCGACCCTGTTATTCACCGACGGCAGTGTATGCAATCTCACCAGCGATTACATGGGCATGCTTGCAAGGGTCCCGTTCATCACCGGCTTCAATGACGAGAAGGAGACGCATCTTCTGACTTCGGGGTTTGCGGAAGTCGACCGCCAGGTCATTGAACAGATGGCGGAAGTCATCCAGTATCCGCTCTCCTATGACCCGGAAGCGGTGGAAATCCGCATGCGGGACGGCGGAATCTTCTTCTGCAGCTTTTTTTCGATGGGTCTCATCAACGATTACAAGCGCATCCGGATATTGATGAACGACCGGGAGAAATGCCTCTATGCGGACAACGGAACCACCGTCGCCGTCGCCAGAGCCTGCCCGTGGGATGAAGTGAAGACGGAACTGGAATACTGGACGGATGAAGAGGGCAATTACATTTATAATAAATGGGGTGACCGGGCAGTCCGCCATTACTATCAGGATAATAACGGCGGTTATTATCTCGATGATGAGGGCAATAAGATCGTCATTCCGATCGATGATTACGGCAGTGATGTCAGGGATAACGACTTCCTGAATCACTACATCGAAGGATGGTATAAGAAGGGATACCTCGAGGAACCTCCGCCCGAAGAGGAAGAAGGCGAAGAAGGC